>JAGQJE010000205.1 GCA_020430775.1 Myxococcales bacterium
CGCGGCGCGATCGCCGGGTCGCTGCTCGCGCCCTCGTTCCGGAAGGGCCACGCGATCCGCGACGGCCTGTCGCTCGAGCCGTGGCGCGGCGTGACGCCGTCTCGGACCGGCACGCTCATCCTCGGCGGCGGACCCGCCGGCCTGAGCGCCGCGTGGCGTCTGTTGCGGCGCGGCTACGACGACTTCGCGCTCTACGAGCTCGAGCCGAAGCTCGGGGGCACCTCGCTCAGCGGCGCGAGCGCCGTGTCGCGCTACCCGTGGGCCGCGCACTACCTGCCCCTGCCGATGGCCGACAACACCACGCTCATCGCCCTGCTCCGGGAGCTGGGCGCGGTCACGGGCACGGACTCCGACGGCGAGCCGATCGGCGCCGAGCAGGTCCTCGTGCAGGAGCCGGCCGAGCGCGTCTTCTTCCGAGGGTACTGGTACCCCGGCGTCTACCCCTTCGCGGGCGCGAGCGCGGAAGACCTCCGGCAGCTCGAGCGCTTCCGCCGGACGATCGACGGCTACGTCGCGATGCGGGACGGGCGCGGGCGTCGCGCGTTCACGCTCCCCGTGTCCCGCTGCTCGGACGACCCCGACCTGCGCGCGCTGGACCGCCTGAGCGCGCGGGCGTGGCTCGACGCGCACGGCTTCACCTCCGCGCGGCTGCGCTGGCTCGCCCTGTACGCGTGCCGCGACGACTACAGCCTCGGGCTCGACGAGGCGAGCGCCTGGGCGCTGATCTTCTATTGGGCCGCGCGCATCCGCCGACCCGGGGCGGACGCGCAGCCGGTGCTCACCTGGCCCGAGGGCAACGGCGCCCTCGTCCACCACCTCGCCGCGGTCACCGGCGCCCGCGCGCACACCGGCCACCTCGCCGTCGACGTCGAGCCGACCGAGGCGGGGGTCCGCGCGCGCCTGCTCCGGACGGCGGACGACGCGCCGGTCGTGATCGACGCGGAGCGCTGCGTCGTCGCCACGCCGCGCTTCACCGCGGCACGCATCGTCCGCCCGCTCCGCCAGCTCGGGCCCCCGTCGCTCGAGGGCTTTCGCTTCGGCGCGTGGGCGGTCGCCAACCTGCACCTGCGGAGCCGCCCCGGAGAGCGCGGCTTCGAGCCCTGCTGGGACAACGTCCTGCACCACAGCCGATCGGTCGGCTACGTCGACGCCACGCACCAAGGCGGCCGAGGTTTCGGCCCCACGGTCTGGACCTACTACCGCCCGCTCTGGGACTACACGCCGGCCGAGGCGCGCGCGTACCTGCTCGAGGCTTCGTGGGAGGACTGGCGCGACGCGATCCTTCGCGACCTCGCGCCCGCGCACCCGGACCTCGTCGACCACGTCGAGCGCATCGACGTCTACCGGTGGGGGCACGCGATGATCCAGCCGCGCGCCGGGTTCGTGTGGAGCGAGGCGCGCACGCGCGCCGCCGCGCCGCTCGCCGGCGGGCGCATCCACTTCGCCCACAGCGACCTCTCGGCGCTCGCGCTCTTCGAAGAGGCGTTCGACCACGGCGTCCGCGCGGCCGACGCGGTGCTGGCGTCTCGGGCGGTCGCGCCGCCGCGCCCGCCCGGTTGAGCCCCCCCGGGCCGAGGGCGCACGGCGAAGCGCCGCCGCGCGCGGCGGGCTCAGCCGGCGACGAGCCCCTTACGGAGCGCAGTCTTCTCGATGCCGCGCCAGGCGCGGTGCTCCTGGCCGGCGCGCCGCGTCTCGCCGAGCGCCTCGTACAGCTCCGGGAGCGCCATCACGACGTGCCCGCCCTTGCGGGAGGTCCGCTCGAAGTGCACGCGGAAGGTGCGCAGGTCCGCCGCCGCCGGGACGATCACCTTGCCGTACGCGACGCGCGCCTCGGGTGGCGGCGCCTCGGGCGCGTGCACGTGCGGCCCACCGGCGCCGGATGCACACGTCGGGCAGCCGCGCTCGACGCGCTCGCGGTGCACGAACACCCGTGTCCCCTCAGGGAGCGTCTCCTCGAGCCCGGCGACGTCGCCCGCGTCGGTCTGCAGGGCGACGAACGAGAAGCGCCGCTCGTCGCCGCGGCGGAGGATCTCGAGCAACGCAAAGCAGGGCACCGGCCCGTCCGAGGTCTCGGTCACGTGCACCGGCGCGCCATCCCAGAGCACCACGTCGCCGTAATCGATCGGTGCGTCTCGAAACGTCGGGCTCTGCACGACGCCGTGACAGGGGCTGAGCGGCGCGACCCACACCACCTCGAAGACGGTCGCCGCGTCCGGGACCGCCGAGCCGAGGCCACGTCCGGTCCCGCGGCTCAGGACCCGCACCTGCATCGGCGGCAGGCCCTCGACGAGCGGCATCCCGCTCGCCTCGGTCAGCGCGGCGGGCATCCCCAGCCGCTTCCACACACCGCCCGCCACGTCGCCGTCCCCGATCGCCGTCGCGCAGATCGCGAGGTTCCACTGGGCGGCGCGCCACCGCGGGTCGGCCTCGTCGAGGCGGGCCAGCGCCTTCAGGTTGCAGTCGTATCCGCGCTTGAAGCGCCCGCGCCACTTGTGCAGCAGCCCGAGGTCGAACCACCAGCCCGCGTTGTCCGGGTCGATGTCGACGGCGCGCTCGAACGCGCGCTGTGCTGCCTCGTCCTCGCGCGGCCCGCAGAGGCGCAAGGCGTTCGCGCGCTGCCCCCACAAGAAGCCGCCGACCTCGCGCCGCTCGGCGAGCGGGGCCTCGCCGGACGCCGGAGCGGGACGATCCGCGAGCGCCGCGAGGCAGCGCTCGGCCGCGGCAGCGGCGAGGTGGGCGGGCCCGTGGTCGTGGAGCGGGGGCTCGTCGAGCGGGCGCTGCTCCGCGAGCCCGATCAGCGCCGCGTTGGCCGTCAGGACGAGCGTCGGGTCGTCCGGCCAGCGCTCGAGCACCGCGCGCGCCTCCTCGAGCGCGGTCGGCCGCCCACGCGCGATCGAGAGCAGGTCCATCCACAGAAACGCCAGCTCGCGGGAGCGGGTGAGCTCGGCGCGATGTGGCTCGACGCAGGCGAACGCGCCGCCGAGGTCCCCGGCGTCGAGGAGGTCTGAGACACGCTTACGAACGGCGGGCAGATCCATGGCGGGCGGGAGCCTACGGCGCGCAGTCGGAGCGCGCCATCAACCGGGCGACGGAGCGGCCGACGGCAACCCCCGGGCGGGGGCCTCTGCCGCCGGGCGCCGCGCATCCGCGGGCGCGGGCTTCGAGGCGGGCGCGGTGTTCGAGGCGGGCGCGGCGGGCGACGGCAGCGGCACGCGCACGGTCGAGTCCACCAGCCCCTCCCCCACCGTCACGTGCATCCACACCGCCGGTCGCCCCGCCTCGAGCGCCGCGGTGAGCGCCGCCTCGAGCGCGGCCAGCCCGCCGACGGAGGTCCCGTCGACGCCGAGGATCACGTGTCCGTCCCACGAGACGCCGAGCCGCCGGACGTATCCGGGCGCCGGGTCGTCCGAGCCACGCAACCCCGCGCGAAACGCGGCGCTCGACCGGCGCACGGTACGCAAACGGAGCCCGCTCACCGCGCCCGATACAGCGCTCATCGCCTCGAGCCCGAGCCGCCCGGCGAGGGTCACCCGATCCGCGGCCCCGACGTCGCCCTCGAGGTCCGCCGCCGGATGCGATTCGGAGCCGGCGTTCGTGCCCGGCTGCGGTACGGTGCCCGCGCCCGACGCCGGTGAGGCCGCGCCGTCACCGGACGAGGCCTCAGCCCCCGGGCTCGCGTCACGCGCGCGGAGCTGATCGAGCAGCGCGCGCACGTCGCTCGCGGGGACCGCGAAGCCGATGCCCTGGCTCCCGCCGCCGATGGAGACGATCGCCGTGCTGACGCCGACGACCTCTCCGCGGGAGTCGACGAGCGGCCCGCCGGAGCTCCCTGGGTTGAGCGGCGCGTCCGTCTGCAGCACGCCGTGGACGACGACCGGCGCGCCGCCTGCGTCGCTCACGTGCCCGAGCGGCTGGTCGCGGACGGCGCTGACGATGCCGCGGGTCAGCGTCCCGTCGAGCCCGTACGGGCTGCCAAACGCGAGCACGCTCTGCCCGACGCGCGGAGCCTCGCGGGCGATCGGCAGCGGCTGAGCCCGTACCCTACCTCGGACCGCGACCACCGCGAGATCGTGCGGCGCGTCGAGCGCGATGAGCTCCCCTCGAGCCTGCGAGCCGTCCGAGAATCGAAGCAGCACGGGCGCGGTGGCGTAGCCGGAGACCACGTGCGCGCTCGTCACCACCCACCGCTCCGGCCCCACGACGAAACCGGAGCCGCGCGTGTCGCCGACCTCCACCGCCACGGTGCTCTCGCGCAGGCGCTCGGCCACGCGCACGCGCGACGCCTCGGGCGCGCCTTCGGCAGCCGCAGGGACGTCGGCCGGTGCCGCCTCGTCGGCGCGCGCGCCCGACGGCGCCAGCGCCCCGACGAGCACGGTCGCGGCGGTCACGACGGCGAGGGCGGTGTAGTCGCCGCGGCCGCGACGACCGCGACGCGCCCCGCGCGCGACCGAGAGCGACCCGCGACGGCCCGTCACGCGGCCTCCGCGCCGCGCGCCGGCTGCGGCAGCACGATGGTGAAGCACGTACGCCCGGGCGCGCTCTCGACCGAGATGGTCCCGCCGTGCTCCTCGACGAGCGTGCGGACGACGGCGAGCCCGAGCCCGGTGCCGCTCGGCTTTCCGTGCGTGGTGAAGGACTCGAACAGCCGCTCCCGCATCGACTCGGGGACCCCTGGCCCGTCGTCGGTGAAGGTGATCACGACCGCGCCGTCCGCGCGCCGGCGCACCCCGATCGTGCAGGTCCCACCCGCCGCGCCGATGGCCTCCGCCGCGTTCCGGGCGAGGTTGTGCAGCACGCGGATCATCTTGTTCTCGTCGAAGCGCGCGACGCCCCGATCCTCGAGCTCGAGCACGAGCGCGATCCCCCGATCGGCGAGCACGCGCCGGAGCTGCTCGGCCACGTCCTCGAAGAACGCCCGCAGATACACCTTGCGCGCCCAGAGCTGCCGCTCGCCGCGCGCGAACGCGAGCGTCTCCCCGATCATGGTCTTGAGTAGCGCGAGCTGCCGCTTGACGGTCGCCGCGTACTTCGCCCGCACGGCCGGATCGTTCTCTTCGGCGAGCAGCCGCACGTAGCCCGCGACGACCGTCAGCGGCGTCTTGAGGTCGTGGAGCACGCCGCTCAAGAACTGCCCGATCGTCGAGAGCCGGTCGCGCTGCGCCTGCCGAGCCCGGACGCGCGCCTGCTCGATCGCCGTCGAGACGTGCTGCGCGATGACCGTCGCGAGCTTGACGTCGTCGTCGCCGAAGCGACCCGCGCCGCCGGATTTGTTGAGCAGCTCGAGCGCGCCCGTGCCGTCCTCCCATCGCAGGGGCACGCAGAGAACCGAGCGCGCGTGGTAGCCCACCTCGGCCGAGATGTGCCGCGAGTGGCGTGGATCGCCGTCGGCGTCGTTCACGACCTGCGGCCGCTGCATCTGCGCCACCCACCCGGAGATGCCGCTGCCGGCGTCGATCTTGAGGCGCTTGACGGCCTCCGGTTCGCCGCCGGCGGCGGCGCGAAAGCGCAGATCGCCGGTGACGTCGTCGGCGAGCAGTACGCAGGCCGCGTCCGCGTCGATGGCGCGCATGCTCCGGACCAGCACGCCCTCGAGCAGGTCGTCGAGGTCGACGGCGGAGGCCGACACCGTGGCGATCTCGAAGAGCACGTCGAGCTCGCGGATCTTCGCCTCGAGCTGGTCCTGTGTGCGGAGCAGCTCCGCGTTCGTCTCGACCATCGACAGGAAGAGCTTCGAGTTCTCGACCGCGACGGCGACCTGGGTCGCGAGCGCGCCGAGCATCGTCTCGTCGTCGAGCGAGAAGGTCCCCTCGCGCTTGTTCAGCGCCTGCACGACGCCGATGATCCGCCCGTGTCGGTTCTTCATCGGGACGCAGACCGCAGCCCGCGTCCGGAACCCCGTCTTGCGGTCCCATTCGCCGTTGAACCGGACGTCGCGGTACGCGTCCTGGACGTTCAGCGGCTCGCCCGTCCGCGTCACCGCGCCCGCGAGACCCTCGCCAGGTGCGAGGCGGATCTCTCGATAGGACTCCCCCTGCGCGACCTTCGCGGTCAGGTCACCCGTGTCTCGGTCGAGCAGGTAGACGGTCGAGCGCTCGGCGTCCATCGCCTGACTGATCCGCGGGACGACCACCTCGAGCAGCTCGTCGAGGTCGAGCGTCGCCCCGAGCGCCGAGGCGACCTGCTCGAGCGCGGCGAGCTTTCGCCGCTCGCGCGCCACCTCGGACCGCAGCCTGGACAGCTCGCCGCCGGCCGGATCGTGCTCGCTCGACGCTGGCATCGCAGCGCAGTCTCTCTCAGCGTACGCGCTCGACGCAACGCCCCGCGGGCGAGCGTTCGCCGACGGCGGCAGGCTACTGCCCGGCGCGCATCTCCGCCCGCACGCCGAGCGGCATGTCCGTCGTGGACTCCGTGACGTACAGGGTCGCGGTCTTCGGCCGGACGTCGACGACACGTGCCTGCCCGATGACCTCCGTCGGGTAGTGACTGAGCTTCGGGAGACGGCGGGTGCCGACGGTCTGTCCGAGGTCCTGGGTCTTGTCCATACGCGAATCCCGCCAGGGATCGCCCGAGCGCACGAGGTCGAAGGTGTTGCCGACCTCGACGCCGTCGTTAGAGCCCCGGTTCACGAACACGATCATGTGCTGGCCGATCAGCCCGAGCGGCCGGAGGTCGGCGATGATCTCGCCCTTGACGTTCTTCGCGTTCGGACGGCGCTCGACGTCGTCGAAGTGGCGCGGCACGGCGGCGACCTGGAACCCGCGCTCGATCGGGTCGAGCGAGTCGACGACCTTCGCGCGCGCGACCCGCGTCTTCGCGTCATACGTGACGATCTTGGCGGTGCCGTAGATGCGCACGAGGGTCCCCTCGGCCTCCTTGCGCCGGTAGTAGTCGCCCTTCTTCAGGACGCGGAAGATCGAGTACTCTTGGTCGATCTTCGGCGGGGTCGCGTGCTTGTCGTACTCGATGTAGATGAGGTCCCCCGGGTAGAGGAACATGTGGTCGTTGGGCGCGCCGCCGATCGACCCGGCGGACTTCAGCGCGTCCTTGTCGAGGAAGGCCTCTCGCTGCAGCCAGATGCCCTTCGGCTGGCGGGCCTGACGCAGCGGCGCGGCCTGCGCGATCTGCGCGGGCGCGCCGGCGACCGGCGCCGCGACCGCGCCGGAGCCCGGACGGAGCCGCAGCACCGTGTCGGGGTAGATCCAGTTCGGGTTGGTGACGCTCGGGTTGTACGACCACACCCGCGGCCACTCATACGGGTTGCCGTAGAAGCGGTCGGTGATGCCCCAGAGCGTGTCCCCTTGCTGGACCTCGTAGCTGTCCGGGACCTGGGCGCTCGACCGGGCCACGGTCAGCCCGCCGCCTTCGTCGTCCTGCGCGAGCGCCGCGTTTGACGTCACGCCGACGGCCGCTGCCGCGAGCGCGACTAGAATCGAGAGTCGAAACCAAGACCTCATGATGCGTCCTCCCGCGGCGTCATCTGCGCCGCGACGCTGTGCGGATAGTCGTCGCGCACGCGCTGAAAGAGCGCTCGCGCCGCGTCGCGCCGGCCAAGACGCAGCGCGCACAGACCTGCCCCGAGCAGAGCGTCGGGGACCTTGTTGCCGTTCGGATACCGGCTGGCGACTGCCTCGAAGTCCGCGAGCGCGTCGGCGTACTCGTGCAGAGCGTACTTCGCCTCAGCGCGCCAGTAGAGCGCGTTGTCGGCGTACGAGTGCCGGGGAAAGCGCGCGAGGAACGCGGAGAAGGCCGCGATCGACTCTGTCAGCTTCTCGTCCCGGAACAGCCCGAGCGCCTGGCGGTAGGAGGCGATGGGCCCAGCCTGGGCCGTGGCGGAGTCGGCGTTGGGCGTGACCGGAGCGGCGCGGCTCGCGACGACCGAGACCGCCGGCGGCACGCTCGAGGTCACCGCGAGGACCGGAGCGTCCGGCTCGACGAGCGGGGCCGGCCGTCGCGCGGCGGCGGACGCGGACGGCTCCGCCGAGCCGTACAGGCGCAGGACGGGGCGCGGCCCGTCGTCGCGCGCCGACGTGGGCGCAGGGGTGGACGCGGACGGCTCCGCCGAGCCGTACAGGCGCAGGACAGGACGCGGCCCGTTGTCGGCGGCGGCGCCGGCTGCGGCGCCGTCGTCCTCGGCCGGCTGCGAAGGCGCGGCGTCGTCTGCCGCGTCGGCGGCGAACGGCGGCGCGCTCGACGCGACGGCCGGCTCGTCGTCGGTGCCGAAGCTCCGAGACGGCGACGTGACGGCGGACGGAGGCAGCGGCGGCCAGGCGACGTCATCGAGGTCGTCGTCGGCCACCGCGGCCGCGGCGCCAGCGTGTCCCGATGCGCCGCGTGCGGATGGCGGAGCCCCGGCGGCGCTCCACGCGACAGGGCCCTGCCCATCCGGCGTGGCTGGCTCGTTCCAGCCCCCCGCGCTCACCGCGGCATCCTGCGCGCGCAGGTCGGCGAGCGCTGCCGCGTTCTGGGCGTCTTGGGCGTTCTGGCGGTCATGGAGCTGTTGGGCGTCGCTCTGGCTACGAAGCGCGTCGCTGTAGCGTGCGTGCGCGTCCTGCAGGCTGGTCTGCGCAGTCGCGGTTCGGTCTGCGCTCGGCGTCGTCGGCGCGGTCGCCGCCATCGTGCCGCCGCAGCCGGTCACCATGAGCATCACAGCCAGTGATATGCGTCGCACGTAAGGCACACCCCACCCGCGAGACCGCGGGTTGCGCAAGGGTACATGCGAACCACGCGCGTCGTCAAAAACCTTCGGTCGCCGCACCGCTCAAACCGACGCGAATCGGCCCATCGCGCGGACCTTCGCGTAGCGCTCCTCGCGCAGCGCGGCCGGCTCGACCTCGCTCAGCGCGTCGAGGTGACGCCGCAGGGCTCTCCCGAGCCGCTCCGCCGCTCCCTTCGGATCCCGGTGCGCGCCGCCGACCGGCTCGGCGATGATCTCGTCGATCACGCCCAACTCGAGGGCGTCGCTCGCGAGGATCCGGAGCTGCTCGGCCGCCCTCGGCGCCTCCGCCCCGTCGCGCCACAGGATCGAGGCGCAGCCCTCGGGCGTGATGACCGAGTAGGTGCCGTACTCCAGCATCAAGACGCGGTTCGCGACGCCGAGACCGAGCGCGCCGCCCGAGCCGCCCTCCCCGATGACCGTCGCGATGACGGGCACCCGCAGCCGCGCCATCCGCGCGATCGCCCGGCCGATCGCCTCGCTCTGTCCCCGCTCCTCCGCGCCCACGCCGGGGTACGCGCCCGGCGTGTCGATGAAGGTGAGCACGGGGCGGCCGAAGCGCTCCGCGAGGTCCATCACGCGCACGGCCTTTCGGTAGCCCTCCGGCCGCGCCATGCCGAAGTTGCGGTGCACCTTCTCCTTGGTGGACCGGCCCTTTTGGTGTCCGATGACGGCGACCGTGCGCCCGTCGAAGCGCGCAAATCCCGCGACCACGGCGGGGTCGTCCCCGAAGCAGCGATCGCCGTGCAGCTCGAGCAGGTCTTCGAAGAGCGCCTCGGCGTACTCGAGGAAGTACGGCCGGTCCGGGTGTCGGCTGAGCTGGACCTTCTGCCAGACGGTCAGCTCGTCGAACAGCTCACGCGAGAGGCGGTCGACCTGGGCCTCGAGCTGGCGAACCGATTGGTCGATCTCCGCGCCGCGGCCGCCCGAGGCGGCCTTCAGCGCGCGGATCCGCTGCTCTAGCTCTACTAGCGGTTTTTCGAAGTCGAGGTGCGCCACAGAGCCTCTCGCGAGCTGCGCGACTGGTGGAGTTAGTCCGTCCGACCCTCGCTCGCAAGGTCCGCCGTGCCTCCCTCGACCGGGCCGAGGACGCTGTAGATGCACAGGGGTAGCGACTTGCCCTTCACATGGGCCGGAGGCAGCGGCTCGGCCCTGAAGACATGCCGGACGCGCTGATAGGTCGTCTCGCTGATGAGGATCTGCCCGGCCTTCGCGACCGAACAAAAGCGCGCGCCCGTGTTCACGGTGTCGCCGATGACGGTGTACTCGAGCGCCTTGCTGCTCCCGAGGTAGCCCGCGACGACCTCGCCCGTATTGATACCGACGCCGACCTCGATCGACGGCTGGCCTTGAGCGGCGCGTTCGACGTTGAGCTTGCGCAGATCGCGCTTCATCTGCAGGGCGGTGCGCACGGCGCGCACCGGATCATCGTCGTGCGCGACGGGGGCGCCGAAAAGCGCCATGATCTCGTCTCCCACGAACTTGTCGAGCGTCCCCTCGTTCGCGAAGATGATCTCCACCATCCGCTCGAAGTACTCGTTGAGCATGTCGACGATCTCCGGAGCGGCGATCGACTCGCTCATCGCGGTGAAACCGCGGATGTCGGTGAAGAGCACGGTCGCCTCGCGCAGCTCGCCGCCTTTTCTGATCTCGACCTTCCCGGAGAGCACCTGCTCAGCGATGGCCGGCGAGAGCAGGCGCTGGAAGCGCTGCCGGGTGATGGCCTCCTCCTCGAGCTTGCGCGCGTACAGGGTGTTCTGGATGCTGATCGCCGCCTGGTTGGCGATGTTCTGGAAGAGCTCGAGGTCTTTTTCGGTGAACGCGTTCGTCGCGATCTGCGAGTCGAGGACCATCAGCCCGAAGACCTCGTCGCTGTGCAGCAGCGGCACCGCCATCGACGAGCGGATCCCCTGCATGATGATCGAGTGCGCCCCCTGAAACCGCGAATCGACGGACGCGTCGTGCGAGAGCACGGCGGCCTTGTCGCGTAGGACCACGTCGATGATGGTCGTCGACAAGACGACCTCTTCGCCCTCGGCCTGCGGCCGCTTCGTCCTCACGCTCCGAGGGACGAGCTCCCCCGCGTCGTCGTAGAGCAGCACGACCCCGCGGTCGGCCGGCAAGAGCTGGAACGCGGTGTCGAGGAGCTTCCCGAGCAGACCGTCGACGTTCATCTCGACGCCGATCGCGCGGATGACCTCGTAGCTCGCGCGCAGCTTCTCGTAGTCGCTGCGCAGCACGGCCTCGTCGGTCACGAGCTGCTCCGGCAGAAAGCCCTTGTCGCGCTGGGCGATCTTGGTGCGGATGTGGCTCTCGACCATCCCCGGGGTCATCGTGACCTGCGGCCCGCGCGGCGGTGGCGTCTTGGGCCGCGGCGGCTGCGTGGTCCGCGTCGCGACCATCGCGGCGGTGCTGAAGGCGCCGCCCTCCCGCGGCCGATCGTCGTGAAAGCGCACGCGCGTCGAGCCGAGCGCAAGCTCGTCACCGTCCTCGAGCACCACCTCCGAGACGCGCTCGCCGTTCACGAACGTGCCGTTCAGCGAGCCGAGATCCTTTAGGACGTACCGCCCCTCGATGCGATCGATGTGGCAGTGCTCCTTCGAGACGATGCGATCGAGCACCTGGTGGGTGTTGCCAGGGAGGCGGCCGAGCGTGTTGTGCTCGCCGAGCTCCCGCTCCTGGGTGCCTTCCGGGCCGATGATGGTGATGCGGGCCATGCGCAACCGTTAAGCGGCTTGCCCCCCGCCCGTACGGACCCGGCGGCGGGACGAGGCTTCGCTTCGGGAGAGGCAGACCATGAGGACGAGTCGATCAGGGCTTGGCGCGCTGGCCGGCGGCGCGCTCCGCGGCGGCCCTTGCGTGCACCCCGTCGAGGGTCCCCTCAGCGCCGACCGAAGTAAAGCCCCTTGTGCGCGGAGCGAGCGCGACGTGCACGCCGCGCGACCGGTGCGTGCGCCCCGGCGGCCGCTCAGAGGACGTCCGCCGCCTTCGCCTCGGCGATGTGCTCCTCGATGGCCTCTCGCACCGGGCGGCTGAAGTGCACACGCTGGGCGGCGATCTCGCGGAGCGCGGTCACCGCCTCGCGGTTCTTGCTCGGGACCAGGGCCGGCGCGCCCTTCATCAGGCGCCGCGCGCGCTTCGAGGCGAGCACGACCAGCGCGAAGCGGTTCTCTTCGTGCTCCAGGCAGTCTTCTACGGTGACGCGGGCCATGGCAATCCTCGAGGTGTTCGGCGGCGCCGCCCTCGGTGTGAGCGTCCGCGGGCGACCGCACGACCGCGGCTGCGCGCGGCTCCGGGCGTTCGGCGCTGCGCTTTGTAGCAGGCGGCCGGCCCCTCGGCAACGGCCGGGCACGCAGCAACCCGGACACTCACCCAGCGCGGCCACGCACCACGTACACACTACTGTTTTTATTCGTGTTATTCAGGGACAGTATTTTCTCCGCGGCCGGGGGTTGACAGCGTTCGGGGGGTAACTACTGTGCCCGCGGTCATCGGCACTCTCGCGTCGAGAGTGCCAAACACGGGCCCGCGCGCGCGGCGCCCACCGATTTGGAGGCGTTCGACATGTCGATTCGACCGCTGCACGACCGAATCCTGGTCAAGCGAGTGCAGGAAGAGACCAAGACCGCGGGCGGGATCATCATCCCGGATACCGCGAAGGAGAAGCCCATCGAGGGGAACGTCGTGGCCGTCGGGCCCGGCAAGACGCTCGACAACGGCGAGGTCCGTCCGCTCGAGGTGAAGAAGGGCGACCGCGTCCTCTTCAGCAAGTACGGCGGCACCGAAGTCAAGATCGAAGGTACCGAGCACCTGATTCTCCGCGAGGATGACGTCCTCGGGATCATCGAGTGAGGAGAGAGTAGACGATGGCTGCGAAAGAGATCCTCTACGACGCGAACGCCCGCGAGCGCATCCTCGCCGGCGTCAACACGCTCGCCAACGCTGTGAAGGTCACGCTCGGTCCGAAGGGCCGGAACGTCGTCATCGAGAAGAGCTTCGGCGCGCCCACGATCACCAAGGACGGCGTGACCGTCGCCAAGGAGATCGAGCTCAGCAACAAGTTCGAGAACATGGGCGCGCAGATGGTGCGCGAGGTCGCCTCGAAGACCTCGGACATCGCCGGCGACGGGACGACCACGGCGACCGTGCTCGCACAGGCGATCTTCCGCGAGGGCGCGAAGATGGTCGCTGCGGGCCACAACCCGCGCGACATCAAGGCCGGCATCGACGCGGCGGTCGCGCACATCACGAAGAAGCTCGAGAAGCTCTCGAGCTCGACCCGCGATCCGAAGGAGATCGCCCAGGTCGGCACCATCTCCGCCAACGGTGACGCCACCATCGGCGACATCATCGCGCGGGCGATGGAGCGCGTCGGCAAGGAGGGCGTCATCACGGTCGAGGAGGCCAAGGGTCTCGAGACCGAGCTCGACGTCGTCGAGGGCATGCAGTTCGACCGCGGCTACCTCTCGCCCTACTTCGTGACCGACGCGGAGCGGATGGTCTCGGAGCTCGAGGATCCCTACATCCTCATCTGCGAGAAGAAGGTCTCGAACATGAAGGACCTGCTGCCGGTCCTCGAGGCGATCGCGCGCCAGCAGAAGCCGCTCCTCATCATCGCGGAGGACACCGAGGGTGAGGCGCTGGCGACGCTCGTCGTCAACAAGCTGCGCGGCACGCTCGTCACCTCGGCCGTCAAGGCACCGGGCTTCGGCGACCGTCGCAAGGCCATGCTCCAGGACATCGCGATCCTCACGGGTGGCCAGGTCGTGAGCGAGGACCTTGGTATCAAGCTCGAGAACGTCACCCTCACCGACCTCGGCCGCGCCAAGCGCATCACGATCGACAAGGACAACACCACGATCGTCGACGGCGCCGGCAAGAAGTCCGACATCAACGGGCGCATCGAGACCATCCGCCGCCAGATCGAAGAGACCACCAGCGACTACGACCGCGAGAAGCTCCAGGAGCGCCTGGCGAAGCTCGCCGGCGGCGTCGCCGTCATCAAGGTCGGCGCGGCGACCGAGGTCGAGATGAAGGAGAAGAAGGCTCGCGTCGAGGACGCGCTCAACGCGACCCGCGCGGCCGTCGAAGAGGGCGTCGTCCCGGGTGGCGGTGTCGCGCTCATCCGCGCGAAGGCCGGCCTCGACAAACTCGAGGTCAGCGACACCGTGCGCATCGGCGTGAACATCATGGAACGCGCCGTCGAGGAGCCGCTCCGGCAGATCGCCGGCAACGCCGGCCTCGAGGGATCGATCGTCGTCAACGAGGTCCGGAAGAACAAGGGCGCGTACGGCTTCGACGCGGCGACCGAGACCTACACCGACCTGCTGAAGGCCGGCGTGATCGACCCGACGAAGGTCGTCCGCACCGCGCTGCAGAACGCAGCCTCGGTGAGCGGTCTGATGCTCACGACCGACGCGCTCGTCGCGGACGCGCCGAAGCCCGAGAAGGCCGACGGCGCGGGTGCCGGCGGCATGGGCGGCGGGATGGACTTCTAACCGTCCGCCATCGCTCGTAAGAGGGGCCTGGCCGGTGCAAACCGCCAGGCCCTTTTTGCGCGCGGCGCGTCGCTCGCTTCGGAGACAGGCCGGGCCGCGGACTCACGCATGATACGCGCTCGCGAGGTCGCCAGGCCACGGGGTCGGCGCCACCGATCGGTGGCGAGGCGCCTCGATCAGGCCTCGGGGGCGACCTTCGCCAGCAGCGCGCGCACCTCCGCGAGCGCCGAGACCGCGTCATCCCGCTCGCGCCGCAGCCGTCTGAGCGCGGAGCGATCGCCGGCGCCCTCCTCGCTCGCGGCCTCCACGAGGCCGCCGCGCAGGCGGGTGTTCTCGCGCTCGGCACGCTCGAGACGCGAGCGGAGGTCACGGTCGCCACGCTCGAGCTCGCCGAGCTCCATCTGCAAGCGCGTGATCAGGGCGTCCTTCTCGCCGCCGGCCGCGTCCGGCGCGGCAGGGGCGCCCGCCGGCGCCGCCGCGGGCGAGGCCTCGAGGTCGGCGAGGCGCGCGCGCAACCCGTCGACCTCTCCGCGCGCCGCGTCGAGCGCTCGCCGCTCGTCCCCGGCGGTCCCCTCGGTTTGGGCCGTCTCGAGATCCGCGACGGTGTCTCGCACCAGCGCGCCGAGCCGCTCTACCTCTTGCTGAAGCTCGGTGACCCGATGGCCCCGCTCGACGAGCCGCGCCTCGAGCGCCGCGCACTGGTGCTCGATCGCGGTCTCCGCGGGCTCGCTCGCCGCCTCCCCGCGCGCACCGCGCCGGCTGCGCGGGCGATCGCGCCGCGCGGCCTCGGCCTCGGCGCGGACGGCCTCGAGCTCGGCGGTCTTCGCGCCGAGGTCGGCCTCGAGCGTCTCGGCGTGCTCATGCGCGAGGGCTAGCTCCCGCTCGAGCTCGTCGAGGCGACCGGCCGATGCGGCGGCCCGGCCGGCAGGCGGGTCGAGCCGCAGCAGCGCCTGTGTCGGGAGCCGGTCGAAGACCTTGCGCCCACGCTCGGTCGCCGCGCCCACCGTCACGTATCGCCGGACGGCCGGCGCGCCCTTGATCTCCGTGTCGTCGACGACGATGTCGGGGTGCTTCGTGCGCCGGGTGCGGGCTACCTCGATCCCGTAGAACTCGGCCACCTGGAAGGTGCGCAGGCCGCCGCGACAGAGCGGGCCGAGGGTGTCTTCGAGCTGCTCGAGCGTGGCGCCCGAGGCGCTGTCCACGTCGAGGCCGACGGCGATGAACCCGTCGTCCTCGAGGACGGCCGCGAGCCGCGCGAGCTCCTCGCGCCACCCCGAGCCGAGCGCGGCGAGCTCAGGCACCATGACCAGCTCGAAGTCCTCGTCGGGGTCGAGCGCGAGGGTATGCGCGAGCGCGTCCCGTCCCCGGCGGGGCCCGCGCGCGCGCCGCGTCCGCGAGGCACTGGAGGGCCGGCGCCCACCCCGGTCCCGAGTCGCATCGCCCTCTCCGGGCCCCGCGCCTGGTGCGACCGGCGCGACCACCTCGAGCTCATCGGCGACCGCGCGGAGCGCCCGCGCCCCAGGCGCGTCCGGCGCGCCGACCCAGAGCACCTCCTGCCCCTCCGCGAGGTCGAGTAGGGCGGCGATGGTGGCGAGCGTCGTGTCGAGGTCGTCGGTTGCCATCGGGTCGAGCGCTCCCTTCGTGCGGTTCCCCAGGCCGGGTGCGGTCTGCTTGTGTCACGGGCGGGATCGGGGGTCAACGCCTGACGGCGGTGCGTCTCCGTCCCCCGGCGTCGGACCCCGTTCCCGCTCCCGCTCCCGCTCCCGCTCCCGATTCGTGGGAAGTAACTCGGGGTCTGGGGCTGCAAAGGATCGACTTGAGGGATCGGGGATGCGATCGTCGGGGCATGTTCATGTCGACGTCGCGGCAGCGTGGCCTGTTCGAGCAG
>JAGQJE010000206.1 GCA_020430775.1 Myxococcales bacterium
CGGGGCCGGCCGCCGCCGGAGCGCCATCGGCCGCCGCGGCCGGCACCGCCGCCGCACCCGCGGGCGACACGGAGACCCAAGGCCCGGGTGAGCCAGGCTCGGCGAACCCCATCGAGGGCCCGTGGACGGCGCCGATGCCCGTGTTCACCCTGCACGGGTACTTCCGCGTGCGCGGCGAGCTCCAGGACAACTTCTTCCTCGGCCGCGACGGGCGGCTCGTCGGGGTCGACGACTACCCGTTCACGCGCTTCGTGCCGGCGGACCGCAACGCGAGCGCGGCGGGCGGCTGCGCGACGCTCGTCACCGATCCGAACCAGGACACCTCGTGCAGCGGCAGCAGCGACCGGCTCCGCTTCGCGAACATGCGGCTGCGCCTCGACCCGACGATCGCGCTCAGCGACGACGTCCGCGTCCACGTGCGCGCGGACATCTTCGACAACCTCGTGCTCGGCTCGACGCCGGACAGCCGCGCTTATGTCCCGGCGCCCAACGGCACCGTGACGCGCGCCGGCGCGAGCGGGCAGCCGCGCGTGCCCGGCGTCCCGGTCGACACCTTCACCAACGGCCAGCAGCCGCCCGAGCACGGCCGCAACAGCCTGCAGGACAGCATCGTCATCCGTCGCGCGTGGGCCGAGGTCACCAACCGCGGCATCGGCCAGCTCCGCTTCGGGCGGATGGGCAACCAGTGGGGCCTCGGCATGCTCTGGAACTCGGGCGACGGGATCGACTCGGACTACTCGTCCGAGGTCGACCGCGTGATGGGCATCACGAAGCTCGCGGGTTTCTATTTCGGCGCGTCGTGGGACTTCGCCGATGAGGGCCTCATCAGCCAGCCGGTCAGCCGGCTCGCGGGAATCCCCTTCGACGCGACGCAGCGTGACGACATCCGGCAGTACTCGCTGCTCGTCGCGCATCGGCTCGAGCCGGAGGAGCAGCGCGCGCGCCTCGAGCGCGGGGACTGGGTCCTGAACGGCGGGCTGTACTTCATCCTGCGCAAGCAGGGCTTCTCGTCGGCGCCCGCGGCACCGTTCGCGCAGGCGGACCCAACGCAAGGCTTCTCCGACTTCGTCCGCCGCAACGCGCGCATGTACATCCCCGACATCTGGGTGCAGTTCTTGTGGAAGAGCCTGCGCCTCGAGCTCGAGATGGCGACGGTGGCCGGGCGGGTTCGCAATATCTTCCCGGATTTCCAGAACGACGAGTACAAACTGCGTCAGCTCGGCTTCGCGTTCGAGAGCGAGTACCGCGTGCTCGACGACAAGCTCGGCGTGTACTTCAAGACGGGCCTCGCGACCGGGGACAGCGACGTCGACGGGCTCTCGATCTACGAGAACACCGCCGAGCAGCGCACGACGGGCGCGAACAACCAGGTGAACCACCGCCTCTCGCAGTTCACCTTCAACCCGAACTACCGCGTCGACCTCATCTTGTTCCGAAACATCCTCGGCTCGGTCGGCGGCGCGTACTACTTCCGCCCCGGCATCAGCTACGACATCATCCACAACGCGTTTGGCCGGCTCTTCGGTGCCCGCGTCGACTTCATCTACAGCCGGGCCGCGAAGGCTGCGCAGACCTACGGCGACGACGGCAACCTCGGCTTCGAGATCGACACCTCGCTCTACTACCGGAGCGAGGACGGTCCGGACCTGCTCGACGGGTTCTACGCGGCGTTCAACTACGGCGTGCTCTTCCCGCTCGCGGGCCTCGACTACCGGTCCTCGCTCGGCGTGAGCCGCGGCGTGTCGCGTGCTCAGACGCTCCGCCTGCTGCTCGGCGTGGAGTTCTAAGCAGGTCGCTGAGCGACGAGCGACCGAGCACCGCGGAGCGACCGGGCCGGCGCTCGGCGGGCTGTCAGCCCCCTCGTCAACCGGCGGCCAACGACGCAACGGAGCGGCGGGCCCGCGCGACAAGGGCATGATGGCCAAGTCACGGACGGTATACGTGTGCGCGGAGTGTGCCGCTGAGGCGCCGCGCTGGATGGGTCGCTGCCCCGCATGCGGCGAGTGGAACACGCTGGGCGCACACGTCGTGTCCGGGGGAAGCGCCGGGCGCCGCGCCGCTCCGAGCGTTGAGACGGCGCGCGTCGAGCGGCTGGCCGACGTCGCGCCCGGAGGCGTCGAGCGGCTGCCGACTGGCCTCGCAGAGCTCGACCGCGCGCTCGGCGGCGGGCTCGTGCCGGGCGGCGTGTCGTTGCTCGGCGGCGACCCAGGGATCGGCAAGTCCACGCTCGTCATGCAGGCGTTCGCGGGCCTCGCGCGGCAGGGCCGCGTGGTCCTGTACGCGAGCGGCGAGGAGTCGGCGGAGCAGGTCGCGCTGCGGGGGCGCCGGCTCGAAGCGAGCGGCGTGGGCGACATCCGGCTGCTGGCGACGACCGCGCTCGACGACTTCGAGGCCGCCGTCGACGCGCTCTCCCCCGACGTCGCGGTGGTCGACTCGATCCAGACCCTACGCTCGGCGGCCGTCGCCTCCGGGGCCGGGACGGTGGGCCAGCTCCGCGAGGTCTCGGCGCGCCTCATCGCGCTCGCGAAGACGCGATCGATGGCGCTCGTGCTCATCGGACACGTCACCAAGGACGGCGCGATCGCTGGCCCGAAGGTCCTCGAGCACCTCGTCGACACCGTGCTCTCGTTCGAGGGGGACCGCTCGCACGCCTTCCGCGTCGTCCGGGCGACCAAGAACCGCTTCGGGCCGACGCACGAGGTGGGCGTGTTCGAGATGGCGCAGGACGGCCTGCGCGAGGTCCCCGACCCCAGCGCGCTCTTTCTCACCGAGCGCCCGCGAGCGGCCGCCGGCTCGCTCGTCGTGCCCGTCGTCGAGGGGAGCCGCGCGCTCCTCGTCGAGGTCCAGGCGCTCGTCGCGCCGGCCGTCTATGGTTCGGCCCGGCGCGTCGCGACCGGCCTCGACGCGAGCCGGCTCGCGGTGTTGCTCGCCGTGCTCGACCGCAAGGCGGGCGTCCACGTGCTCGACCAGGACGTCTTCGCGTCCGTGGCGGGCGGCGCGCGCGTCACCGAGCGAGGCGTCGACCTCGCCCTCGCCCTGGCGGTCGCGTCGAGCTTGCGAGAGCGTCCGGTCGGCGCCGGGCTCGTGGCGTTCGGTGAGGTGGGCCTCGCGGGCGAGGTGCGCGCCGTGCAGCGGGCCGAGGCGCGCGTCGACGAGGCGGTGAAGCTCGGCTTTCGGCGCATCCTGCTGCCCGCGCTCAACGCCGAGCAGGTGCTGGCCCGTGGCGCCGCGCCGGGGTCGGAGCTTGTCGGTGTGCGCAGCCTCGCCGAGGCCCTCGAGGCGGCGTTCGACTGAGGCGGCGCCGGGGGGTGCGAGGCGGGCCGCGCGCGCTCGGGCTCGTCAGCCGGCGGTCACGCGCTGAGGAGGCCCTCGGCGATCCGCGCGCGACGCCACCGGCGCGCTTGCTCGGCGTGGACGATGCCGCGCAGCTCGCCGAGCGCGTGCTGCAGGTCGTCGTTCACGACGATGTAGTCGAAGAACGGGTAGTGCTCGATCTCTTCGCGCGCCTTCGCGAAGCGCTGGCGGATCGTCTCCTCGTCATCGAGACCGCGGCTCGTCAAGCGGCGCTCGAGCTCGTCCATCGAGGGAGGCAGGATGAACACGCCGACCGCGCTCCGGAACTTCGCCCGGATCTGCCGCGCGCCCTGGTAGTCGACGTCGAAGAGCACGCCGCGCCGGCCGAGCTCACGCGCGCGCGCGAACTCCGCGATGCTCGTGCCGTAATAGTGGCCGTGGACCGAGGCCCACTCGGCGAACGCGCCCTCCACCACCATCGCCTGAAACCGCGACTCGCTGACGAAGTGGTAGTCCTGCCCCTCGACCTCGTTCGCGCGGGGCTTGCGCGTCGTGTGCGACACCGAGAAGTGCAGCGTCGCGAAGTCGTCGAGCAACCGATGCGTGAGGGTGGTCTTGCCCGCGCCCGAGGGCGAGCTGAGGATGAGCAGGAGCAGGTCGTCGTCCACGGGCTCGGAGTGTAGCGTACGCGCTCGCTCGCGCTCCCCCGCAGTCGCGCCTTCGCTTGGACGCAGCGCGCCGGCCAATCATGATACAACTGCGCCGTGCGGAGCATGACGGGATACGGCGTCGGCGTGGCGCCCCTCGGTGCCGGCCGCATCGTCGCCGAGCTGAAGGCGGTCAACCACCGCCACGTCGACGTTCGGTTGCGCGCGCCGTCGGGGCTCGTCGCGGCCAGCGCGAAGGCCGAAGAGACCATCCGGCGCCGGCTCCTGCGCGGCCGCATCGAGGCGGTCATCCGCTTCGAAGGCGACGTGTGCGGACCGCTCAGGCTCGACGTGGCGCGCGCGCGCTCCGCCTTCGAGCAGTTCGCCGCGCTACGCGACTCGCTCTGCCCGGGGGAAGCGGTGCCTCTGTCGCTGCTCGCGATCGTGCCCGACCTCTTCGACGCGTCGCGCGACCTCGACGCCGGCGCAACGAGCGCCGCCGTTCTGATCGCGGTGGTCGCGGCGTGTGATGATCTGGACGCGATGCGGCAGCGCGAGGGCGCCTCGCTCGAGGCCGAGCTGGAGCGGCGCCTCGACCGCATCGAAGCGCGCGCCAAAGAGGCTCGCGAGGTGCTCCCGCGTCTCATCGCGCGCTACGACCGGCGGCTGCACGACCGCATCCGGCGCCTGCTCGAGGGCTGCGACGCGACGCTGGACGAGCGGCGGATCGAGCAGGAGGTCGCCCTGCTGGCCGAGCGCGTCGACATCGCCGAGGAGGTCGCGCGCCTCGACAGCCACGTCGCCCAGGCCCGCGGCCTGGTCGGCGCGGAGGAGCCGCTCGTCGGCCGCAAGCTCGACTTCCTCATGCAGGAGATGAGCCGCGAAGCGAACACGCTCGGTGCCAAGGCGGCGCAGCTCGGCCTCACCGCCCTCGTGGTCGAGCTGAAGGCCGACATCGACCGGGTGCGGGAGCAGGTGCAGAACGTCCTGTGAGCCACTTGCGCGCTGAAGGGGTTACAGGCCCTTTTTCTGCTTCATCTGCTCCATCACGCGCTGGTACTCGATCTCGAAGGTCGCGGTGCCCTCCGAGAGGTTCTTGATGCGCGCGCGGACCTCGCGGTCGAGCTCGTCCTCGACCTCCATGTGGCGCCGGAGGATGGGCGTGATCGTGGTGCGGAGGGCGACGTCGTCCGCGTAGATCTCGGCGACGTTGTTGCTGTGAAAGAGCATCTCGACGAGCTGGTCCAGGAGGAAGGGCAGCACCTCGTCCTGTGCCGGCATCCCCCACTCCTTGTTCACCCGGGCGCGCACGCGTCCGAGCATGCTGTGGCTCAGCCCTTCGCGCTGCATTCGCTCGCGGGCCTCGTCTCCGGCCTGCCGGTCGCGCCGAATGTGCTCCTTCAGCACCGCCTCGAGGTCGAGCCGCGCCTCCGCCGCGTCCTCGAGCTCGACGTCGCCGGAAGCCGAAAGGGTCTCGATGATATCATCTGCGATTACGGGCACTTTCCCGCTGAAGAGACGCATGACCAGGGCCTTTCGGGCGGGCGCTCTGCGCGCCCGTCGCGGAGGCTACTGGCCACCCTGGGGGTCGTCAACCGGGCGCTCGGACAGTTTTCTTGCTTATACGTCTTGACTGTATTCTTACAATCAGGAAGGATTTAGACAGAGGTAGTTCTGTGGTCGCCATTGCAAAAGCCAGCGCACGAGTCGTCCCCCTGGGTCGCTCGCACCATCGAATCGAGGACCGGAAGCGGTGGGTGCTCGCGCGCTCACCGCTCTTCGCCCGCCTCGACGTGCACACCCGATCCCGGGTCGCCACCGCCGCGCATCTGGTCTTCGTCGAACCGCGCCGCCCCCTGTGCAGCCCGGACGACACGGGGCTGTACGTCGTCGGCAGCGGACGCCTGCGCCGGATGCGCACGACCGCGGATCGAGAGCTCACCTTCGGCTACATCGAGGTCGGTGACGTGGTGGGGGAGGAGCGTCTCGCCGACCCCCACGTGACGCTCGAGACGATGACGCTCGAGCGCGTCGAGGCGCTGCGGATCCCCGGCAAGACCGTGCGCGACTTGCTCGAGTCCGACGCCTGCTTCGCGTTTGAGATGCAGCGGCTGGTCGGCGAGCGACGCCTCGCGCTCGAGGAGCGGCTGCACGGGCTGCTCTGTCGGTCGGTCGAGTCGCGCGTGGCCGAGTTCGTCCTCGGCGCCGCGCAGCGCCACGGCGTCGCGGACGGACGCGGAGTGCTCGTCTCCGTGAAGTTCACGCACCAGGAGATCGCCAATTTCGTGGGTGCGACCCGCGAAACGGTTACCGTCGTGATCGGTGCGTTGAAGCGGGCCGGACTCATCGACACGGATCGACGCAGGCTCGTCGTCCTCAACGAGCTAGGGCTGCGCGCGCGCATCTGAGCGCCGCTCGGGCGCGTGCCAGGTGAGGTCTCCGCCGAGGTGGCGGGGGCCTCACTTCTTTTGGAGCTGCTGCGCGCGCTTGTCCCGCATCCGCCCGATCAGGCCGTCGAAGCCTTCCTTGGCGATGATGCGGCCGAACTGGCTCCGGTAGTTGTCGACCATGCTGACGCCGTCGGTCGCGATGTCGACGACCTGGTAGCCGTCGCCGGTCTTGCGCAGCGTGTAGTCCACGTCGACCGACGGGGTGCGTCGCTGCGTCTTGGACCGCGCCACCGTCTTCACGACGAAGCGCTCCCCGTCGGCCTTCGCGGCTTCGTAGCGCACGTCGAAGTCGAGCGTCTTCTGGAGGTTCGCCTGGTATTGGCCGCGGACCAGCGCCTCGAAGAGCGAGACGAAGTCGTGCCGCTGCTTCGGGGAGGCCGCCTGCCAGTGCGCCGCGAGGGAGTCCTTCGAGATGGTCTCGTAGTCGAGAAAGCCGGCGAGCTGCGCGTCGAGCGCCTTCTCGCGGGCGGGGCTCGGCGCTTGTCGGAGCAGACGCATCACCTTCGCTTGCTTGTGCTCGAGGAAGGTCTTCGCGTCGGCAGCGGAGCCGGCCGCTGCCGGCGGTGGGCTGTCTGCGCGGGCGACCGCGGTCATGGTGAGGAGCGCGATCGCGCCGAGCGAGACGAGCCGGCAGGCCCAGGGCGCCGGCGTGCGAGGTGTGCGGTGCGTCATGTGCATACTCCCTTCGACGTGCGGCCCGCGGGCTCTATTCGCCGGTCAGTCCGCGCACGAGGTGCCCCAGACCTTGGCGTCGGCGAGCTCGCGACCGGTCACGCGGGTGAGCTTGGCGAGCGCGGTGTCGTAGTCGCGGATCGCCGAGATGTGGCTGAACCGCGCCGTGAAGTACGCCTTGAGCGCGTCGATGAGGTCTTTCGCGGAGGAGGTCCCGACCTGGTAGCCCTGCGCAGTCGCGATGAACCACCGGCGCGTCTGTAGCTCCCCTCGCGCCCAGGCTTCCTCCCGGCGGCCGGCGTCCTCGAGCGCCTCGAACGCCTCGTCGACCTCGAGCTGCATCCCGACGCGCGCGTGCTGGTCTTGGGCGCGGGTCTCGGCGAGCAGCGCCTTCGCCCGCCTGACGCGTGCCGTGGTGCCCCACAGATCGAGCGACCAGCGGAGCGCCAGCGCGGCCCCGAGCGAGCGGTCGTTCGCCGGGTCGTGGATGAAGGGGTTGCTGATGTCGGTCACGCCCGCGCCGTGTGAGTACGCCGCTCGAAAGACCAGCACGAGGTCTGGGAAGTACCGCGCGCGCTGGTGGGTGAGATCCGCGCGGCGGGCGCGTCGCGCCGCCTCCAGCAGGCCGACCTCCGGCCGGTCGCGGTAGGCGCCGTCGAGGTGACCCTCGAGCGCGCTCGCGTCGAACTCGACCCGAGCGAGGGGGCAGTCGGGCACGCGGATCGCGTCGAGCCCGGTTAGCGCGCGGAGCGCCGCCCGCGCGGTGGCCTCGAGCCGGAGCGCCTGGGAGTTACGCGCGTTGACCTCCGCGAGCGCCGCTTCGAGCCGGTACCGGTCCATCGGGTCGGCGCTCGGGTCGTGCGCCGCGAGCAGGTCGTCGAGCTTGTCGATCGCTCGCTCGAGCTTGCTCTTGCCGTCCGTGATCATCTCGAGCGTGTCGAGCGACACCTGCAGGGCGAAGTAGCCCCGTCGGACGTCGTACCGCACGCTCGCGAGGGTGCGGTCGTGCTGATGCTCGGCGGCGTCGATGCCGGCGCGGGCGGCCTCTCGTGCGCTTTTGAGCTTCCCAAACGTGTAGATGGGCACGAACCCCTCGACCGAGACGCCCGAGACCGGTCGCCACGGGTTGTCCAGCGGGAGCTGGTTGTCGGGGCTGTAGGTCGGCGTCCCCTCGGCGCTCGGCGCGACGGTAAAGGTGCCGGTGACGTTCCACTGAAAGAAGGGCGAGACGCGTGCTTCGTCGAGGCGTGCGCGGGCGGCGTCGATCGCGTGGCCGTCCGCGGCGAGCGCCGGGTAGTGCGCCTCCGCCGCCTGCAGCAGGACCGCGAGCGATGTAGTGGCCGTGGCGTCGGAGGCGCCCGCCGCCTCGCTCGGCCCTCCAGCGTCGCTCGACGCGCTGGCGTCGCTCGGCGGCGCGTCGGCGCGCGCCGTCCGCGCCAGCGGGAAGGCGAGCAGGACCGCTGCCAGCGCGAGCTGCACGAGCGCGACGCGGGCTGACACCTCGGTGCGCCGCCGGACCATGCAGCCGCTGCTAGTGGGACGAGCCCTTGCCCGCGGTGCCGCTCGGCTTCGCGGCGCCCCAGTGGTTTTGCTTCGAGAGCGCGTTGTAGCGCTGGATCACCTCGTCGGTGAGGTCGAGGTTGCTCGGGACCCACACCACGCCCCCCTCGCTCTTTTCGAGGATCAGCGTGTACCCGTCCTTCTCGCCGATGCGCCGGAGGATGTCCCGCATGCGCTCGAGGATCTTCTGGGTGAGCTCGCCCTCCTTGCCGGACAGCTCGCGCTGGTACTCGACGTACTGGTCCTGGAGGTTCGAGACGGCCTGCTGGTAGGTCTCCACCTTCTTCTGGAGGGCGTCTTGCGACAGGACGTCCTTCTGCTTCTTGAGCTCGTCCTGCATCTTTTGGACCTTGGTCTGCGCGGCGTCGAGCGACTTCTGGCGCTCGTCGAAGAGCGACTTCAGGCGGGCCTTGGCGGCGCGCCCGTCTTCGGTCTCGTTGAGGGCCTTCTGCAGGTCGACGACCGCGATGCGCACCTTCGAGGCGCCTTGGGCGCGTGCGGTGGTCGTGGCGCCTGCGCTCGCCGCGAGCGAGGCGAGCAAGGCGGCGACCGCGTAGCGTTTGAATGGCATCGATGCGTTCCTTTCGAAGCTGCGCACAGCTAACCCGCTGCCCGTGGAGGGTCAAGAGGCGTGGGGTGGGACGTCCGGCGCGGCTCGGTATTCCCTCCGTGGGCGCGCATCAGAAGCTGTTGCCGATGGTGAACTCGAACCGGACCTTCTTCTCCTGGGGGCGGCGCTTGATCGGGACGCCCCACTCGAAGCGCAGCGGCCCGAGCGGGCTGAGCCAGCGGAAGCCAAAGCCCCAGGACGTGCGGATGGACGGGTGGATGCCGCAGGGGTCGGTCGCCTGGTCGGGGATGGCCGTGCGTCCGCCCTGGCAGAAGCGCTCTTCGAGGTTCCACGCGTTGCCGCCGTCCGTGAACACCACGCCGCGGATGCCGATCGACTTGACGATCGGGAACTCGACCTCGAGCTGGTAAAACGCCTCGACGTTGCCGCCGACGACCTCGCCGTAGGGGTTGATCGGTGCGTTCGGGTCGAGCCGGCTCGGGACGCCGATGCGGGGGCCGAGGTCGTTCAGGCCGAAGCCGCGGATGTTGTAGATGCCGCCGAGGTAGAAGCGCTCGAAGATCGGGACGCCCTCGGCGAGCCGCGACGTGATGATGCCGAACTCGGTGTTCATCTTGAAGACGAACGGGCCCCACAGGTGGCGGTACCACCGCAGGAACGCGGTGTGGCGCGTGAAGACGTTCTGCGAGCCGAGGAAGCGGTCGGCGACCTCGGCCGAGTACGACGCGTACACGCCCTTGGTGGGGAAGAGGCGGTTGTTGCGCGAGTCCCACGCGAGGGTGAGCCGCAGCTCGCTCGTAAGCCCGTCGCGGAAGGTGTTTGCGATGGGCCGGACCTCGAACTGCGTGAACCCGGACGCGCTCGAGCTGAGGTCGAACAGACCGCCGGTGCGTGCGCTGATCTTCACGTTCTCCGCGTGGTACTGGAGATACAGGCGCAGGCGCCGGTCGACGATCGGGTGGCCAAACGTGATCGAGCCGCCGGTCGAGTCCTGGTTGAAGCTCGAGAACTGCCGGATGGTCTTGAAGGCGCTCACGCCGAGGGACCACTGCGTGCCGAGAAACCACGGCTCGGTGAACGAGAACTGGATGAGCTGACGAATACCCGAGAGCTGAAGCTGCAGGCCGAGCGACTGGCCGCGGCCGAAGAGGTTGTCCTGTTGGATCTGCGCGGTGAGGATGAAGCTCTCGACCGAGGAGAAGCCAGCCCCGACCTGGAAGGTGCCGGTCGGCTTCTCGGTGACCTCGACGTTCAGGACGATGAGGTCGTCGGCCGAGCCGCGCTCCTCCGAGACGTCCACGCTCCCGAAGTACCCGAGCGCAGTGACCTGCTCCTTCGAGTCCTCGATCTTGCTCTGGCTGTAGAGGTCGCCCTCGCTGATCGTGAGCTCGCGCCGGATGACCTGGTCGCGCGTCTTGGTGTTGCCCCCGATGTGGATGCGCTCGATGTGTACGAGGTGGCCGCGGTCGATGACCACGTCCACGTCGACGACGTGGTCGCCCGAGTGCATGTGGGTCTGCGGCGCCACGTCGACGTAGGCGTACCCGGCGTCGCGGTAGCGACGGGTGATGCCCTGCAGACCCGTGGCGATCGTGCTGCGGTTGAACCACTCGCCCTTGTCGAGGTGGATCTCTTTGCGCAGCGCCTTCGCGCCGCCGAGCGGCTCGATCTCCTTGCCGTCGGCGTCCTTCTCGATGACGCGGATCTCACCGATCCGGAAGCGCGGCCCCTCGTCGATGGGCACGGTGATGTCGATGTGCCGGCGGTCCGGGGTCAGCGCGGTGCGCGGGGTCCCCGTGTTCATCGTGAGGTAGCCCTTGTCGTAGTAGTACGCCGAGAGCCGCACGACGTCGTCGTCGAAGACGTCGCGCTTGAAGTTGTCGTTCGACGCGAGGAACGAGAAGAAGCCGGTCTGGCTCGTCTGCATGATCGAGCGCAGCTCGTCGCCGGGGATGTGCGCGTTGCCGACGAAGGCGATGCGGCGCACGGAGACCTGCTTGCCCTCGCGGATCGTCAGAACGACGTCGACCTCGTTGTTGTCCCCTGGGACCGGCACGAGCTTGTAGGCGACCTGCGCCAGGAAGTAGCCCTTCTCGGCGTAGAGGTCGCGGACCTTGGTGACCTGCTCGCGCACCTTGGTGAGCGAGAGCACCTCGCCCTCGCGCAGGGTGATCTTCTTGCCGATGTCGTCCTTGCCGACGTGGTGGTTGCCTTTGTAGGTCACGTGGCGGATCGCGGGGCGCTCGGTGACGGTGACGTGCAGCTCGAGCGAGTCTCCGCGCGCCGTCGCCTCGAAGAGCAGGTCGCTGAAGTACCCGAGGTCCCAGAGCGCGCGGGCGTCGCGGGTGACCGCCGCGTCTTCGCAGGTCGAGCCGCGGTGCAGCTTCATGGTCGCGCGCACGTCGTCCGGGTCGACGCGGCGCGCCCCGGAGACCGTGATCGCGGTGATCGTCTTCCCCTCGCAGATGGTGTGCGGGACGTTGACGACGACCTCGGGCGGCGTGCGTGGGGGCGCGTTCGCGTCCTCGGTCGCCGTCTCCGCGGAGCCGCCGTCCGCCCCACCGGGGCCCTGCGCATGCGTGGCCGCCGGGGCGAGCCCGGCGACGCAAAAGCACAGGAATCCGACGAAAAAGCGGCGCATCAAGGGCTCGGGGACCGGGCGGCTATAGCCGCGTGGCGCGGGCAAGTCAAAGACGCGTGGCGCCCTCGGACGGCGGCTCCGAGGGCCGCGAACGGCCCGGGAACGACGCCCGCTCGTGGTATGCGGAGCCCGCCTCGTCGCGCTCGATCCGCCCGTCGCGCATCGACAAAACCCGGGGCATGCGGCGGGCGAGCTCGCGGCTGTGCGTCACGATGAAGAAGGTCGTCCCGTGGGCCGCGTTGAGGTCGAAGAAGAGCTGGTGGATGGCTTCGGAGGCCGCGCTGTCGAGGTTGCCGGTCGGCTCGTCGGCGAGCAGGAGCGGCGGCTCCATCACGAGCGCGCGGGCGAGGGCGACGCGCTGCTGCTCGCCGCCCGACAGCTCGCTCGGTCGATGGGTCAGGCGGTGGCCGAGCCCGACCTCGTCGAGGAGGCGCTCGGCGCGCGCCCGCAGCGGAGCGCGGCGGCTGCGCTGGATGAGGCCCGGCATCATCACGTTCTCGATCGCCGTGAACTCGGGCAGCAGGTGGTGGAACTGAAAGACGAAGCCGATGTGTCGGTTGCGAAAGGCCGCGAGGCGGCGCGACGACAGGCGGGTGACGTCCTCGCCGTCGTGGCGGACGACCCCGCCGGTCGGGAGATCGAGGGTGCCGGTGATGTGCAGCAGGGTGCTCTTGCCGGCGCCCGACGGGCCGACGATGGTCACCATCTCGCCGCGGGCGACGTCGAGGTCGATGCCCCGCAGCACGTCGACGTCGCGGCCGTCGTGCACGAAGGTCTTGCTCACGGCGCGCAGCTCGATCATCGCGTGCGGCTCAGTCATCGTGGAGTGCCTCGACGGGGTGGACGCGGCTCGCGAGCCACGCGGGCGGGAGGGTGGCGAGGACGCAGACGCCGATCGCGATGAGCCCGACCCAGGTCAGCTCGACGGGGTCGATGTGCACGGGCAGCCGGTCGACGTAGAGCACGTCGGAGCTGAGACGTATACCGAAGTGCTCGGCAGCGAACGACACGACGAAGCCGAGGCCGAGCCCGATCGCCGCGCCGAGCACGCCGATGAGCAGCCCCTCGGCGAGGAACACCGCTACCACGCTGCGGCGTGGCATGCCCATCGACGCGAGCACGGCCACCTCCCGGCGCTTCTCCTGCACCAAGAGCGTGAGCGTCGCGAAGACGCAAAAGCCCGCGATCAGCACGGCGAGCCCGAGCGTGACGAACATGGCGAGCTTCTCGAGCTCGAGCGCGCTGAAGAGGCTGTGGTTGATCTCGCGCCAATCGCGGACGCGCAGGCCGTCGGCGTCGAGCGCTGCCTGGAGCGTGCGCGCGACGGCGGGCGCGGCGGCCGGGTCGACGGTCTTCGCGTCGATGCCCGTGATGGTGTCGCCCGTCTTCAAGAAGCGCTGCGCCGTGGGCAGCAGGACGAAGGCGAGCTTCATGTCGTACTCGTACATGCCGCTGTAGAAGATGCCCGCCACACGGAACTTGCGGATCTTCGGCACGGGCCCGGTCGGCCCGAGGCTGCCGAAGGGCGCGATGACGTCGATGTCGTCGCTGACGAAGACGCGCAGGGTGCGCGCGAGCTCCTTGCCGAGGATGATGCCGGGGATGACGTCGGGGCGCAGCGGCTCGAAGCGCGGCGCGTCCTCCGGCGAGGTGGCGCTCGCGGCGTCGAAGTGAAAGGGCGCCGGCTCGACGCCGCGGCGCGCCGCCGTGAGGTCCGGCGGTGGGGCGTCGTCGTCGGGGGGCTCGAGCGGAGGAAGGTCCGTCCCGTCGAGGCGCATCCGCTCGTCGCGCAGGCGCTCCGGGTGGTCGAGGTAGGAGAGCTTACCGTGCTCGAGGTTGGTCCCGAGTGAGGTCACCTCCCCGATGGTCGCCGGATCGATACCGCGGAGGACCGCGCCGGCCGTGTTCGACGCGCTCGTGACCATCACCTCACCCTCGAGGTATGGGGTCGCGGCGACGACTCCGGCGGTGTCCGCGACGCGCGCGAGCACCGGCCGCCAGCCCGGGATGCGCGCGTTCGGGCGGTCGACGACGACCTCGGCGTAGTTGCCGAGGATCTTGTGCTGCAGGTCGCTGCGGAAGCCCCCCATCACGCTCAGGACGGTGCTCAGCATGCACGTCGAGACGACGACCGCGAGCACGGAGAGCGAGCCGATCACCGTGACGAAGCCGCTCTTACGCGAGCGCAGGTGGCGGGCGGCGAGGAGGGTGTAGAGGTGGCCGCGCTCGAGCAGGTCGAGCGCACGCGGGAGCGCGCGGAAGAGCACGCGCACCGCGAACGCCGTGGTGAGCGACAGGCGCGTCGCGGCCTGGGCGAGCGCCGGACCGGGGCCGCTCGCCTCGAGGGGCATCGTCACGGTGGCGTAGAGGAACGCGGCGCACAGGGCGGTGTCCGTCACGATCCAGAACCACCGGCGGAAACCCCGCGGGAGCAGAAACCACGCGCCCGCGAGCGTCGCGAAGAGCACGAGCGTCGCCAAGAGGTCGACGCCGCCCGCGAACCACACCGCCTGCGTCGGGGGCGGCAGCGCGGCGATCCCCTGCGCCCACGCATCCCGCAGCGACGGGTCCGCGCGGACCGCGGCGCGCAGCAGGGAGAGCGCGGTGATCGAGCCCGCCGCCTGCCCGAGCGCGAGGACGCCGCCGGCGCCGCTGAGCGCGCCGAGCCGCGCGGCGCCGCGGGTGCCGGGCTGGAGGCGGCGCACGCGCACCAGGACGAACGCGGCGAGGCAGGCCGTCAGGAGCGCCCCCGCGGCGAGGGCGACCATGAGCGCGCCCGCGTGGTCCACCAGCGCCCCGAGCAGCGGCGGGGGCTGCGCGAGCAGGGCCGAGACGAGCCCCACGTGGGCGAGGAGCCACAGCGCGAGGACGAACGCGTAGACGCCCGCTGCGCGCCCGGCGCGCAGCCGTTCGGTCACTCTGCCTCCGGCCGGAGCAGCGGAAAGAGCAGCACGTCGCGGATCGACGGCTGGCTGCAGAGGGTCATCACGAGGCGATCGACGCCGACGCCGAGCCCCGCGGCCGGGGGCATGCCGTGCGAGAGCGCGCGGATGTAGTCGGCGTCGTAGTCCATCGCCTCGTCGTCGCCGCGCGCCTGGTTCGCGACCTGCGCGCGGAAGCGCTCGGCCTGGTCGTTCGGGTCGTTCAGCTCGCTGAACGCGTTGCCGACCTCGCGTCCGTCGATGAAGAGCTCGAACCGATCGGTGAAGGCGGGATCGGCGTCGCTGCGCCGGGCGAGCGGGGAGACCTCGAAGGGGTACTCGAGGATGAAGACAGGCACGGACGACGCGCCGTCGGGCGTGCGGTACATGTCGGTGAGCAGCGGCTCTGCGAGCAGCTCGTAGAGCACGAAGAGCCGCTCGCCATGAGAGCGGCACGCGGCGAGCTGCTTGCGCGTCACGGCGTCCACGTCAGCCCCCTCGCACGCGGCCTCGAGCGTCGCGGGCTCATCGAGCGTCCGGCGGGTGATCGTCGCGCCGAACGGCGGCGGGGGGAGCTCCCCCCGGCGGGAGCGCTCGAGGCGCTCGGCGATCGCGTCGCGGAGAGTGACCCGCCGCCACGTGGCGTCGAGGTCGAAGGTGCGTCCGCCGCGCAGCCGGGGATGGCGCTCGCGGAGCGCGGCGTCGGCCGCGCCGAACAGCGCCTCGGCGAGGTCCATGAGGTCTTCGTAGGTCGCGTAGGCCACATAGAGCTCGAGCATCGAGAACTCGGGGTTGTGACGCGTGCTCACGCCCTCGTTGCGGAAGTTGCGCCCCAGCTCGTAGACGCGGTCGAAGCCGCCGACGACGAGACGCTTCAGGTAGAGCTCTGGGGCGACGCGAAGATAGAGCGGCAGATCGAGCGCGTTGTGGTGCGTCGCGAAGGGCCGAGCGGTCGCGCCGCCACGCAGCGCCTGGAGGATCGGTGTCTCGACCTCGAGGAAGCCGCGCGCGTCGAGGAAGCGCCGCAGCGTCGAGACGATGAGCGACCGCGCCCTGAAGATCTCCGCGACCTCCGGGTTCGCGAAGAGATCGACGTAGCGCTCGCGGTAGCGCTTCTCGACGTCCTTGAGGCCGTGCCACTTGGCGGGCGGAGGGCGCAGGGCCTTGCCGAGGTGGCGGTAGTGCGTCGCGCGCAGCGCCAGCGCGCCGGTCCGTGTGCGCACCGCGTGGCCGCGGACGAGTACGTGGTCCGCGAGGTCGAGCAGGGCGAGCTGGCCGCGCGCGTCGTCGGTGTCGAGCTGCTCCGGGCGCACGAGCGCTTGCGCGTCGCCGTACGGGGTGCGCACGACGAGGAAGGGGCCGCGCTTCGCGACGACGCGGCCGTAGAGGCTGCGTTCCCCGCCGCTCGGCCCCGCGCCGGCCGGCAGCTCGTCCTCGGTCGGGAGCTTCGCGCGAGCCGCCTCGTCCTCGGCGAGCGCGACGAGCGCCGCGCGGTCCGCTTCGATCGCGTCGGTGGCGCGGAAGTCGTTCGGGAAGGGCGCGCTCCCGTGCTGGGCGAGCTGCCCTGCCTTCTCGAGGCGCGCCGCCGTCAGTTCTTCTTCGCTCGCCACCGCTCGCTCCTGCTACGGGTTCGACTTCGGCGCCTTCTTGGCGCTCTTTCTGTCCGCGCTCATCATCAGATAGGTCTCGATGAAGTCGTCGAGGTCACCGTCGAGCACCGCGTGGACGTTTCCTGTCTTGTGGTCCGTGCGCTCGTCCTTGACCATCGTGTACGGCTGCAGCGTGTAGGTCCGAGCCTGCGAGCCGAACGCGATCTCGGACTTGTCGCCGACGAACGCCTCCTCGAACGCCTCCTCGCGCTCGCGCCGCGCCTTCTCGAAGAGCAGCCCACGGAGCATCTTCATCGCGGTCTCGCGGTTCTGGTGCTGGGAGCGCTCGGCTTCGCAGCGGACGACGAACCCGGACGGTACGTGGCGGATGCGGACCGCGGACTCGGTCCGGTTGACGTGCTGTCCGCCGGCGCCGCCCGAGCGCATCGTCGAGACCTCGAGATCCTCGTCGCGGATCTCGACCTCTTCCTCGGTCAGCTCATCGCCGAGGTCGGGGACCACGCTCACGCCCGCGAACGCCGTGTGGCGGCGCTTGTTCGCGTCGAACGGGCTGATGCGGATGAGCCGGTGCACGCCGTTCTCGGCCCGGAGGTAACCGTACGCGAACGGGCCCTTGACGAGGATCGTGGCGTCCTTGATGCCGGCCTCTTCGCCAGGTTGCTTGCTGAGCAGGTCCGTCTTGAACCCGCGCCCCTCGCACCACCGCAGGTACATCCGCAGGAGCATCTCCGCCCAGTCCTGGGCGTCGACGCCGCCCGCGCCCGGGTTGATGGTGACGATGGCGTCGTGGTCGTCGTCCGCGCCGAGCATCCGCCCGAGCTCGAGCGCCCGGACGCGCGCCTCGATCGCGGGGACCTGGCCGGCGATCTCGCGGACCATGGCCTCGTCGCCTTCCTCCGCGGCGAGCTCCATCAGCCCCTGCAGGTCCGCCACCTCGCGCGTCGCGGACTCGAAGTCCTCGACGGTCGCCTCGGCGGTCGCACGCTCGCGCATCAGCCGCTCCGCGTGCTTCGGATCGTCCCAGAACCCCGGCTGCGAGCTGAGGTTCGTCAGGCGCGCGACGGTGTGGCGGAGACCGTCGAGGTCAAAGATACCTCCCCAGCGCCTCGAGGCGCTGGGCGAGATCGGTGAGCTGGACGCTGCACTCGCCTTCGGTCATCGACATGGCTGCATCTCCGGGGCGAACGGGTAGCCCGCAGCGCAGGGGGTGTCAACGCCGCGAGCGCACGAAGCGGGTCGCAGGGGCGGGGGCGGGGTGGGTTAGTGGGCGGCGTGTTGCCAGGCGCGTAGGGCGTCGTCGGTGAAGAGGACGAAGCGGATCTCGTCGAGGTCCCAGGCGCGTTCGCGAGCGACGGCGACGGCGATCGGGGCGGCCCGCACGAGCGGGTAGCCGAAGACGCCGCACGAGATGGCGGGGAACGCCACGGTGCGGAGGGCGTGGGATTCCGCGAGCTCGAGGGAGGCGCGGTGGGCGGCGGCGAGGAGGTCGGCGTCCTGGGGGCGCCCTCGGTACACTGGTCCGACGGTGTGGATGACGTAGCGCGCGAGGAGGTCGCCGGCGGTGGTGATGCGGGCCTCGCCGGTCGGGCAGCGCACGCCGGGGCGCACCTCCGGGACGGCTTCGCACGCGCGGCGCAGGGCGGGTCCCGCGGCGCGGTGGATGGCGCCGTCGACCCCGCCGCCGCCGAGCATGCGCTCGTTCGCGGCGTTCACGATGGCGTCGACCGACTGGGCGGTCAGATCGCCGCGGAGGACGGTGAGCTGCGGCATGATAGCGTTGCCCTGGACCGCAAGTGCGCTTGACTCGAAAACACCGCACTTCTAGGCTCCGCTGCCCTGTTTGTCCAGCGTGAGCGGGGGCTCGTCCCGTCCACCGCGGCGTGAGCGTGCGCCCGAAGAGTCTCTCCGATGAACGACACCGACCCCCGCAACCAAGAGCCCCAGCCGCAGGCTGGTGAGGCTCCCGAGCAGGCGCCCTCCGCGACGCCGAACACTCCCTCCGGCCCGGTGAGCGGACGCGATGCGTCCACGGATCTCCACACGGCGCCTACCGACCCGTCGCCGCCGCCGGGCCGGGCGAGCGCTGCAACGGAGGCCGCCGCTCCGGCGGACACGACCGCGCCGTCGCGCGAGCCGGCAGACGCCCAGAGCGCGCCCGCGGCGACGGTCGAGGCAGGCGCGAGCGAGGCGCCCGACGCAGGGGCCGACACGGCCGGCGGCGGTGCCGCCGAGGACGGCGCTCCTACGAAGAAGAAGCGCCGCCGCAAGAAGAAGAAGGCGAAGACGCCGGGCGCCGAGAGCGCCGACAAGAGCCACGCGCCCTTTGCGCACTTCTTCGAGGGCGCTGCGGGCCGGCGACATGCGTTCGGTGTGGGCGAGATCGTCGCCGGGCGCGTTCAGCGCGTCGGGGACGGCGCGATCGTCGTCGATCTCTTCGGCAAGGCCATCGCGGTGGCGGACGAGCGGGAGCCGCGCGAGATCGAGCCCCTCCCGGAGCCGACGGCGAAGAGCGAGCACGCGTCCGAGCAGGAGACGCCGGCCGAGACGGCGCCCCCCGCCGCGGAGTCGGCACACGCGGGCGGCGAGACGGTGCGCGCGCCGTCCGGGCCCGGATCCCACGGCGTGACGGTGCCCGCGCCCTCGCCCGCCGACCGGACGGTCCCCGCGCCGCCCGCGGCGCCCGCGACCATGCGTTCTTCGACGGTGGACACCATCCCTGGCTTCCCCGCCGTGAACCCGGATCTCGCCGCTGACGGCGCGGCCGAGGCCGCCGGTCGTGAGCGCCTCGCGAGCGATGGCGCGCCGTCGCCCGCCGCCGTGCTCACCGAGGAAGAGCGCGCGCTCGGCGAGCTGGAGACCGTCTCGGGTACGGTCGCGGCGCCTTCCGAACACCCGGTCGAGGACACCGCGCCCGCGGCCGCTGTAGGCGCGCCGCCGGCCGCTTCGGACGAGGCTCCGGCGCGCGACGCGACGTCCGCGGAGGCGCCCTCGGCCGCTCCCGAGAGCGCCGCGGACGACGCCCCCGAGCCAGAGCCGCCTCCGCCTCCCGCGCTCGGCTCGATCTTCCGAGGCCGCGTCGGCGGCGTCGCCGAGAGCGGCCACATCGTGCTCGTCAACCGCGCGATCGACCGTGACGCGGCGCGCGCCAAGATCCTCGCGACGCGCGACGCGAAAGATCGCGTCTTGGGTCTGGTATACGGCTTCAATCGCGGCGGCTTCGACGTGCTCGTCGAGGGCATCCGCGCGTTCTGCCCGGCGAGCGCGATCTCCCTGCACCCAGTCGACGACCCCGCGGAGTTCGTCGGCCGGCGGCTCGAGTTCACCGTCCCGGAGAACAAGAGCGGCGGGCGCGGGATCATCCTGTCGCGTCGCTCGGTCCTCGAGCGGGAGGCGCGCAAGCTGGCCCGCGAGCGCATGAAGACGCTGACGGCGGGCGAGCGGCTCGCCGGGCGCGTGACGCACGTGCGCGAGTTCGGTGCGCTCGTCGACATCGGCGACGGCGTCGAGGGGCTCGTGCACCAGAGCGAGCTGAGCTGGACGCGCGGGGTGCGTCCGGCCGACGTCGTCAAGCCCGGTGACGAGGTCGAGGTGGAGGTGCTCGCCGTCCACCCGCCCTCGCGCAAGGACCGCTACGGCAAGCTGTCGCTGTCGCTCCGCGCGTGCTTGCCGGATCCGTGGGACCAGGCCGGCGGCGAGGTGCTGTCGCCCGGGTCGGTGCGCAAGGGCCGCGTCGTGCGCACGGCAGAGTTCGGCGCGTTCGTCGAGATCGCGCCCGGGGTGGACGGACTCGTCCACATCAGCGAGCTCGGCGGCCGGGACGTCACCCACGCGAACCAGGTCGTCAACGAGGGCGACGAGCTCGACGTGGTCGTCGAGCGCGTCGATCGCAAGCAGCGGCGCATCTCGCTCTCGAAGCTGACCGCCGAAGACCTGGCCGCGATCGAGTCCGGCGAGCTCGACCCGAAGAAGGCGCACATCTCGCTGCGCCCAGGGACGCACGTGACGGTCATCATCAAGCGCGTCGAGCACCACGGCATGCAGGTGCAGGTCGACGGCGTCCTCGGCAAGCGCGGCCGCGGCTACATCTCGAACCGGGACCTCCCGGAGTCCGGCGAGCGCGGCAAGCAGCTCACCGCCGGCAGCAAGGTCGACGTGAAGATCGCCGGGACCGATCGCGACGGCCGGCTGCGCTGCACCATCAAGGGGCTCTTGCTCGACGAGGAGCGCAAGGCGGTCAAGGAGTACCGGCGCGAGGCTGCGAAGCAGGGGCTCGGGACCTTCGGCGACCTGCTCCGCGCGAAGCTCGGGCAGCAGGGCGACGACCAGTAGCGGCCCGCGCGCGGCGCCGTGTCGAGCGTGCGGGCGGTTCTGTCTTGCGACGCTAGGGGCGTGCGGCTATAGACTGCGCCCGCGGCCGGCTCGATGGAGCGGGCCGCGGGTCGACCGATTGACAATCCCGAAGGGCGATTAACTCAGGGGTAGAGTGCCTTCTTCACACGGAGGAAGTCGCTGGTTCAAATCCAGCATCGCCCACCGACTGCACCCAGCCAGCGCTCGAACCGGCGACCGGCCACCGAGGAGCGCGCAGCGTGCCGGCCGCGCCCGGCGCCGCCCGCCCGGCGGCGAGCTTCAGCGCTGACGCGGCGCGACCCGGGCGCCGTCCTCGAGGCCCGCCGGGGGATACACCACGACGCGTGCGCCCGCCGCGAGCCCGCGCTCGACCTCGGCGTGCTCCCCGTCGTCGTGGGCAACCTCGACCCGTCGCCGAACGGCCTCGCCGCCCCGCACCTCGAAGACGACCCAGCCGCCGCGGTCACGGAAGAGCGCGGCCGATGGGACGCGGAGCGCGTCATCGTCCGACCACACGGCGATGTGCGCTTCTACGCGATAGTCGTCGCCGAGCCCCGCCCGGCTCGCGACCGGGTCGGTGAGCCGGACGGTCACGTCGACGCGCTGCTCCTCGACACCGAGCGCAGAGACCTTCGTGTAGCCCTTCGGGTCCACGCGTTCGACCGTCCCGTGGATGGTGGCGGGGCCGCCCCACCGATCGAGGTCCACTGGGTCGCCCGGGCTGACCCGCACCGCGTCCGCCGAGAGCAGCGGAACGACGACCTCGAGGTCGTCCTCGACGCTCCCGACCTCGAGGATGGGCGTCCCGGCGGGCAGCGTCCGCGCGCTCTTGTGCAGGACCCGGAGCACCCGACCGGTGACGGGCGCACGGACCACGATCGCGTCTTGCGTCTCCGCCGCCCCTGCGCCCTCGACCGGCTCGAGCAGGGCGTGGGCGCGTGCGAGGTCAGCCGTGCGGGCCGCGACGAGCGCCTCGGCCGCTCGCTGCGCCGCGTGCGCGACTGCGGCGCGCGTGCGGATCTCCTCGAACGCGCGGCTGCTCAGCGTCTTGGCGAGGTAGAGCGGGCGTTGGCGCTCGAGGTCGCTCGCGGCCAGCTTCGCCTGCGCCCGGGCCTCGGTGAGCGTGGCGCGGGCCTGCCGAAGCCCGGCCTCGGCGCCACGGACCGCGGCCTGCGCCTCGGCCGTCGCGCGCGCGTCGAGCGGTGCGGGCGCGGCCGGCTGCACGCGTGCCAGGACCGTGTCGCCGGCGACGACGGGCGCTCCCGGGTCGAGCGTCACCCGCGACAGCGCGCCCGTGACGGGCATCGCCACGAGGTAGGGCTCGCGCAGGCGCGTGCGGCCCTCCTCGTCGATGGTCTCGGTCATCGGGCCCCGCGTGACCTCGGCGATGTCCACCGCCGCAGGTCGCGGCCGGAACGCCCAGACGGCCACGCCCGCGGCGAGCACGAGCGCCACGGCGAGGACGATCGTGCGGCGAGGCTTGCGGCGGTCGCGGGTCACGTGCGCTACTCCCGGGTCTTCAGGGTGGAGACGACGTCCATCCGCGCGATCTCGCGGACGACGAGGGCGCTCGAGCCGACCGCGGCCGTCAGGACGCCGAGCGCGGCCTCGCCGTACGCCGCCGGCGAGGAGACGACGGGGATCTGGTACTGCTCCGTGCTGAAGGCGGCGGCGACCACGAAGCTCAGGTGGTGGCCGAGCCAGGCGCCGCACGGCAGGGCGAGCAGGGTGATCACGCCCAGCTCGCCGAGCAGCACGAACGCGACCTCGGCCCGCGAGAAGCCAAGCACGCGGAGCGTCGCGAGCTCCGAGGCACGCTCGGCGAAGGCGATCCGCGCCGTGTTGAAGACGATGCCAAAGGTGATGACGGCGGCCATCGCCGTCAGGATGAAGCGCATGGCGCCCGCGCCCGTGTCGAGCAGCTTCACGAGCGCCCGACGGACCTCGCGCTTGACGCTCACGCCGGCGACGGCGGGCATCCCGGCGAGCTCCCTCAGCACCGGACGCTCCTGCGCTCTGTCGACGCGCACGAACGCGCCGGAGAGCCTGCCGGGCTCTCTGAGGGCGCGGTCGAGGGCGTCGAGGCGCATGAACGCGGGCGCGCCGAGCGCGACGTCGGCGACGGCGGTGACGGGCAGCTCGAGGACCGGGCGCCTGCCCTCGCGCACGGCGGCCTCGATGTGCGAGCCGGGGCGTGCATCGAGCAGGCGCGCGAGCGTCGTCGAGAGCACGAGCCCGCGCTCCGGCAGCGAGAGCGCGCGCCCGGCGGGATCGACCGCGCGGTACAGGCGCGCGTCGGGCGGCAGGCCGGTGATCGCGCCGCGGTGCGTGTGTAGCCCGTGGCGCAGCTCGACCGGGACGTCGCGGACGGGCTGGACGTCGAGCACGCCGTGCGTGTGGGCGAGCTCGAGCGCAGCCGCGCGCGCCTGCGGCTGGGTGAAGATCACGGCGACGTCGCTGCGGTCGACCACGTCGAAGCTCCGAGAGACGAGGGTGTCATAGCTCGCGAGGATCGCGAGCATCGCGACCGTGAGCGCCATGCTCAGCGCGATGCCGGCGATGGCGCCGCCGCTGCGCGCCGGGTGTCGGAGCAGGCGTCTCGCGACCATGCGAGCGACCGGCCGCGCGTTGCGGAACAGGACGGCGAGGTGGCGGGCCGGGCTCCGGCCGTACACCGGGGGCGTGGGCGGCTGCATGGCCTCCGCGGGCGCGAGCGCCGACAGTCGCCGGAGCACCCCGAGCCCTGCCACCGAGGCTGCCCCCGCGCTCGCGACGAAGCCGGTGACTACCGACCAGGGCTCCGCGTGGAAGGGGAGCGACGGGAAGCGGAAGAAGTGCAGGTAGAACCCCGCCATCGCGTGCCCCGCCGCCACGCCGAGCGCGCTGCCGGCGAGCGCGCCCCCGAGCGCGATGACGAGGACGAACTGCAGGTAGTGTGCGCCGACCTCGTAGGCCGTGTAGCCGAAGGCCTCGAGCAGGCCGATCTGCTCGCGCTCCGCCTGCACCATGCGCGAGATGACGATGTAGAGCAGAAACGCCGCGACCCCCAGGAAGATGGGCGGCACCCCGGCGCTGACGGCGCGCAGGCCTGCGATCTCGTCGCTGACGAATTGGTTCGATCGCTGGTCGCGCAGCGCGAACGCGCCCGTCGACCCGTAGCGAGCGAGCACGCGGTCGGTCGCCGCGAGCACAGCGGCCTCTCGGGCGTCGGGGGTCAGCGCGAGCAGCGCCTCGTTGAACGAGTCTCGCAGGCCGTATGCGGCGGCGGCCCCGCGCCGGCCCATCCAGATCACGGCGTAGCGGGCCGGGTCGGCGGCGATCTCGCCGGGCGGCGTCGCGTAGATGAGCTCGGGCGACTCGGCGACGCCTACCACGGGCAGCCCGCGGCGGATGCCGTGGAGCGTGACGTCGAGCGTGTCGCCGGGGGCGATGCCGCGCGCGTCGGCGAAGCCGCGCAGCACGACCACGTCGTCCGGGTGGGCGGCGTCGACGGTGTGCCCGCGCACGAGGCGGATGGCGTTGAGGGTCGGGGCGCCGTCGTCCGGCAAGGAGAGCAGCCGCGCGCGGAGCGGGCCGGGCTCTCCGGCGACGTGGATCAACGCGGGACCGCTGATCCTGCCGGCCGCCCGGGACACGCCTTGGATGCTGGACAGCGCCCCGAGCACGCGATCGGGCGCGCGCTCGACCGGCGCGAAGACGTCCGCCATCCGGTAGCGGGCGTAGTAGGCCGCCTTGGTCTGGCTCAGCGACGTGACGAGCCCGGACATCATCACGAGCAACATGACGCCGACCGCGATGACCAGCGCGATCGCGAGCGCCTGCGCCCTCGCGTGGCGGAGGTCGCGGAGCAGCTTGCGGTGCAGCGGGCTCAGCATCGACGTCACCAGGCGATGTCGTCCGGCGAGGCGGGGTGCTCGTTCGTCGTGACCTCACGGACGCGCCCGTCGGCGAAGTGCACGACGCGATCGGCCATCGCCGCGGTCGCCGCCGCGTGCGTGACGATCAGCACGGTCGTCCCGAGCCGCTCGTTCATGTCGCGGAGCACGCGCAGGATCGCTCGACCCGTGACGCTGTCGAGCGCCCCCGTCGGCTCATCGCAAAAGAGCACGCGCGGGCGCTTGGCGACGGCGCGGGCGATGGCGACGCGCTGCTGCTCGCCGCCCGAGAGCTGCGCAGGAAAGTGCGCCGCGCGCGACCGCAGGCCGACGAGCGCGAGCGCCTCGGTCGGGTCCATCGGGGAGGGCGCGATCTCGGTGACGAGCTCGACGTTCTCGCGCGCGGTGAGACTCGGTATGAGGTTATAGAACTGGAACACGAAGCCGATGTGCGCGCGCCGATAGCGCGTGAGCGCCGCGTCGCTGAGCGCGGTGAGGTCGCGGCCGTCGAAGCGCACGTCGCCGCTGCTCGCGCGGTCGAGCCCGCCGATGATGTTCAACAGCGTCGACTTGCCGCTGCCCGACGGGCCGAGGAGCACGACGAGCTCGCCCGACGGGAGCGCGAGGTCGACGCCGCGGAGCGCGTGCACCGCGGCCGCCCCCTCACCGTAGACGCGCGTCACGCCTCGCACCTCGAAGGCCAGCGCGGGCGCGGGGTCGACCGACTCGGGCCCGCCCTCCGGCGTGCGAGCCTCCGTGTCGCCGGCCGCGGTGCGCGCGCTCATGGGGCCGGCTGCTCCCGCAGCGCCGCGAGCGCCCGCTCGAGGTCGCTCGGGGGCGGCGTCTCGAAGCGGAGCGGCTCGCCGGAGATGGGGTGCGCGAGCGCCAGCGTCGACGCGTGCAGCGCCTGACGCCCGAGCTGCGCGGCGATCGCCCGCAGCCTCGGGTCCCGTGGGGATCGCCCGTAGACCGGATCGCCGAGCACCGGCGTGCCGTGGTCGGCGAGGTGTACGCGGATCTGGTGGGTGCGTCCGGTGTCGAGACGGCACTCCACCCGCGCTGCGCCGGCGAAGCGCTCGAGTCGCTCGACATGGGTCACCGCCCGCTTGCCGCGGGTGACGGTCGACGAGAAGCGCTTTCGGTGCACGGGGTGCCGGCCGTAGAGCGTGTCGTACGTCACCCGCTCGGGTGGGTGGTCGACGACGAGCGCGGTGTAGCGGCGGTCGAGGTCGTGCGCCTGAAAGCACGCCACGAGCTTCGCGTGCGCCTCGGGGCTCTTCGCGACGATCATCACGCCGCTCGTGTCCTTGTCGAGGCGGTGCACGATGCCCGGCCGCAGCCCTGTCCCGGCATCGACGCCGAGCCCGTGGTGGACCAGCGCGTTGACCAGCGTGCCGCTCGGGTGGCCGGGCGCCGGGTGGACGACGAGCCCCGCCGGCTTGTCGACGACGAGGACGTGGGCGTCTTCGAAGAGGACGACGAGCGGGATGGGGTCGGGCAGGGCCTCGCTCGGCGGCGGCGGCGCCGGCTGAACCACCACGGTCGACGCGGCGAGGGCCCGGGTCTTGCGCGTCGCGGGGACGCCGTCGAGCGTGACGCGGCCCTCTTCGATCCAGCGCTGGATCGTGCTGCGGGACCACCCAAGGTCGCGCGCGGCGAGCACGCGATCGAGGCGCTCTCCGTGCTCGCGCCGCTCGAGCGTGAGCGTGACGCCGGCAGGCTCCTCGCCGTCGTTCGCGCGCGGGGGCGGGTCTCGATGAGCCCGCGGGTCCGACATCTCAGCCGAGCTTTTCGAGCAAGCCGCTCGCGTTCGCCTGCATGTCGATGTTGCGAAACACGCAGAACGTGGTCGCCGCGTCGAGGGAGCGGATGTGGCCCGCGATGTCGTCGATGCTGGACTCGTCGTAGCGCGAGCGGTGCCCCGCCGGCCCCGGCAGGCGCAGGTAGACGAGGTCCGACGCGGGGGGCGGATCGTCGAGGAGCGGATCGTAGGCCGCGACGACCGGGCGATCGCCGCACGCCTTGACGACGTCGGCGGGCTTCCACGCGGGCAGGTCGAGGACGACGGGCGGCATGTCGGGAGGTACGAAGCCGAGGAAGGCCTTGACCGCGGCGCGGGCGGCTTTGCTGTGCTTGAAGTCGTCGGGCGCCTGAAAGACGACGGCGTGCGCGTGGAGCCGCGTCGCGAGCGCTGCGACCGCCTCGCAGGCGGCCTTGTTGTCCTTGGTGCGCCGGAAACCCGACTCCGAGACGCTCTTCGGACCGAGCACGGTGAACGCGAACCCCTTGGGCGCCTCCCGGAGCCATCGCCGGACGGTCCCCTGCCCGGGGATGGCGATCTCCGTGTCGGATATCTCCACCGAGAGGAACTCCTGGAAGTAGCGGCTCACCGGGACGGGGAAGCCTGAGCACGCGACGAAGAACATCGCGGCGGAGTATACAGATTGCGTCCCGGGGTCGAAAGTGGCGCGAGACTCTGCGGGCGCTTCGTGTAGGCTACCGGGCGTGCCGCAGGAACTGGACGCGCGTATGAGCCAAGTGCGCGAGGCTCGTGACTACGACGCTGCCGTCGCGCTGGCGGAGGAGCTGCTCGCGGGCGAGCAGCCGGCCGCGGCGCTCGACATGCTCGGCCTCGCGCTCGAGCAGCGCGAGGGCGATCCTCACGCGCTGCGGCTGGTGGGTCGCGCGTTCTTGCAGACCGGCGAGCTGCTCCGCGCGCAAAAGGCGTTCTTGCAGGCGGCGCGCGCCGAGCCGGACGACCCCTGGTGCTACGCGGGGCTCGCGGAGGTCTTGCTCCGGCGCGGCGATCCGGCCCGCGCGCTTCGAGTGATCGAGCGGGGCGCGCGCGCGGGATCGGCCGACCCCGTGTTCGAGGCGCTCACGGAGCGGGCCCGCCGCGCCCTCGGGCACCACCGCTCGGAGCCCGCGGCGAGCGCGTCGGTGGACGAGCCGGCGCAGGGCGCGAGCGCCGCGGTCGACGGCGCGGACGCACCGGAGGCGCCGGCGGCGGCTCCGAAAGCCACGTCCACGTCGGAGCGTGGGCCTGCCCCGTCCGCGCCGGAGCCCGAGACAATACCGGCGCCGCCGCGTGCGTCGATGCCGTCCGCGAGCCCGCCCACCGAGCGACCCTACCTCGTCGAGGTGAAGCCCGACCCCGCGTCGGCGCCGGCCTTCCACGACGACGACGACGAGCCGACGCGCATCTACCGCTCGGAGCCCGACGACATCGAGGTGTTCGCGTCCGAGGAGGGCAGCGAGCCACAGCCGCTCCCGGTCGGCGAGCGGGTCTCCAATGTGCGGACGGAGCCGGGCCTCGGCGACGACGCTCCGCCTCCGCGCGCCGGGGGCGTGGCGGCCGCGCAGCCGTCGTCGCGACCGGGGCCCGAGCCCGCGTCGTCGCCGCCAGCGCCCGAGCCCGACGCGGCGAGCCGCGAGCGCCTTCGTGATTTCACGCCCATCACCGGCACGGCCGCGGCGCGATCGACCAGCGCGCTCGACGACGAGGACGCGCTCGCCGGGGCTCGCGTCCGGTCACGGCCCTCGCGCGGTCGGTTGCTCTGGCTGGTCGCGGCCCTCGTCGTCGCGGCCGGCGTCGCGGCGTACTTCTATTACGAGGCCAACCGCGCCCGACAACGAAAGGCCGAGGCCGCCCAGCGCATCGAGCAGGCCTCCGCCGCGCTGCGCATCGGCGACGCCACCGCGCTGTCGCAAGCGCTCGACCTGGTCGAGCAGGCCCGCGCGCAGGACCCGAGCGTGCCCGGCGCCACGCGCGTCGAGCTGCTGGCGGCGGTCGAGCGCGCGCTCACCCACGGCGCGTTTGATTCGGTCCCGCTCGACAAGGCGCTCAGCGCGCTCGCTGAAGCAAAGGTGGACGCTCCCGTCCGAAGCGCCGCGCAGACGGTCGCCGCCCTGCTGCGCGGAAACCTCGCGGACGCGCGGGCCGCGGCGGGCGCCGTGACCCAGAACGACCCCCCGCTCCTGCGCTACATCGACGGAGCCGTCCAGTACTACCTCGGGATGGACGGCGCCGACGCGATGCTCGCTTCCGCCGCCTCCGATGGCGTGGTCCAGGCCGGGCTGCTGCGGGCGCGCGTCCACGTCCTGCGCCATGATCTCGCCGCGGCCGATCACGACGTCGACGAGGCGATGGCGCTCGCGCCCCGCGCGCTCGATCCGCGGCTCATGCGGGCGTACCTCGACGCGGGCGGCGGCCGGACGCTCGAGCGCTCCGAGGCGGCCAAAGCCGCCGCGGAGGCGGCGGTGGGTCGCATCGAACACCTCGACCACCGGCTCGAGGCGAGCAGCCCCGCGGCGCACGTACTCGCCTCCCTGGTGCGCGCGCGGGCCGCCGCGCTCGCCGGCGACACCTCCGGCGCGAAGGCGCAACTGCAGGCGGCCAAGGAGACCCCGGTCGGCGCGCCGGACCTGCTCACGCTGATCGGCCTCGACGCGGTCGACCTCGGCGCCCCCGCGCTCGCGCGCGACGTGACCTCGGTAGCCGTCGCGCGGCTGCCGGACCACGCGAGCTACCGCTGGGTCTTGGCGCGCGCGATGGTGGGTGAGGGAGACGCCCGCGGAGCGCTCGACATGCTCGCCGCGCTGCCCCTCGAGCCCGAGACCCTCGAGCTGCGGGCTCGGATCGTCATCGAGACAGGCGACGTGGCGGCGGTCGCGAAGACGGCCGATGTGCTCGACGACTACACCACCGCTCACAAGGACGCCCCGGCCGAGCTCCGCGCGCTCGGCCTGCGGCTCGACCTCAGGCGGGGCGCGAGCGCGGAGGCCCTGCTGCCCGCGGCGCGCGCGATGGCGGCCGAGCCCGGCGCGCCCGCCGACGTGACCCTCGCGTTCGCAGAGGTGCAGCTCCGGGCGGGGCACGCGGACGCGGCGCTCGAAGCGCTCCGGGGTCGGCCCCGGTTGCTCGACACGAACGCGGCCGCTGCGCTGATCGCGGGCGAGGCGTACCGCGCCAAGGGCGACGGCGCGAAGGCGGCCGAGGCGTTCGAGCGTGCGCTTCGGCTCGCGCCGAGCGACGAACGCCCCGCGCGGCATCTTGGGCGGATCCTCCTCGATGAGGGTCATTACGAGGCGGCGGAGCAGGCGTACGCCGCCGCGCTCGAGCGTCACCCCAAGGCGACGTTTGCGATGCTCGGCCGGGTCGAAGCGCTGACCGGCCTCGGCAAGCTCGACCAGGCCGAGGCGCTGCTCGGCTCGCTGAGCGACGACGCGCGCAACTCCGCGGAGGGAGCCGTCGCGCAGGCGCTGATCGACCTCGCGCGGAACGACCCGGCTCAGGCGGCCGCGACGTTAGAGCCGGTCGTGTCCGGCGATCAGCCGACCGCGCGCGCCTTCGTGGTCTACGGCGACGCGCAGCTCCGAGCCGGGCGAGTGGCGAAGGCGAGCGCAGCGTATCGCGGAGCGCTGTCGCTCGAGCCGGACGACCCTGGGGCGCTGGTCGGTGAGGCCGCCGTGCTGCTCGCGCGGCATCAGGCGGGTCCCGCCATGACCGCCGCCGATCGCGCGCTCGGCGTGGTGGAGACGGCGATCCGGCCACCAAGCCTCGACGCGCGGCTGTGGCTGGTACGCGGCCGGGCGCAGCTCGAGTCCGGCTTCCTGCCGGAGGCGAGGGTGTCGCTCGACAAGGCCGCGAACGCACCGGACGCTCCCGCGGAGGCCTGGTTCTACCTTGGCGACGCGCTCTCGGGGGTCGAGCCACAGGCGTCGAAGGCGGCCTACCAAAAGTACCTGTCGCTCGCGCCGCGAGGTCCGATGGCGGCGAGGGCGCGCCGGGCGGCGCGCTAGGATGGCCGCCGAGCCGACGGACGCGCTCGAGGCGGACCGCTCGACGGTCGACGCGCTCGAGCGCGGCCTCGCGCGCGCGGCCGACCTCCGGACGCGCTTGATGGCGGACGAGCTGCTCGGCTCGGGCGCGCTCGCCGACGAGCTTCGCCGGGCGATCGAGTCCTCGGCCATGGCGCGGCCGGTCTCTTCGCGCGACCGCCGCGGGGACGCATCGGAGCGCGCCGCCTCGCTCGGCGTGGTGTTGGCCGCGGCGGCGCTGCTCGGGTGTGCGCAGGGCGCGGTCGACCAGGCAATCCACGCGCGCGTCCTTCACGCCTCGGACGCGATGCGCGGGGGCCCGTCTCAGGTCGCCGCGTTTGCGCTCGCGGACGCCGTGGCGGCGGTCGAGGGGGCACGCGCGCTCGTCGTCGAGGCGTCGCGACGCTGGCAGGATCTCCGCCGGGCGGACAGCCTCGCGAACCTCGCAGCGCACAGAGGCGCGGTCCACGCGGTGAGGGTCGCGCAGGGCGCGCGCGACGCGACGCTCGCGCTCGCGGAGGGGGCAGGGGGTGGGGACGCCGCCGCGCCCGACCGCGACCTCGACGCGGCGGCGGCGGTGCTGTCGGGGTGGCCCATCCCGGAGGACGACCTGACCATCGCGCTCGCCGAGACCGAGCTGCGGAGACTGGCGCGGCTCCGCGACGAGGATGGCGGCCTCGACGCCTCGCACCTCGCCGCGATCCCCGGCGCGTGGCGCGCCCGCCCCGAGGCCGTGCGTCGCCGCGCCGCCGCCATCACGAACGAGGTGCTCGCGCCGCAGGCGGCTAGCTTCGACCGCGACGAGGCCGTCTCCCCCGACGTCTACTCGCGGCTCGGCGCCGAGGGGCTGATGGGCGTCTGCTTGCCCGCCGCCCTCGGCGGGTCGGGCGAGAGCACCGTCGCCTACAGCCTCGCGATGACCGAGATCGCCCGCGGGTGCGCGTCGACGGCAGTGTCGATGGCCGTGACGAACATGGTCGGCAAGGTGTTGCTCGCCTTCGGCACGGAGACGCAGCGGGCGCGCTACGCGCACGTGCTCTGCGACGGAGGGCTCGGCGCGTTCGCGCTGAGCGAGGCCGGCGCTGGGAGCGACCCCTCGGCGATGAGCACCCGCGCGCGGCGCCACGGCGACCGCTGGGTGCTCGACGGGGCGAAGCAGTGGATCAGCCACGGCGATCAGGCGGCCGTCCTGGTCGTCTGGGCGCGCGTCGACGGCCCGGGCGATCCTCGCCCGCGGCTGACCTGCTTCCTCGTGCCGCAAGGGGCCGCGGGCCTGTCGGTGACGCGACTCGAGGACAAGCTCGGCTTGCGCGCGTCCCACACGGCCGCGCTCGCGCTCGACGGCGTACACGTCGGCGACGACGCGCGCCTCGGCGAGGTAGGAGACGGCTTTCGGATCGCCCTCGCCGCGCTCGACGGCGGCCGCATCGGCATCGCGTCGCAGGCGCTCGGGCTCGCGATCGGCGCGTACGGGTGCGCGGTCCGCGAGGTGCCGCTCGGGACGCTCCGGCGCGGCGAGGGAGCAGCCTTCGTCTCGGATGCGGTCGTCGCGCTCCGTGCGGCGCGGCTGCTCACGCTGCGAGCGGCGGGGCTCGAGGACGCGGAGCGCGCGTTCTCACGCGAGGCGGCGCTCGCGAAGCTGGTCGCGTCCGAGTCGGCCTGGGCGCTCACCTTGCGGGCGGCGCGTCTGCTCGGGGTCGACGGCCTAGTGCGCGGGCGCGAGCTCGAGCGGCGCCTGCGCGACGTGCGAGTCACCCGCATCTACGAGGGCACCAGCGAGGTGCAGCGGATGGTCATCGCGCGCGATCTCCTCCGCGGCGCAGAAGCAGACGGAGGCTGAACGCGTGCCGCAGCACCGCGGGCACGAGCACGGGTGCGGGGTCGGGCGCGGACTCGGACTCGGGAACGGGAACGGGAACGGACTCGGACTCGGACTCGGACTCGGACTCGGGAACGGGAACGGGAACGGGATCGGGCACGGACTCGGGTGCGGACTCGGACTCGGGTGCGGACTCGGGTGCGGACTCGGGCGCGGATGTGTGGCGTGTTTTCGGGGGAGTGCGTCTGGCGAAAAGGCTGGTAGATTCGCGGGCCATGGGAAAGCGCGCAGCAAGCGAGCGACGCGCGGCGAGGCTCGCCGAACGTGAAGCGAAAAAGCAGGCCAAGATCGAGGCGGACGCGCTCGCGCAGCGCGCCCGGGGGCGGCGGCGCGCCGTGCTCGCGGCGACCGCGGTCGTGACGGTCGTCGCGGCCGCCGTGTGCTACTGGGGCCTCGAAGATCCGCGGGCGACCGGGGTCGCGCTCTTCTGCGGCGCGCTCGTGATCCTGCTCGTCGGCCTCAGCGCCATCGGCGGCGACGTGCAGCCGCGCGATCGCCGCAGCGCCGCGGCGCTCAACTACGGCAAGAAGAAGTGAGCCGTCAGACGCCGCGGGCCTGCGACGCGGCGGACCCGACGTAGGTCGAAGGCGTCAGCGCGCGCAGGTCGGCCTTCGCCGCTTCCGGGATGTCGAGGCCGTCGATGAACGCGCGGAGCGCCTCGCGCGTGATGCGCTTGCCCCTCGTGAGCGCTTTGAGCTGCTCGTAGGGCGCCTCGATCCCGTAGCGTCGCATCACCGTCTGGATCGGCTCGGCGAGGACCTCCCACTCGCCGTCGAGGTCTGCGGCCATCCGAGCGGGGTCGGCCTGCAGCTTGCCCACGCCGCGCAGCGTCGCCCGATAGGCGATGAGTGAGTGCGCGAACGCGACGCCCACGGTGCGTAGCACGGTCGAGTCGGTGAGGTCGCGCTGAAACCTCGACACGGGGAGCTTGCGGGCGAGGTGGCCGAAGAGGGCGTTCGCGACGCCGAGGTTGCCCTCCGAGTTCTCGAAGTCGATCGGGTTGACCTTGTGCGGCATGGTGGAGGATCCGACCTCGCCGTCGACGACGCGCTGCTTGAAATACCCGAGCGAGATGTAGCCCCACGCGTCGCGGTCGAAGTCGAGCAGCACCGTGTTGAACCGCGCCATGGCGTCGAAGAGCTCGGCGAGGCAGTCGTGTGGCTCGATCTGCGTCGTGTAGGCGCTGAAGCCGAGCCCGAGCCCCTGCACGAAGCGCTCCGCGTGCGCGGCCCAGTCGACCTCGGGATACGCGACGAGGTGCGCGTTGTAGTTGCCGACCGCGCCGTTCATCTTGCCGAGCAGCTCGACCGCCGCGAGCTGTGCGCGTTGTGGTCGAAGGCGCGCGACGACGTTCGCGAGCTCCTTGCCGAGCGTCGTCGGTGACGCGGGCTGGCCGTGCGTGCGAGACAGCATCGGCGTCGCCGCCTGGGCGTGCGCGAGCTCGCGCAGCGCGGAGATCACCGCGTCCATCGCCGGGAGCATCACCGCGTCGCGCGCGCCGCGGATCGTGAGGCCGTAGGCGAGGTTGTTGATGTCCTCCGACGTGCACGCGAAGTGGGTGAGCTCGGCGCGCGCGGCGAGGCGCGCGTCGTCCGCGAGGCGCTCCTTGATGAAGTACTCGACGGCCTTCACGTCGTGGTTGGTCGTCGCCTCGATCGCCTTGACGCGCTCGGCGTCCGCCACGTCGAAGTCGCTCGCGAGCGCGCGGAGGGTGGCGCGGTCCGCGTCGCTCAGCGGTGGAGCCTCGGCGATGTCGGGGTGGTCGGCGAGCGCGATGAGCCACTCGACCTCGACCTGCACGCGCGCGCGGATGAGCGCGGCCTCGCTGAAGAAGGGGCGCAACGCCGCGGCCTTCGAACCATAGCGTCCGTCGACAGGCGCGATCGCCGACAGCGGGGAGAGGGACGAGAGATCCATGCCGGCTGGCTTAGCAGCCCGTCGCAGACCCGGCGACCGACCCCACTTCCGCGCCCGATCCCGTACGCTCGCTTGGGCCCGCGCCCTCGCTCGCGCCCGCGTCGGTTCTAGGCGCCCCCCAACGCTCGCGCGTGGGGGCTGGCGCCGGGGGAAGGCCGGTGTTAGACATTGAGCGCTCATTCAGTCGACTCGGAGCGCCACTCCGGAGGAGCAGAGGATGACCGAAGCGTACGTGTACGACGCGATCCGTACCCCGCGGGGGCGCGGCAAGAAGACCGGATCGCTGCACGAGGTGAAACCGATCTCGCTCGTGGTGGGGCTCATCGACGCCATGCGCGAGCGCAACCCGGCCCTCGACCCGAACGTCATCGACGACGTGGTGCTCGGCTGCGTGACGCCGGTCGGCGAGCAGGGCTTCGACATCGCCAAGACCGCCGCGATCGCCGCGGGGCTTCCCGACACCGTCGCCGGGGTCCAGGTCAACCGCTTCTGCGCCTCGGGGCTCGATGCGGTGAACCTCGCCGCGCAGAAGGTCCGCTCGGGGTTCGAGGACATGGTGCTCGCCGGCGGCGTCGAGTCGATGTCGCGCTGCCCGATGGGGAGCGACGGCGGCGCGTGGGCCATGGACCCGGCGACGAACTACGACACGGGTTTCGTCCCGCAGGGCGTCGGCGCGGACCTGCTCGCGACGCTCGAGGGCTTCTCGCGAGAGGACGTCGACGCGTTCGCGCTCGAGTCGCAGCGGCGCGCGACCCGCGCCTGGGAAGAGCGCCGCTTCGACCGCTCCGTCGTGCCGGTCCGCGACGGCAGCGGGCTGACGATCCTCGACCGTGACGAGCACGTTCGCCCGGACGCGAGCCTCGAAGCGCTCGGCAAGCTCAACCCCTCGTTCGCCATGGTCGGGGAGGTCGGCGGCTTCGACGCGGTGGCGCTTCAGAAGTACCACTGGGTCGAGCGCATCGACCACGTCCATACGCCCGGCAACTCGAGCGGCATCGTCGACGGGGCCTCGCTCGTGCTGATCGGCTCGGAGCAGGCGGGCGCCGACGCCGGGCTCACGCCGCGTGGCCGGGTGGTCGCGACGGCGCTGAGCGGCGCGGACCCGACGATCATGCTCACCGGCCCAGGCCCTGCGGCGCGCAAGGCGCTCGAGCGCGCGGGGATGACGGCACCTGAGATAGACCTCTGGGAGATCAACGAGGCCTTCGCCGCGGTCCCGATGCGCTTCACGCGCGAGCTGGGCATCGACCCGGAGACGGTCAACGTCAACGGCGGCGCCATCGCGATGGGGCACCCGCTCGGCGCCACCGGCGCGATGATCTTCGGGACCCTGCTCGACGAGCTCGAGCGGCAGGACAAGCGCTACGGGCTCGCCACGCTCTGCGTCGGCGGCGGCATGGGGATCGCCACCATCCTCGAACGCCTCTGAAACGCATTCGTGCCGACTCCCTTTGTCAGCCGAGCTCGACGCACCGCCATGGGGCACGTGGATCACGCATGGGACGACAAGATATGACTGAACAATCCGCCATCCGTTGGGACCAGGACGCAGACGGCGTGGTCACGCTCACGCTCGACGACCCGACGCAGTCTGCCAACACGATGAACGCGCTCTACCAGGCGTCGATGGAGCACGTGGTCGAGCGCCTCCGGGCCGAGGTCGACGGCGTCAAGGGCGTCCTCATCACGTCCGCGAAGAAGTCGTTCTTCGCCGGCGGCGACCTGCGGCTGCTCTCGAAGGCGACGCGGGACGACGCGCCCGAGGTCTTCGCGAACGTGCGCGCGCTAAACGCGCAGCTCCGCGCGCTCGAGACGCTCGGCAGGCCGGTGGTCGCCGCGATCAACGGGACGGCGCTCGGCGGCGGCCTCGAGATCGCGCTCGCGTGCCACCACCGCGTCGTCATCGACGACCCGCGCACGCGCCTCGGCCTGCCGGAGGTGACGCTCGGTTTGCTCCCCGGCGGCGGCGGCATCGTCCGGACCGTGCGCATGCTCGGCATCCAGAAGGCCGTCACCGAGGTGTTGATACAAGGGCAGCGGATGAAGCCTGCCAAGGCGCTCGCGCTCGGGCTCGTCGACGAGCTCGCGAGCGACCGCGACGCGATGCTCGAGAAGGCGCGCGCGTGGATCGACGCAAACCCGAGCCCGAAGCAGCCCTGGGACGACAAGGGCTACCGGGTGCCGGGCGGCACGCCGAAGCAGCCGGCGTTCGCCGCGAACCTCCCCGCGTTCCCGGCGAACCTCAAAAAGCAGCTCAAGGGCGCCCCGTACCCCGCGCCGCGCGCGATCCTCGCCGCCGCGGTCGAGGGCGCCGCCGAGGACTTCGACACGGCGTCCAAGATCGAGTCCCGCTACTTCGTCGAGCTGGTCGTCGGCGAGGTCTCGAAGAACATGACCAAGGCGTTCTTCTTCGACCTCCAGAAGATCGAGTCCGGCGCGAGCCGCCCGGACGGGTTCGAGCGCCGCGTGCCGACGCGCGTCGGCGTGCTCGGCGCGGGCATGATGGGGCAGGGCATCGCCTACGTGAGCGCCATGGCGGGCGTCGAGGTCGCGCTCAAGGACGTGAGCGTCGAGGCGGCCGAGCGCGGCAAGGCCTACACCGATAAGCTCTTGCGTAAGCGTGTGAGCAAGGGCGCGATGAGCGAGGCGGACGCGGCGGCCGTCCTCGCGCGCATCCACCCGACCGCCGAGGCGAGCGGGCTCGACGGCTGCGACATGATCATCGAGGCGGTCTTCGAGGACCGCGCGCTCAAGGCGAAGGTGACCGAGGAGGCCGAAGCGCACGCGACCCCTGACGCGCTCGTCTGCTCGAACACGTCGACGCTGCCGATCACCGGCCTCGCCAAGGCGTCGAAGCACCCCGAGCGCTTCATCGGGCTGCACTTCTTCTCGCCGGTCGACAAGATGCCGCTCGTCGAGATCATCGTCGGCGAGCGCACCTCGGACGAGACGCTCGCGCGCGCGTTCGACTACGTGCGCGCCATCAAGAAGACGCCCATCGTCGTCAACGACAGCCGCGGCTTCTTCACGTCGCGCGTGTTCGGGACGTACGCGATGGAGGGCGTCGCGATGCTCGGCGAGGGGCTAAACCCCGCGTCGATCGAGCAGGCCGCGACGCAGAACGGGATGCCCGTCGGGCCGCTCGCCGTCACCGACGAGGTCTCGCTCGAGCTGACGCGCCACGTCCGCGAGCAGACCAAGCGCGACCTCGAGGCAGAGGGAAAGCGCTACACGCCGCACCCCGCCGACGCGGTGATCGACCGCATGTGCGACGACTTCGGCCGCACGGGGCGCGCAGCGGGCGCGGGCTTCTACGACTACCCCGAGGGCGGCAAGAAGCACCTCTGGGCGGGGCTGCGTGAGCACTTCGGCGACGCCGAGTCGGACGCGCGCGCTGAGGCGAGCTTCGGCGAGATGAGAGACCGCCTGCTCTACGTACAGAGCCTCGAGACCATCCGCTGCCTCGAAGAGGGGGTGTTACGCTCGGTCGCAGACGCGAACATCGGGTCGATCTTCGGCATCGGGGCGCCCCCGTGGACCGGCGGGCTCTTGCAGTACGTAAACTACGTCGGGCTCCGGGCCTTCGCCGAGCGGGCGCGTGAGCTCGCGGCGAAACACGGCGCGCGCTTCGAGCCGCCGCAGCTCTTGATCGACAAGGCCGAGCGCGGGGAGACGTTCGAGTGAAGCGCACCCTCTTTTCCGAAGAACACACGCTCTTTCGCAAGGCGTTCCAGTCCTTCATCGAGCGCGAGGTCGTCCCGCACCAGGAGCGCTGGCGGGAGCAGGGCATCGTCGACCGCGAGGCCTGGCGCAAAGCGGGCGAGGGAGGCTTCCTCTGCCCGTGGGTCGAGCCCGAGCACGGCGGCGCGGGCGGCGACTTCCTGCACTCGGTCGTCGTGATGGAGGAGCTCGCGCGCGTGTACGAGTCGGGCTTCGCGATGAGCCTGCACTCGGACGTCGTCGTCCCCTACATCCACCGCTTCGGCAACGCCGAGCAGCGGGCGCGTTGGCTGCCGGCGTGTGTGAGCGGCGAGGCCGTGACCGCTGTGGCGATGACCGAGCCGGGCACGGGCTCAGACCTCGCGGCCATCCGGACCACCGCGCGAAAGGACGGCGACGAGTACGTCATCAGCGGCTCGAAGACCTTCATCTCGAACGGCCAGCTCGCCGACCTGATCATCGTCGCCGCGCGCACGGGCGGCCCCGACGAGAACCCGCACAAGGCCGTGTCGATCTTCGTCGTCGAGGCGAGCACGCCGGGCTTCTCCCGTGGGCGCAAGCTCAAGAAGATCGGGATGGCCTCGCAGGACACGAGCGAGCTGCACTTCGACGAGTGCCGCGTGCCCGCGGCGAACCTCCTCGGCTCAAAGGGCGCGGGGTTCTTGATGCTCATGCAGCAGCTCCAGCAGGAGCGGCTCGTCGTCGCGATCGCCTCCCAGGCGTCGGCGGAGCAGGTGCTCGCGGACACCATCGCCTACGTGAAAGAGCGCGAGGCCTTTGGGCGGACGGTGTCGAAGTTTCAGAACACCCGCTTCAAGCTCGCCGAGTGCGCGACCGAGGTCGAGATCGGGCGCGCGTTTCTCGACACGCTCGTTCAGCGACATGCGGCCGGCGAGTACCTCGTCAAAGAGTGCTCGATGGCCAAGCTCTGGCAGAGCGAGATGGCGAACCGCGTCGCTGACGAGTGCCTCCAGCTCTTTGGCGGCTACGGCTACATGATGGAGTACCCCGTCGCCCGCGCCTACGCCGACGCCCGCGTCGGCCGCATCTTCGCCGGCACGAGCGAGATCATGAAGGTCATCATCGCCAACCAAATGGGGTTGTAATGCCCTCGCCTTCGGCTCGGGGAGAGGGCCACGCGGCCCTCTCCCAAACTTCACTTCGCCGCGCCTGAGTCGCGTCGAAGCAAACTTTGGCTCCCTCTCCCGCGAGGGTCGGCACCGGAGCGGAGCCTCCCGCATCGGCCTGGGCGTCGTGGTCGTACGCCGTTGGTTGCACTCTTGCGGCGGCAAGGCTGAACCCAACGGCGGCGTGCCCTGGGACGCTCGTTGAGACGGTGGCCGGCGTGTCGGCGTCCGCCCCAGGGCCCGCCGCCGCGCGCAGGCCCGAAGCTCGCATCGCTTGAAAGGTCGCGGTGGGCGCATTCGGGCCCGCGTCGGCCGCGCGCGCCGGGTGGGGACCCGGGGCGGGTGCGGCGGTCGGGGCAGCGGGGTGGGGGGTTACTCGAGGATGAAGGTGACCTTGAGGATGACGCGGTATTCGGTGATGGCGTTGTTCTCGACGACGACTTTTTGGTCCTGCACCCAGGCGCCGGAGACATTCTTGAGGGTCTTGCAGGCGCGGTCGACGCCCTGGTTGATGGCGTCGTCGAAGCCCTTGGTGGACGAGGCGATGATCTCGGTGACGCGTGCGACAGACATGGCTGCGCTCCTTTGGTGTGGGGTGAGCGACCGCGGCTGCGGCCGGCGGGCGACGCCCGTCATGTAGGCCGGCACCGTACAAACCCGCAGCCCGACCTACAACCGCGGTGATCGAGGGCTCACGGTCGGCCTCGCGCGGGTGCGGGGTTGCGGATCGGCCGGTGCGCGGAAGAATCGGGGCGATGGACGACGAGGTGCATGCAGAGCGGCTCGACGCCGCAGAGGAAGGCATCGAGCTGCTGCGCGACGGCGAGACGGAGCGGGCGATCGCGGCGCTCGGCAGGCTCGCGGTCGCGCAGGCCGACAACGAGTACGCGCACTTCTTTCTCGGCAACGCGCACTACGCCGCGGAGTCGTTCGAGCGCGCGCTCGCGTGCTACGTGCGGGCGCTCGAGCTGGCCCCGCGCTACCTTGGCGCGCGGGTCGGGGCAGGGCACGCGCTGCGGATGCTCGGCGACCATGAGCGCGCGCTGCGGATGGGCAAGGAGGCGCTCGCGCTCGCGAAGGACGATCCGGACGCGCTCTATCTCGTCGGCGTCGTGCTCTTCCAGCGTGGCGATAACGCCGCGGCGCGCGCGTTTCTGAAGCGGTTCCTCGAGACCGGCCCCGAGCTCGAGGTGGCGCTCGAGGTCGAGGGTATGCTTCAGGTGATCCGGGGCGAGATAGCGCCGGCGCACGGCGGCGAAGAGGACGATGCGGAGTAGCGGATGAAGCGCAAGGGCTCACCGACCGAGGCAGATCGGGCGCTCGCGCGCGCGAAGGAGGCGTGGGAGCGCGAGCTCGTCGAGCCGGCGACCGCGCGGCGCCCGCTCCGGCGTGAGCGGTTCACGACGCACGGCGGGATCGAGGTGCCCGCGCTCGCTACCCCGCTCGACGTGCCGGAGCTCAGCGGCGCCGGCGAGGCGCCTGCGCAGGCGGAGGGCTACCAGGCGCGGCTCGGCTTCCCGGGGCAGTACCCCTTCACTCGCGGCGTGCAGCCGACGATGTACCGCGGTCGCCTGTGGACGATGCGCATGTTCGCCGGCTTTGGGACGCCGAAGGACACGAACGAGCGCTTTCACTACCTGCTCGCCGAGGGCCAGACGGGGCTGTCGACCGCCTTCGATTTCCCGACGCTCATGGGCTACGACAGCGACTCTCCGCGAGCGCTCGGCGAGGTCGGGATGTGCGGCGTCGCGGTGGACACCCTGCGCGACATGGAGGCGCTCTTCGACGGCATCCCCCTCGACGCGGTGACGACGTCCATGACCATCAACGGTCCGGCGATCGTGCTGCTCGCCTTCTACATCGCGCTCGCGGACGCGCGCGGTATCCCGCGCGATCGGATCGGCGGCACCGTCCAGAACGACTGCCTGAAGGAGTTCATCGCGCAGCACGCGTGGGTCGTGCCGCCGCGGCCTGCGATGCGGCTCGTCACGGACATGATCGAGTTCTGCACGGCCGAGGTACCGCGCTGGAACACCGTGAGCATCAGCGGCTACCACATCCGCGAGGCCGGCTCGACGGCGGCCCAGGAGCTCGCGTTCACGCTCGCCGACGGCCTCGAGTACGTGAAGTGGGCGGTCGAGCGCGGCCTCGACGTCGACGCGTTCGCGCCGCGGCTGTCGTTTTTCTTCGACGTCCACAACGACTTCTTCGAAGAGATCGCGAAGTTCCGCGCCGCGCGCAGGCTGTGGGCGAGGCTGATGCGCGAGCGCTTCGGCGCGAAGGATCCGCGCTCGCTGATGCTGCGGACGCATGCGCAGACGGCGGGCGTCTCGCTCACGGCGCAGCAGCCGTACAACAACATCGCGCGCGTCGCGCTCCAGGCGATGGCCGCCGTGCTCGGGGGCACGCAGTCGCTGCACACGAACAGCCTCGACGAGGTCTACGCGCTGCCCACCGAGGAGTCCGTGCAGGTGGCCCTGCGCACGCAGCAGATCGTCGCCGAGGAGTCCGGCGTCGCGAACACGATCGACCCGCTCGGCGGCAGCTACTTCGTCGAGTGGCTCACCGATCGCCTCGAGCGCGAGGCGATGGAGTACATCGACCGCATCGACGACTACGGCGGGATGGTCGACGCGATCGAGCGCGGCTACCCGCAGCGAGAGGTCGCGAGCTCGGCGTATCGCCTCCAGCAAGAGATCGAGCGTGGCGAACGGAACGTCGTCGGCGTGAACGCCTACGAGAGCGAGGCCGAGCCCGACATCCCGACGCTGCGCATCGACGAGGTGAAGCAGCGCGGGCAGATCGACGCGCTCCGGCGGCTCAAGGCCGAGCGCGACGGCGCCGCGGTCGAGCGCGCGCTCGGGGCGGTGCGCGCTGCCTGTCGCGGCAGCGACAACCTCATGCCTCCCCTCATCGCCGCCGCGCGCGCGTACTGCACCGAGCAAGAGCTGTGCGACGTCTTTCGGCAGACGTTCGGCGAGCACTCGGACCGACCGGAGTTCTGAGCGTGTCAGTGACCTCGGAGCGCACCCAAGAAGCGTTCACCTGCCTCGACGGACGCCGCGACGCGCCGGTCGTGCTGACCTGCGAGCACGCCTCGGACCGGTTGCCCGAGCCATGGCGTTGGCCCGCGGAGGACGCTCGTCTGCGGGGTACGCACTGGACGCACGACCTCGGCGCGGCGGAGCTGACGGCCGAGCTCGCGCGCGCGCTCGACCTGCCGGCGGTGCTGTCGCGCTTCACCCGGTTGCTCGTCGACCCGAACCGAGGCGAGGACGAGGCCGGCCTGTTTCGCCGAGTCGCGGAGGGCGCGCCCGTCGCGCTCAACGAGGGGCTCGACGCGGCCGAGCGCGAGCGGCGGCTCGCCGCGTACCACCGCCCCTACCACGGCGCCGTCCATGCCATGGTCGCCGAGAGCGACGCGCAGACCGTGCTCTCGATGCACTCCTTCACGCCGCTGTACGAGGGGCGGGCGCGCCCCATGCACATCGGTGTGCTCTTCAACCACGAGGAGGCGCTCGCCGGCGAGGTGGCACGGGCGCTCGTGGGCGCTGGGTTTCTGGTCGCGCTGAACGAGCCCTACTCGGGGCGCGAGGGACTCATCTACGCGGCGGAGCGGCACGCCGGCACCCACGGACGTCGCGCCCTCGAGCTCGAGGTGCGCCAGGACCTCGCGACCGACCCGTCCGCCCGCCGACAGATCGTTGGGGCGCTCGCGCGCTTCTTCGCGGCAGCCGGCTAAGCCCCGATCAAGGCACGGCGACGCCTGCCTCGCCCAGCAGGGCGACGACCTGCACGAGCGGGAGCCCCTCGATGGCGGTGCAGTCGTCCCCCTGCATTCGTTCGAAGAGCGCCACGCCGAGCCCCTCGATCTTGTAGCTGCCGGCGCAGTCGATCGGCTGCTCGGCGTCGACGTAGCGAGCGATCGCCTCCGGTGAGAGCGCCCGCATCTGCATCGAGTGGACGACGAGCCGCGACGCTTCGAAGCCGCCCGGGCCGAGCAACGTCACCGCCGTCACCAGGCGGTGGGTGCGCGCCGCGAGGCGCGCGAGCTGCGCGCGGGCTCCCGCGGCGTCCCCGGGCTTGCCCAGGATGTCGCCGTCGAGCTCGACGACCTGGTCCGAGCCGAGCACCAGCGCTTCCGGCCGCCGGGCGTGCACGCTCTGCGCCTTCATCCGCGCGAGGGTCGTCGTGAGCGCATCGGCGGGCAGCCCGAGGCGCGCGACAGCCGCCTCGTCGCAGCGCGGCGCGATCGCCTCGAAGGGGACGCGCAGGCGGGCGAGCAGGGCCCGGCGATACGGCGACGTGGAGGCGAGCACGAGCGGCGGCATGCGGGCATCGTAGTACGCGCGGTGCGGCGACGTTCGACGCGCACGCCGCGCGCCACCGATCTCCGGTCGCCGACGCCGCTGGACCGGCAAAGTGGCGCGCTCCAGACTCGCCGCATCATGGAACGACGACGGATCGGCGGGTCGCCGCTCTCGGTGCTCATCGACGGCCCTCAGGACGGCCCGCTCGTGCTCTGCCTGCACGGCTTCCCCGACATCCCGCTCGGGTGGGCGCCCGTGATGACGCGCCTCGCCGCCGCCGGCTATCGCGTCGTCGCGCCCTGGATGCGCGGCTACGCGCCATCGCCGATCGAGGGCCCATACGACGTCGCGAGCCTCGGCGCGGACGTGCTGCGCATCGCGGACGCGCTGAGCCCGGCGGCGCCGGTCCGGGTGCTCGGCCACGACTGGGGGGCGATGGTCGTCTATCCGCTCCTCGCCGCGCGACCGGATCGCTTCGCGAGCGCCGTGACCTTGGCCGTCCCGCACCCATTCGCCATCGAGCGGAACATCCTGCGTCATCCGTCGCAGTTTCGGCGGAGCGGATACATCGGGTTCTTTCAACTTCGCGGGCTCGCCGACGCGGCCGCTTCCCGGGACGACTTCGCGCTCGTCGAGGGCCTGTGGCGGCGGTGGTCTCCGGACTTCGATCCAGGCGAGGGCTACTGGAGCGAGCTGCGCCGCTGCTTCGAGGTGAGCGCGCCGGCTCCGCTCCGGTACTATCGCGCGCTGTGGCACCCGCGCTCGCTCGCCTACCTGCGGCGCGTGCTCTCGTCGAACGCCCGCAAGCTCGCCGTCCCCACGATGTACCTGCACGGCGCGCGCGACGGGTGCATGTCCGCCGACATGGCGCGCGGGCAAGAGGCGTACTTCGGCGCGGGCTTCGAGCAGGTGACGCTCGAAGGGACGGGTCACTTCGCGCAGATCGAGCGACCCGACGAAGTCACCGAGCACGCGCTCCGGTGGTTCGAGCCCGCTCGCACGCCGCTGGTCGGGGCTGCTAGACCCCGACCAGCGCGAGCTGGCGCTTTCGGCCGTTGCCCGGGTGCGGCTGAATCGGGTAGCACCCGCTGAAGCACGCGTCGCAGAACCCCTTGCCGCTCGGGTCGCCGCCGACCGCGCGGTGCAGGCCCTCGAGGGAGAGGTAGCCGAGGGAGTCCGCTGTCACGAAGTGGGCGATCTGCTCGGGGCTGTACTTCGACGCGATGAGCTCCGCGCGGTTCGGCGTGTCGATGCCGTAGTAGCAGGGCCACCGGGTCGGTGGGGAGCTGATGCGCAGGTGCACTTCGCTGGCGCCGGCGTCGCGGATCATCTTGACGATCTTGCGGCTCGTCGTGCCGCGGACGATGGAGTCGTCGATCACGGCGACGCGCTTGCCGCGCAGGACGTTCTCCACCGGGTGCAGCTTCAGGCGGACGCCGAAGTGGCGGATGCTCTGTTGCGGCTCGATGAAGGTGCGCCCGACGTAGTGGCTGCGGATGAGGCCCAGCTCGAAGGGGATGCCCGTCGCGTTCGAGAACCCGAGGGCCGCGGCGACCCCGCTGTCCGGTACGGGGATGACGATATCCGCGTCGACCGGGCGATCGGCGGCGAGCTGCTCACCCATTCGCTTGCGCGCTTCGTAGACGCTGATGCCGCCGAACGAGGCGTCCGGGCGCGCGAAGTACACGTACTCGAAGACGCACATCTTCCGCTCCGGCAGGCGCTTTCCGAAGGGGAAGAGGCGCTGCATGCCGAACTCGTTGAACACGAGCATCTCGCCGGGCTCGATGTCGCGGACGAACTGCGCGCCGATGAGCTGAAACGCCGGCGGCTCGGACGCGACGACGAAGGCGTCGCCGAGCTGGCCGAGGCAGAGCGGCCGGAAACCGAGCGGGTCGCGGACCGCGATGAGCGCGTCAGGCGACAAGAACACCAACGAGTAGGCCCCCTCGACGCGGTGCAGGGCGTCCGAGACGCGGCTGACCATGTCCGCCGCGCGCGAGCGGGCGATGAGGTGGATGAAGACCTCCGTGTCGCTGTCCGAGGAGAAGATGGAGCCGCTCTCTTCGAGCTCGTCGCGCAGCACGTCGGCGTTGATCAGGTTGCCGTTGTGGGCGACGGCGATCGAGCCGTGGCCGCTGTCGACCGCGAGCGGCTGGGCGTTCTTGATGTGGCTGCTGCCGCTCGTCGAATACCGCACGTGGCCGATGGCCTCGGTGCCCGGGAGGCGATCGAGCACTGCCTCGGTGAACACGTCCTGCACGAGCCCGAGCCCCCGGTGCACGAAGAGCTGCTCGCCGTTGCCCGTGACGATGCCGGCGGCTTCCTGGCCGCGGTGCTGGAGCGCGTGTAGGCCGAGGTAGGCGAGGTTTGCGGCCTCGTCGGCTCCGTACACACCGAACACGCCGCATTCGTCGTGGAAGTGGTCGTCGCCCGGTCCTTCGTCTCGCACGGGCGGTACATAGTACCGGCCGGGCGGGACGTCCACGGCGGAGCAGGGACGCGCTCGAGAACGAGCCCGCGCGAGGGGACAGGCACGGGCGTTGGTACGGGTTTGGTCTGAGCCGTGCGGCTCGTGCATCGCGTACGCGCCTGTTTTATCTTCCAGCGCGCATGGCGAGGGTGCTTCAGCGGGTCGAGGCGCTGGTCCCGAGGCGGGTCACAGGGTTCGGCGGGAAAGCGAAGAACCTCGCGCAGCTCGCGAGGGCTGGCTTCCCCGTGCCGCTGGCGTTCGCCATGTCGAGCCGCGTCTGCGAGGAGGCCCTGCGCCTGGCGCTCGACGAGGACGAGCTGCCGTCCGCGCTGCTGATGTCAGGGCGCCTCGACGACGCCCTGCTCGCGGAGCTCCGCGCGCGTGTGTGCGCCGCGCCGCTCAGCGGTCCGGTCGCGTCCGAGCTGCGCGACGCGTTCGAGGCCCTTCGTCGCGATGGCGCGCCCGCCGTAGCGGTCCGCTCGTCGTCGACGCAGGAAGACCTCGAGCTCGCGTCCGCGGCGGGGCTGCACACGACGCGCCTGAACGTGCAGCGCTACGACGAGCTGGTCGACGCGGTGCGTGCGTGCTGGGCGAGCCTGCTCTCACGGCCCGTGCTGACCTACCTGCAGCGCTCGGGCGGCGTGCCGGAGCTGGCCGTCGGCGTCGTGATCCAAGAGATGGTGCCGGCCGAGCTCGCCGGCGTCCTCTTCACGGCGAACCCGCTCACCGGCGACGCGAGCGAGATGGTCATCGACGCGTCGTACGGCCTCGGCGAGCTCGTGGTCGAGGGCCGCGTCGCGCCCGACACCGTCCGCGTCGACAAGGACAGCGGCGCCTACCGCGATCGGGTCCTCGGCGACAAGGCGATGCGCTCGGTCTGCGCGGACAGCGCCGGCGTGCGCGTCGAGCCGGTCCCTGACCCGATGCGCGAGCGCCTCTGCGTGAGCGACGAGCTGGTCGCGCGGCTCCGCGAGCTCGGAGAGCGCGTCGAGACGTGCTTCGGCCGCCCGATGGACGTCGAGTGGGCGACCGTCGGCGAGGCGGTCTACGTGCTGCAAGCGCGTCCGATCACGACGGTCCTCACCGCGCCTGTCCGCTCCCGCCGCCGCCGCGAGGAGCCGCGCGACCGCGAGTCGCTCGTGTGGAGCAACGTGAACATCGGCGAGGCCCTCCCGGGAGTAGCGACGCCGCTCACCTGGTCGGTGCTCAGCCACTTCAGCGACCTCGGGTTCCGCCGCGCGTTCGCCTCGGTCGGCTGCCACGTCCCCCGCGACGCCGAGCTCGTCGGCGCGTTCCGCGGGCGGATCTACCTAAACCTGACGGAGATCATGGAGATCTTCTCGCAGGTGCCGTGGGTCCGGCCCCGCACGCTGATGGCCTTCGGTGGTGGGGGCGCCGTCGACCTGCTCGAGGCTCGCTTCGAGCCCAAAGGCTCCGCGCGCTTCGTCTCGAGGCTGCCCTTCACCGTCGCGCGCCTCGTGCGGTCGAGCCACGACCTCACCGCGAAGGTCGAGGACGCCGAGCGTCGGTTCGTTGCCGAGCGAGGGAGGCTCGCGGCGATCGACCCTCGCCTCCTCGCGCCGGCGGCGCTGTCGCAGATGCTGACCGACGTCCAGCACCTGCTCGACGAGATCGGCGCCACGATGCTCACCGTCTACGGCGACCTGCTCGGCGCGTCGGTCCTGCTGCGGGGCGCCCTTCGGCTCCTGGCCCACGACGACGCCGAGGCTCTGCAGCGCGACCTCGTGACCGGCTTGTACGATCTCGACAGCGCCGCGCCGGGGCTCGCGCTCTGGCATGTCGCCGAGGTCGCCCGTCGCGACGACGCCGCGCGCGAGGCGATCCTCTCCTGCGACCCGAGCGCGATGTCCCTCACCCGCCTCCCGGACGGACGGACGCGGCAGGCGCTCGCCGGTTTCCTCGAGGTCTACGGGCACCGCGGCGCGCGCGAGGCCGAGATCGCCGCCCCCCGCTGGCGCGAAGACCCCGGCTTCCTCTTCGCGACGCTGAAGCTCCACCTCCGGGACGAGGCGCCGTCGCCGACCGAGCTCGAGCGCCGCCAACGAGACGCACGCCGCCGCGCCTGGGCCGAACTATCGCGCCGCGTCCCGAGCCCCCTCCGACCGCCGCTGCGCAAGCTCCTAGAGGTCGTCTCGCGGCTCACGAGGACGCGCGAGCGGCTCCGCGGGCACGTCACCGAGGTGCTGGGGCTGTACCGCGTCGTCGCGCTCGACACGGCCCGCCGCGTCGAGGCCGCGGAGCCCGAGGCGGGTCCGGACGCCGCCTTCTTTCTCACGGTGCCCGAGCTGCACGAGCTGCTCCGCGGCGGCGGAGTGCGCGTCGCCCTGCGCGTCGCGTCTCGCCGGCGGCAATACGAGCGCGACTGCGCGCTACCGAGTCCGCCGGACACCTTCGTCGGCTACCCGCCGCCGGTCGCGCTTCCCCAGGTCGCGACCGACGGGACGACGCTCGTCGGCATCGGCGCGAGCGGTGGCCGGTACACCGGCCGCGCGCGCGTGCTCGAGCGACCGGAGGACGCGTCGTCCTTCCGCCCGGGTGAGGTGATCGTCACGACCGCCGCCGACGTCGGCTGGTCGCCCCTGTTTCTGCTCGCGGGCGGAGTCGTCACCGATCTCGGTGGGCCGCTCTCGCACGCGGCGATCGTCCTGCGCGAGTACGGGGTGCCCGCCGTCGTCAACGTGAAGCGCGGGACGGAGGTGCTCCAGACGGGGACGCGCCTGCGGGTGGACGGCGATCGGGGTTTGGTCGAGGTGCTCGGCGACCACGAGGAGGAGGACCAGGCGGTCGCGCAGGACAGCGGCCCGGAGCGGTCCTCCGGATGACGCGCGGTGAGCCGACCGTCGTCTGGCGCGACGAGGCCCTGCTCGTGCTCGACAAGCCGGCCCGGCTCCCGACCACCTCTCCGTCTGGCGGCGACTGCCTGACGGCGCGGGCGCGGGCGATCGACCCCCACGCCCCGCACCTGCACCCCACCTCGCGGCTCGACGCGGAGGTCACCGGCTTGGTCACGTTCGCGCGCACTCGAGCCGCGAACCGGGTGCTGCTCGAGGCCCGCGCGCAGGGACGCTACCGGAGGCTCTACCTCGGCATCGCGGCGGCCTCACCCGAGCCGCCCGAGGGCGAGTGGGATTGGCCGATCTCGATCGACGTCCGCGACGCGCGGCTGCGGACGGTGGAACCCGGCCCCGGCACCCGCGCCGCACGCACGCGCTACCGGGTCGAGGCGCGCACCGCCGCGGCGACGCTGCTCGCCCTCCGTCCGAGGACGGGGCGCACTCACCAGCTCCGGGTCCACGCGGCCGCGGCGGGCGCCCCCCTGCTCGGCGACGTCGCGTACGGGGGCGCGCGGCGCGTGGTGCTCCCGGGTGGCCGAGTCGTGACGGCGCGGCGCACCATGCTGCACTGCGCGCGGCTCGAGCTGCCGGCCTTCGCGGAGGGCCACCCAACCGGCGAGCGCAAGGTCATCGAGGCGCCGCCCCCGGAGGACATGCGCCGCGCGTGGGAGGCGCTCGGCGGGGGTGCGCTCGTTCTCGGCTGAGCGCCGCTCGGGACTCAGGCTTCGTCGGGGGCCGGCGGGGCCGAGAGCGCGGCGATCTCGCGCTCGAGCGTGAGGCGGATCTCGTCCTCGATCTCGAGCGGACCGAGCGCGCTGCGCTCGACGTTGCGCTGGTACACGAAGACGCGCCCGACCCGCGGCGGCGTGGCGTCGAACTCGATCGCGTCGAGGAGCACCGGCACGCGTGGATCGACGCCCTCGGCGACGACCTCCGCGCCCGGGACGGCTTCGGTGACGACGAGCGCGCCCTCGAGCGCCGCGGACTGCGCGCGCGACAGGCGACGGATCGCGCGCTGCACCTGCGCCTCGAACTCGTCTTTACGCAGCGACCAGGCGGGCGACGGCTCGCCGAGGTCGAGCTCGCGCGCCTGCAGAAACGCCGCCGCGGCGTCCTCGGTCCTCCCTCGGGCGTCGTGCACGAGGCCGAGGTAGTAGAACACGTCCGGGTTGCGCACCTCGCTCGCGGCGGCCTTGTGGATGAGCGGCTCCGCGGCGTCGAGGTCCCCCAGCTCGAAGCGCGCCCGCCCGATGAGAAAGGCGACCTGCTCGCCCTCGTAAGGGCCCTCGGGCAGCGCGGACAACACGGCTCGGGCCCCGTCGTCGTCGCCGAGCTGCACGAGCGCGTCGACCCTCATCAGGAGCGCATCGGCGTGCTCGTCCGGTGTCTCGCAGAGATCGAGGGCGTCGTCGATGAGGTCGAGCGCGCCCTGGGCGTCCCGCAGCGGGTGCAAGAGCAGCTCCGCCGCGTTCAGCATGGCCTCGAGGAAGCAGTCGTCGAGATCGATCGCCCGGCGGTAGTGGTCGAGCGCGACGTCCACGTGGCCCTCCGCCGCGCTGATGTAGCCGATGAGGTTGTAGGCCTCGGGCGCGTCCTCGTCGATCTCGAGGCTCTCCTCCGCCGCGCGCCTGGCGCCCGCGAAGTCGCCGCGCGCCACGAGATCCCAGCCTCGGTCGAGGTGGGCCGCGAGCGCGTCCATCGGGGTGTCGTCGTTCGAGCGCATGGCGGATGCCGGCCGGGGAACGTACGTGGCGCGCTCGCCCGGTCAAGCGGACGCGCGCGCCCTCGGAACACGAGGCTGCGCGCTCATTTCTTGAGGAGGAGACAGACGAGCACGGCCACGTCTCGCGGGGTCGCGTCGGTGCCGCACTTGATCCACGCGCGCTCGAGCTGCAAGCCGATGTCGCGCTGGAGCGTCGCGGTCAGGCCCCAGAGCACGACGCGGAAGTCGGGCGGCAGATGCTGCGCGACCGCAGGGAGACGGGCCGTGTCGACACCGGCGGCCATGCAGTCGAGCACGACCATGGTGTCGCCGCCGGCGTAGCGCAGCTCGTAGAGGAGCGCCTCGACGTCGTCGACACGGCGCACGTCCGCTTCGCGAGACAGCACGAGCGACAGCGCCTCGGCGCGTTCGCGGTCCGTCGTCGCCACGAAGACCACGGGTCTCGCCTGCGGTGCCTCGCTGTGCTGGCGCTGGAGCGCCTGTGGCGGCTCCGACCCGTCGCCGCGCAGCACGTACATGCCCACTGGGCGCGCTTGCTCCGATGGTTCTTGGTCGGGCGCGGGGCTCTTGGGTTCCGAGACGCGAGGACGCTGCTGGCGCTGGGTGACGTCCTCCGGGCTCACGTCCTCCGGCCAGCCCGAGACCGGATCGGCCGCGCCCCAACCGGCGGGTGGGGGGCTCGGTGGGGGTGCCGTCGTCATCGTGTCCTGCGCGCGCGCGGGAGCCGGGAACTCGGTCTTCGCCGGGGTCATGGCCACGATCGGGATCAGCGCCTGGCGCACGGCGTCGGCGGCGGACGCGCCGAGCAGCTCGTCGGCGGCTCGGTGCAGCTCGACCGTGATGAACTCGCGCAGGGAGGCGCCGCCGTCGGGCACCGCGTCGCGGTGGCTCGCCTCGAGCGCGCGCCGGAGAATCTTGTCGGCCACGGCGCTCGAGGCGACGGCCTCGAGCGCTTCCTGGATCGCGTGCGCGACGAGTCCCTTGGTCGTCATATACCCCTTGAGCATAGCCCGAATGGGTGGGTCTTGTCGTGTTAGGTTGCAGCCAATGTGGATTCTTGGGGTCGACGAGAACGGGATGGGGCCGCAATTCGGTCCGCTGGTGGCGACGGCGGTGGCGATCGAGCCCGATCATTACGATCCCGCTGTGTGGCGGGCTCGCGGCGAAAGGCTCGGGATTACCGACAGCAAGCAGAGCAGCGGGGCGGGCAGGATGGCGCGCGCCGAGTCGTTCGCGCTCGCCCTGGTCGAGCGCGTGTTCGGCGAAGCTCCCGCGACGGCCGACGCGCTGCTCGATCGGCTCGTCAGCGCAGGCGCTGCCGGGCTCCGCGCGTCGTGCGGGTGCAGGTCCGCGTCGGCGCCCGCCGTCGACCAGTGCTTCGGCGTCGATGTGCGGCTGCCGGCGTTCGGCGGCGACGTGGACGAGGGCCGGCGCTGGCTCCGCGCGCTCGAGGCCGAAGCGCCGCTGCGTGTACGGTGGGTGCGCAGCGACCTCGCGTGCGCCGCTCGGCTGAACCGCGCGCTCGAGGAAGGCCGTAACAAGCTCCGTGTCGACCTCGGGCTCTTCGAGGGGCTGGTCCTGGCGGCGCGCGCGCACGCCGGAGCGGACCTGCGCGCGATCTGCGGGATGGTCGGCGGCATACGGGACTACACGAAGTACCTCGGCCGTCTCGCGGCCGTGCCGGCGCGCACCACCGGAACGGACCGCCGGCGAAGGCGCTACGTCGTGGAGATGGTCGGCGAGGTCGCCTTCGAGGTGAAGGCCGACGCCGCCCACTTGCCCGTGGCGATGGCCTCGATGGTGGGCAAGTACGTGCGGGAGCTAGAGGTAGAGCGCATCAACCGCTTCTATCGCGCGTACCTCCCGCACCTCCCGCGGGCGAGCGGCTACCACGACCCGGTGAGCGATCGTTTCGTGCGGGAGACCGCGGGCGTGCGCGAGCGCCTCGGCGTCCCGCCCGAGTGCTTCCTGCGCCGCTGACGCCGTGTGGACGCGTGCGCGACGCCGGCCGGGCGCTCCCCGCGCGGTCCGTGGTACATGGAGGCGATGTCCGAGCCCGAGACGCGGCCGGTGCCGAGGTGGTTTTGGTGGGCCGTCGCCGTCGGGCTGGCCGCGGGGGCCATCTACCTGCTGCGCGGCGTCCTCACGCCCGTCTTCTTCGCGTTCCTCATCGCCTATCTGCTCGATCCGCTGGTCGATCGCCTGGAGTCGTGGCGGCTGCCGCGGGCGCTGGCCATCGTGGTCATCTTCGTCCTGGGCGTCGGCGCGCTCGCGCTGCTCGCGCTGCTCGTCGCGCCCGCCGCGGTGCGCGAGCTCGGCACGTTCGCCCGCAATTTCCCGAGCGCGCTGCAGGATCTCGTCGCGCGCATCCAGCCCTGGCTCGCCGAGCACGGTATCCCAGTCCCGCACAATCTCCCGGAGGCGGTCGCGCAGATCGGCGGCGACGTCGAGGCCCTCGCGGGTCGGGCGGCGCGTCCGGCGTTCGCCGCGCTCCAGTGGCTGGTCGGGAGCACGGCGACGCTCGTCGGCGCGCTCGTCGCCGCCGTCATCGTCCCTATCTTCGCGACCTACCTCCTCTACGACTTCGACCGGATGGTCACGACGGTCGCCGAGCTCATCCCCGCGAACGCCCGTCCGCGCACCTACGCGCTCTTTCGCGATATCGACGTCGCCCTCGGGCGTTTCGTGCGCGGTCAGCTCACGGTCATGGCGATCCTCGCGGTGCTCTACGGGCTCGCCTACGCGATCGTCGGGGTCCCGCTCGCCGCGCTGATCGGGCTCGTCGCGGGGCTCTTCTCGTTCATCCCCTACGTCGGCGCGGGCCTCGCGCTCATGCTCGCGCTCGTGATGTCGGTCCTCGGCGGTCAGGAGCTGACGCGGCTCATCTGGGTGCTCGTGGCCTACGGCGCCGTCCAGCTCCTCGAGGGCTTCGTCGTCACCCCGAACGTGATGGGCAGCAAGGTCGGGTTGTCGTCGATCTGGGTGCTCTTTGCGCTGATGGTGGGCGCGGAGCTCTTCGGCTTCCTCGGCGTCCTGCTCGCGGTGCCGACCGCCGCCGTGCTGAAGGTCCTGGTCGTCCGCGCGGTCGACGGCTATCGGCGCAGCGCGCTCTTCACCGGTGAGACCGAGCCGCCCCCAGCCGCCGATCCGTAGCCCAGGCGCCGCGGGTGAGCGGCGCGCAGCTCAAAGCAGCCCGACACGCTCGCGGAGCTGCATCGCGGCGGGCGAGGCCCAGAACCGCAAGAGGTCCCGCGCGGTCGGTTGCTCGATGAGCGAGTCGCGCGGGGTCGACGGCGCCACGGCCGCGGGCTCCGGGGCGAACGTGTCGAGCGCGCGCAGGCACGCGTGCAGGTCGTCGGCGAGGACCGAGGCCGTCCGGTACGCGGTGCGGCGCACCGAGGCGCACCACCGCTCGAGGTCCGGGGGTGGGAGCTCGGCGTACGCGCCGGCGGCTTCCTCGAGCGCGCGCCGCAGCCTGCGGGGCGTCGCCTTTCGGACGCGCTCGGACTGCACGTCGAGGAACTCGTCGCTGGTGAGGCCGGCTCCGTAGCGCGCGTCGCACAGGCGCGCTGCGGACGCGAGCAGGATGGCGATCTCACGGGCGTGGAGGTGGTCGACGGCCGCGATGCCGCGCGCGAGGTTCGACAGCGGCTGTGCGAGCAGGAACACGCGCACGGGCGGCGCCAGCTCGTCGAGCCACGCGGGCAGCAGCAGCGTCGCCGGCTGGCCGAGCTCGATCGACACCCCGAGGCCCCGCGCGCCACGGCGCCGGTCGTGGTGGCGATAGATGTGCAGCTCGGGCGCCTCGAGGGCGGCGCAGAGCTGATCCACCAGCGCGAGGGTCGCGTCCGCGTCGCGCGCGGTGAGCCGGTCGCGCGGCGCGAGCCCGTAGGCCTCGAGGTCCGCCGGGTAGAGGCGGTGCATGCACGGGCCGAGGGCGCGGAGAAGCTCGAGGATGGCCTCGCTCCCGGGCTCCGTCTCCTGGAGCTGGTCGAAGACCACCGGCGGCAGCGACGCCGCGCGGACGGCGGCCGGCCGGGCGGGCGCCGCGCGCAGGAGGAGCTCGTCTCCGGCGGTCGCAGGGACCAGCGCGAGCAGCCCCTCGGTGGCGATGCGCGCCTCGATCGCGCGTCCGGAACGCGCGTAGGCGTCCGCGAGCGCGCGCCAGGTGGGCGGGTCGTTCGGCTGCTCGCCGATCCTGCGCTGCAGCTCGCCGATCGGGCGATCGTCGAGCGTGGTCACGGGGCTCGGCGCCGCGGCGGGCAGCGGCGGCGGCGCGGTCGACGGGGCGGGCGAGTACTGTTCGGCGGGCGGCTCGAGCGCCGGCTCGGCGGGCGCGTCCGTCCGCGCTGCGGCCAACGGCTCGGGCGGCGGCTCGGCCTGCGCGTCGTCGGCGCGCGTTCGAGTCTCTCGGACCTCCAGCTCGTCGAAGTACATCGACGCGATCTCGCGGTACGCCTCGATCGTCTCCGCGTGGCCGGGCTCCGTCGCCAAGAAGGCCTCGAGCGCGGTGACGTAGGCGCGGCGCTCGTCCGCGGTCGAGACCCGCTCGCGCGCCGCGCGGGCCGCGGCGCTCTTCGGTCCGGCGTTCGCGACGATGGCGAGCAGTGAGTCGAGCGCGGGCATGCGCGTCGGCGGTGGGGCGGGCGCGCTCGGCACGTGGCTCGTGTCGGCTTCCGGCGGGGGCAAGCTCGCGACGCGCTCTGGCGGTGTGTGCACCTCGAGCTCGGGCGCCGAGTCGTCGTCGGCGAGGTCATCGTCGCGGCCGGGAGCGATCCGCTCGATCGTCGGCCAGCCCGTCGCCCGGCCCGCCCGCTCGGTCGGCCAGAAAATGTCCGCCTCGGCGTGGGCGTGGCTCTGCTTCGGCGGCGGCGGCGCGGTCGGCACGTCGTCGTCGTCGTGACTCCGCTGGTCCCGTGGTGCCAGGCTCTGGGTCGGCGGCGGCGGCTCAGTCGGCATGCCTCCGTCGCCGCGGGGCCCGCGGTCCTGTGGTGCCAGGCTCTGGGTCGGCGGCGGCGCGGTCGGCACGTCGTCGTCGTAGCGCCGCTCGTCCCCGCGCGTGTAGCTCTCGGTCGGCGCGCGCGGAGGCGGCACGACCCCGGCGGCAACCCCATCGCGTGCGGCGGTCCTGTCGCGGTCGTCCGTCCCGGCGCCGTCCTCTCCAGGAGCGGCGTCGTCGTTCGCCTGGGCGCCGTCGTCCGCGCCGGTGGCGTCGCCTCGCGCTGCGGGGCCGCTCTCGTCGGCGCCGGCTTCGTCGGCCGCGGCACCAGGGCGCGCCCGTCGCTGAAAGAACCCCGACTCGATGGGCACGCGCGGCCACGGCTGCACCGCCTCTGCGGCCGCCGGTGGCGTCGCCGCTGCACCGGCGTCGGGCGCGTCGGCGAGCTTGCCTTGGTCGAGGGTCGCCATGCGGTCGAGCAGCCGCGCGGCCTCCTGCCACTGGCTGTCGCGCTGGTAGACCTCGGCGAGCCTGCGGAGCGCCGCGCGGTCGGTTGGGTCGGCCCGTAGGATGCGGTTGAGCGCCGTGATCGCACCCGGGAGGTTGCTCAGGTGGTCCGCCTGGAGGTTTGCGACCTGCAACCAGAGCGCGCGCGTGCGCTCCGGCTCGGTGCACGAGGCGGCCGCCCGTGCGAGCACGTCGGCGGCGCGTGAGGGCTGGCCTTGCGCGAGCAGCAGATAGTGCAGCGCGTCGGCGGCCTCCGGCGCCTCCGGGCAGAGCTCGAGCGCCCGCTCCAGCTCCGACATCGACCGCGCAGGGTCGTCGCCGCGCTGCAGACGCGCCTCCGCGCTTCGCGTCAACAGGTAGGCTGCCGAACGCGCGTCGCGGGTGACCTGCGCTTCACGTCGCGCCGCCTCCGAGAGCGCGTCCGGATCGCGCGCCGCCATCGCGAGCCGAGAGAGGCCGCGCGTCGCGGCGAGGCTGCCCGGGTCGAGCTCGATGGCCCGCGCATAGGCCCGCGTGGCGCCGTCGTCCCCGATCCGTTCGAGGTGCTCGGCGAGCCGCAGCGCGTGCGCCGCGCGCAGGCTCGCGCGGCCGGGTTCGTTCGCCAGGCGGTCGTCGATGTCGGCCAGCGCCTCGCCGTCACCACGCTCGAGGGCCAGGTGCTCGAGCTGGTAGAGCGCCTGCGGGTCCGCAGGGTCGATCGCGAGGATCGCCTCGAGCGTCTGCCGCCGCTCGTCGATCGTTCCGATCGCGTGGCGCTCCTGGACGCGGCCCAGCTCTCGCAGCGCGCCGATCCGAGCGGCCGGCGTGGACAGCGACCAGACCTGCCGCTGATACACGGACGCGAGCTTCTCCCACGCCTCCCGGGCGCGGTAGAGCGGCTCGATCGCGAGGAGCGCCTCGAGGTGGTTCGGGTCGATGGCGAGGGCGCGCTCGAGCGCCTCGATCGCGGCGTCGTCGTCGTGCAGGCGGTCGGCGAGCAGCTCGGCACGCTGAACCCAGGCAGATACAGCGTCGGCTCCGGCGGTGCTCCGCTGGGCCTCGGCCGCGAGCTCGTCGCTCAGCACCTCCCAGGCGTCGCGGCTCGCGCGCAGGCGGGTGAGCGCGTCACGCGCGAGCGCGTGCTCGGGGGCCAGCTCGCGCGCCTCCTCGTACGCGGCGACCGCTTCGGCCGTGCGGTCCGCGCTCGTCTCGTACACTTCGCCGAGGCGGAAGGCCGCGTCGGCGCGCGCGCGCGGCTCGTCGATCGCGAGCAAGCGCAGGCGCAGCACATCCGCCAGGGCGTCGAGGTCGCCGCGCTCGCGCAGCTTGCGGGTCAGCGCGTGGACCGCCGGCGCGAACATGGGGTCGATCTCGATGGCGCGCTGGTAGTACCCGATCGCCATGTCGTCGGCGTGCAGGCGATCCCGCGCGAGGTCGCCCATGCGATGCAGCAGCTCGACGCGGACGCCGCGGTGCTCGCTGCGCTCGAGCTCGCGACGGTAGACGTCGAGCAGGTCCTCCCAGCGCCCCGCGGCGTGATACAGCCGCCCGAGGGCGGTCAGCGCCGGAGCGTATCCGGGGTCGATCTCGAGGATGCGGCGGAAGCGCTCGATGGCGCCGTCGTGGTCCCCCAGCTCTCGGTCGACCACCTCGCCTGCGCGGTGCAACAGCGCGACCGCCTGCTCGGACGAGTGGGTCTGATCGATCTCGAGCGTGATGGCCTCGACGAGGGCCCGCGGATCGTGGGCGCGCTCGGCGGTGCGCTGCAGGCTGTGGATCGCTCCGAGGTGCCCCGGCGCGATCTCGAGCACGCGGCGGTAGGTGTGCGCCGCGCGGACGTGGTCGCCGAGCTGGTCTTCGTATGCAGACGCGATCTCGAGCAGGTACGACACCGTCCGCTCGGGCTCGGGCGCGCGATCGACGGCGCGCTCGTAGAGCTCGATGAGGTCGTGCGGTCTGTGGTGCGCGCGGTACAGGCGCGCGAGCGCGCGAAACGCGGCGGCATGCTCGGGGACCACCGCGAGCGCGCGAGCGTACAGGTCGATGGCGCGCTCCGGGTGGTCGAGGCGGCCCTCCTGGATCTCCGCGACGCGCGCGAACGCGGACGCGCGGCGGTGGGGATCGTCGGTGTGCTCGGCCTCGCCGAGGTGCATGCGGGTGAGCGCGTCGTAGTCGCCGCGCTGCGCGTAGAGCACGCCGAGGGCTTGCAGCGTCGCGACCGACGCCGGCCGGATGGCGAGCGCGCGCTCGTACCACTCGAGCGCACCGTCGAGATCGTGCAGCGCTTCGTGGTGGAGCTGCCCGAGGCGGTGGTAGAGCGTCAGCCGCTCGCCGTCGTCTTCGGCGATCTCGGCGAGCCGGGCGAGCACGCGCCCGAGGTCCGTCGTGCGACCGGCGTCTTCGTAGAGCCGCGCCAGCACCTCGAGGACGAAGGGTGCATCCGGCCGGATGTCGAGCGCACGCTCGAGGGTGGCGGCGGCCGCCTCACGGTCACCGAGGCGCTCGGCCTGCACGCGCGCGATCCGGTAGAGAGTCCGCGTGCGCTGCGCGACCCCCGCCGTCTGGCGTGCCTGCACGTCGAGCACGTGCACGAGCTCCCGCCAGCGGTGCTGCTTCGTGTAAAGGCGCTCGAGGGCCGCGCCGACGCCCGCGGCGCGCGGGTCGAGGTCGAGCGCGCTCTCGTAGAGCTCGGCGGCGCCGCGGAGGTCGCCTCGTCGCGCCTCGGCGAGCTGGGCCCGGCGCGCGATGAGCGCGGCGCGGTAGGCGGGGTCATCGGTGACCGTGTGAGCCGTCTGCTCGAGGACCCGGTCGAGCTCCATCCACGCGCCGTCGGCGTAGTACCGGTGATACAGGGCCCGCAGGACCGACGGGTCGCCGCGGCGAAGATTCAGCGCGGCGACGAACGCGTCACGGGCCCGATCGGGCTCGTCGAGGTGGTCTTCGAGCAGGCTGCCCTTCTCGACGAGGAGCGAGGCCTTGTACATGGGGTCGGCCGCGTGCGCCACCTCGGCGTCCAGCAAGCCGACGAGCGCCTCGTAGTCGCGCAGCCGGCGCGCGACCCGGCGCGCCCCACGGAGCGCCGCCAGGTGGTCCGGCGCGATCGCGAGCGCGGCGTCGTAGTGCTGCTTGGCTTGGGGCAGCCCCTCGGGGAGCGCCTCGCACAGCCGCGCGGCCTCGTAGTGGAGCCGCGCAGCGCGCCGAGGGACGGGTGAGGTCGCCAGCTCGGCTTCGCAGGCTTCGACCAGCCGATGGGTCGAGCGATCCGGATCGAGCAGGTCTCGGGCGGTGCCGTGATCGTGCGCCGACCCACCGCGGCGCGCGGGGTCGGCCGCGGCGCCGGTGGGCTCGGGTGAGGCGCGCGGGCCGGCCGTTCCTTCGCGCGAGGGGGTCGCGCCGCCGCCCTGCTGGCGCGCCGCCGCCGCCGCCGGCCCGCGGTCGCTCGCCTCCGGCACGTCGCGTCGATTCTCTCGGTCGAGCGCGTGCTTCGGACGGTTGACGCGGGGGGGGTCATCGGCGGGCATACAGGGCGTACATGTAGGATGCGTGGTACGGCGCGGACTCCTAGCGCTTTTTTTGCTTTTTCGGTAGCGCTCCGATCGCAGTTGTAGCCCTGCTCACGCTTTCAGCGGAGCGTACGTTACGATACGGGCGCTGAGCGCGCGTGAGCCGCGCTGTGTCAGGCCGCCGGATCGAGCGCCGAGAGTTCGACCCGGAGCTTGCGCTTCGCCCTCGCCTCGAGCTGGCGCGCCCGCTCCCGGCTGACGCCGAGCTGGCGCCCGATGGCCGCGAGCGAGACGCCGTCGTCGGCGAGCATGCGTCGCTCGACGATGAGCCGCTCTCGGCGGTCGAGGACGCGCAGCGCGCGCTTCATCTCGCCGGCGAGCTGCGCCCGGCGCTCACGTCGCGCGAGGTGCTCGTCCTGCGGCTCGACGGTGCCCTCGAGCTGGTCGAGGAGGGTGCGTCCGGCGTCGTCGTAGAGCGTCGCGTCGAGCGACACGTCCTTCCCGTCGAGGCGCTGCAGCATGCGCTCCATCTTCGTGGGGCTCATGTCGAAGCGCTCGGCCATCTTCTCGACCAGCTCTGTTTGGTCCGTGACGGCGTTGGCGAGGCGCGCGCGCTCGCGCCGCAGCCGGAAGAAGAGCTTCGAGCGCAGCGGGCCCGAGCCGCCGCCGACCATGCTGGCCGACCGCACGACCGCCTCGAGCACGAACGCTCGGATCCAGTAGCCCGCATAGGTCACGAAGCGCGTGCCTCGGTCCGGATCGAACTTGCGGATGGCGGTCATGAGCCCGACGTTCCCCTCGGCGATGAGATCTCCCAGGCGAATCCCGTAGCGCCGGTACTGAAGGGCGACCGCCACGACGTAGCGGAGGTTCGCCTCGACGATGCGATCGGCTGCGGCCCGGTCACCGTCACGCGCGGCGACGGCGAGCGCGTGCTCGTCTTCGCGGCTGAGCTTCGGGATTTCACGGACCCGCTCAATGTAGCGGTCGAGCGAAGCGTCTTTGTTCATGACTTCATCCTCACGTTACGTAACGTAACCACGAAACGCCCGCGCGGAAGCGCTCTCGACCATCGGCTCCCGCGGTAGCTTAGATGCAACCCATGGGTTGCGCGGCTTGTTCCCTGACGCTGACGCGGGAATCGTCACGACGTTACAGACTGAGCGGCGCGCTGAACAGCCTCAGCCGTGGTCCGGAGTGTTCCACTTTCGGGACGATCGCGACGCCAGCGGTCGTCGTAGCAGTGCCTGGTAGAGGTGCCTGACACCCGCCGGACGCGCCGGACGCGCTCCACCGTGGCTGGCGGCCCGCGTGCACCGCGCCTATAGTTCGCCTGCGCTTTCTCGCGGAAGGTTGCCGTCGCGGGCTCATCGCGGCGGTCCATGAAGCGGGCGACGCGTCGACGGGGCTCGATCGCGAGCCGAAGGAGCATGATGATTTCGCTGACGAGCAGAGCTGCCGAGAAGGTGAAAGAGATCAGGCAGAACGAAGGGCTCGGAGACCAGGGCCTGCGTGTCCGTGTCATCGGCGGCGGGTGCTCCGGTTTTTCGTACGACCTGTTCTTCGAGGACGAGACGAACGAGCTCGACCAGGTCTTCGAGTCGATGGGCATCCCGCTCTACGTCGACATGATGAGCATGCAGTACCTCGAGGGTACGGAGATCGACTACGTGGAAGGCCTCCAGGGCGCCGGGTTCAAATTCGTAAACCCGACGGCCAAGGCGTCCTGCGGTTGCGGCTCGAGCTTTTCGGCCTGACGCGACCGCTCGGCGCCACCCGCGCGACTCTCGCCTCGGGTTGCCAGCCCCAACGAGGCGCTCTATGGTCGCCGGCCCAGACGAGGCGCGCGACGGGCTCCACTACCGGAGCTTCGGGCGCGCAACGGACGGCGCCGCGCGCCGGTTCACGGGGTCGGCCCCTTCTGCCTCCCCGCACCACCGAGGTCTCCCGAGAATGTACCGCTGTGAGTTCTGCAACGTCGTAGCGCCGCCGGGCGCCCCGAGTCATCGCGTCGTCACCGAGTGGCGTCCGGCCGAGTATCCGAGCCGCGCGAAGTCCCACAAGCACCGCGTCGGTCGCAAGGCCAAGTTCGGGGATGACCCGGGCGGCGCCGGCTACGAGATCGCCAAGGAGGCCGTCGTCTGCCCCGCCTGCGCCGAGAAGTTCAACGCCGAGCAGCAGGCGGCGCGGGAGGCGGAAGAGCAGCGCACGGTCGCCGGAGCCTGAGGGCGTCGTCGCGCGTCCGGCGGTCGCCGGTCGGTGCGCACGATCGCTCCGCCTCGGGCGTTCACCCGCACAGGTCGACGATGCGCGCCTCGAGCCCGAGCTCGGTGCGCACCGGGGCCTCCGGCAGCGCGGCCGCGCGCTTCAGCAGGGCGAGCCCGATCGTGCAGCCGACGTCGGGATCGAACGCCGCCGACGTCACCCACCCGACCTTCGCGCCCGCGGCGTCGAAGAGCGGGGTCTCCGGTTCGAGCTCGCTTCCGCCGGCCATCTCGATTCGCACCAGCCGGCGGGGTGGTTTGCCGCGATGCTCGAGCATGACCACGGCCTCTTGCCCGGCGTAGCACCCCTTGTCGAACGCGACGGCGCGGCGCTGCAGCCCGGCCTCCTGCGGGTAGGTGAAGGCGCCGAAGTCTCGGCCGAAGCGCGGAACACCGCGGCGCAAGCGGGCGACCTCCCAGGCGGGCGCGTCGACGCGCCCGCCGCCGAGAGACTCCGCCGCCTCGACGAGCGCGGCGAGCGTCGCGTCATGCCGAGCCGCGGGGACGAGGAGGTCGAACCCGCCGCCCGGGCCGAGCCAGAAGCGATCCGCAGGCCACGTCGCCGTCTCGGCTGCGCCCGCGGCGGAGAGGGCGTCGACCGCGCGTCGCCCCTGCACCGTGAGGACGCGCGTGTCGGGCTCCGGCGCGAGCTCGACGTCTTCCATGACGATGAAGCGATCGAGCGACTCGAGCTGCGACTCGAACCCGTCCGCGGGCCAGAGCGTCCGCAGCGCCCCGGTCGCGTCGTGCGCCCGCAGCACCCACACGTCCGCCTCGACCCGGCCCTTCAGGTCGACGCGGAGCCCATAGGCGCTCTCGCCCGGGCCGAGCGCGTCGATGTTCGCCGTGAGCTGCCCGTGCAGCCAGGTCTGGGCGTCTGCCCCGTCGATCCGGAGCACCCTGACGTCGCTCAGCGAGCGCACGCCCACCGCGTCGATCCACCGCCCCGTCGCGTCCGCCGTCGCCATGTCGGCGTTCATGGCGCGGTGGTAGGGCGCTCGCAACCGCGACGGTGCGCGCGGCGGGCCGCGGCGGCGCCGGTTGCCTGGTCACCTGCGGAGGCGTACCGAAGCACCATGCGTCTCGTCGCGTCGTTGGCAGGTCCCGTTCGCCTCCGAGCTTCGCTCGTGCCCCTGCTCGTGCTGGGTCTCGCGTCGGTCGCCCGCGCGGCGCCTCCGCCGCCGCCCGCCACGGACACGAGCGTCGGGGCGGCCGCGCCGGACACGCACGACCGTGTCGACGGCGCCGCGGCGATCGAGGCGTCGATGCTCGAGCGCATCAACGCCCTGCGCGCGGCGGAGGGCGCGCACCCGCTCGAGCGAAACCCCGCGCTCGACGAGGCGGCCCGCGTGCAGAGCGACGACATGGCGGCGCAGGGCACGCTCGCCCACGTCTCGGCCCGCACGGGCGATCCCGCCTCGCGCGTGCGAGACGCGGGCGTCGTCGCCATTCGGCTCGCGGAGAACATCGCGCGCGCCGAGGACGCCGACGCCGCGCTGCGGTCGTTTCTCGCGAGCAAACATCACCGCGCCGAGCTGCTCGACCCGCAGATGACCGACATCGGGATGGCCGCGGCCGCCGGTGAAGGCGGCGTGTACGTCACGCAGCTCGTCGCCCGCGTCGACCCGAGCGTCGACCTGCCGCCGCCCGCGACCGCTGTCGGTGAGCCGCCTACGACCGGCGCCGCTGCGCCGCCTGCGCCGGGCGAGGCCTCGTCGGGTGGGGCGGCCGCGGCGAAGTCGAGCGCGCCGGGGCGAGCGGCTGCGTCCCCGGATTCGGCGACCGTGACCGAGCGCTCGGCGAGCGCCGGAGCGCCCAAGAGCGCCTCGGGCGCGACGATCGTCGCCTCGAACGCATCAGCGCCGGACGGAGCCGAGGCCGGCCCGCCAAAGGTGCCGACGATGCGCATGCCGCGGCGGCAGCGGGGTGTGAAAGGCTACTGGCTCTTTCGCTACGACCGGTGGTGGTATTTCCCGGTGCCCCGCCACGCGCGTGAGGGTCAGGTGCTGTACCCGAACCCCAAGGTCCACGGCGCGCCGCCCGGGTATCGCGCTACGCACTGAGCCCGCCGCGCTCCTCGGGCGCGCGCGCGGGGTCATGGACCGGTCAGCCTGCGGGCGCGACCGGCTCGAGGCGACCGGCCAGGACGGTGGCGGGTCCGGCGGGGGTGTCGATGCGGAGCGCGCCCGAGGGCTCGACTCCTGCGAGCCGCCCGACCACGTCGTCGCAGCGGACCGTCCGTCCTCGCAGCGCGAGGCGCGCCTCGAGCGCCGGGACGATCGCCGCCGGCCCCGCCGCGACGAAGCGGTCGACCCAGCGCTCGACCGCCGCGAGGAGCGCGCCGAGCGCGACGGCGCGGTTTGGCGGGCGGCCGCGCGCCGCCACCTCGCACAGGGACGTGGCCTCACCGGCCAGCTCGTCGGGCCACTGTGTGCGGCCGACGTTGAGCCCGATGCCGATGACGGCCGCGGCCGTCGCGCCGTCTGCCGCCCGGCTCTCGACGAGGACGCCGGCGACCTTTCGCCCGCCCACCTGCACGTCGTTCGGCCACTTGACCTCGGCGCGCACGTTTGGGCAGAGCGACTCGACCGCCTCGGCGACTCCGAGGCCGACGGCGAGCGTCAGCGGCGGGAGCGACTCGAGCTCGACCTGAGGCCGCGTCACGATCGAGAGGTACAGGTCGGTCCCTCCGGGGGAGGCCCACCGCCGCCCCCGCGAGCCACGGCCCGCGCGCTGCACGTCGGCGAGGATCGTGTGCCCCTCGGGCGCGCCCTCGTCCGCGGCCCTGCGCGCGTCGTCCATCGTCGAGCCGGTCTGCGTCCGCACATCGAGCGACCGCCCGAAGCGCTCCGCGCCGGCGGCCGCGATGGCGCGCGCGAGCAGCGAGGGGTCGAGGTCGTCCGGCAGGGTCACGCGGGCTCCCAGTCGAGACCGAGATCTGCCGCCGGCGCCGAGTGCGTCAGCGCGCCGACGCTGATCACGTCGACGCCCGCCTCGGCCAGCGACCGCACGCGCTCGAGGGTGACGTTGCCCGACGCCTCGAGGATCGCCCGGCCTGCCGTGGTCGCGACCGCGCGCCGCACCGCGGCGTCGTCGAAGTTGTCGAGCAGGATCACGTCCGCGCCGGCGCCGAGCGCGACCGCGAGCTGCGCCTCGGTGTCGACCTCACACTCGATGCGGCTCGTGTGCGGGGCGTACGCTCGGGCGCGCGCGATCGCCTGCTCGATCCCGCCCGCCGCGGCGACGTGGTTGTCCTTGATGAGCACCGCCGACGAGAGGTCCTCGCGGTGGTTGTGTGCGCCGCCGGCGCGCACGGCGTAGCGCTCGAGCGCGCGCAGCAGCGGCGTGGTCTTGCGCGTGTCGGCGATGCGGGTGCGCGAGCCCTCGGGGAGCGCGTCGACGAACCGCCGGGTCGTGGTCGCGATGCCGGACAGCCGCTGCGCGAAGTTCAAGGCGACCCGCTCGCCGAGCAGCAGGGCCGCAGCCGGCCCGCTCAGCGCGACGGCGTCGTCGCCCGCGTCGAGCCGGGCGCCGTCTTCGGCGATGGCGCGGACCTGCACGCGCGGATCGACCTGGCGGTAGACCTCACGCACGAGGGGCACGCCGCACAGGACGAGCGCCGCGCGCGCGCGGAGCGTCGCGGCGCCGATGAGGCTCGGAGGCACGCAGGCCGCGGTCGTGACGTCGCCGCGGCCCGCGTCTTCCTCGAGCGCCAGCCGGACGAGGCGCTCGATGACGAAGGGCGCCGGCGGTTGCAACGGGGGCATCGGCGGCAGCGTACCGGTCGGGCGCGCGCGAGCAACGCCCACGTGCGCCACCGCGCGCGCTCGGTCACGGCCAGCCGAACGCCAGCACGCGCGCCAGCACGTTGCTGAGCGCGTGCACCCCGCTCGCGGCGCCGATGCCGCCACGGCGCGCCCGCAGCCATCCGAACAGGAGCGCCGGAAAGAAGACCGCGAGCCGCTCGGGCCGGGGCTCGACCGCGAAGTGCATGAGCGCGAAGAGCGCGGCCTGCGCGAGCAGCGCTCGCACGGAGATGGGGGCGCCCCACGGCGTGACGCCGGCCGGCCACGCCTCGGACAGGCGCGTCTGAAGGTACCCTCGGAAGAACGCCTCCTCCGGGATCGCCACGACGACCCACTGGGTGAAGGCGACGGCGAGCAGGTCCGGCGGGCCGCCGAAGTGGAAGTCGCCGGGTGGCAGCCCGTGCCAGACCGCGTACGCGAGCGAAAAGGGCGGGAAGACCACGGCGGCGACCGCGCAGGTCACGGCCGCCTCACGGGCCGCGTGAGGGGCCGCGGCGCGGGCCGCACGCGCGAGGTCCAGCACCCCGAGCGGCCCGGCAGGGCGGGGGTCGCTCGGGTCGGTCGGCTCGAGCAGCCCGCCGAGGTGAACGCCGAAGGCGCGCACGCCCCGGCCCGAGCGCCTCGCGAGCCAGAGCGTGACCGCCATCAAGAGGGCCCCGATGGCGATCGCTTCGAAAGGCGCGATCGGCGCCCGCGCTGGCAGGGCGAGCGCGCGCGCCAGCGCGACCACCGCCAGCGTCACGGCGACGTAGACCCCGAACGCCTCGAGCAGCGGACCGCGGCGTGCCATCTGCGCCCGCGATAGCAGGTTCTCTCGCCCCGGTCCCCGAGATGCTCGCTCACTCGAGCCTGCGCCAGCGCCTGCCCGAGGTGGCGACCGAGACGGGTCTTCGACGGGCTGCTAGGCTGCTCGCCACGTCCGTGTTCGTCTCCGTGCTCAGCTCGGGTGGTCCCGTTCCCGCGACCGCGCCACGTCGGCCGCCTGGTCCGGGTAGGGTGGCGCCTCGCCGAAGCGCCGACGCTCGGCCGAGGACGAGACGCGGCCCCCGCCGCCCGCGGAGGGCGCCTGCGCGGTGATCCCCGAGGAGACCATCGCAGAGATCCGCGAGCGGATAGACCTGGTCGACTTCATCGGCCAGTACGTGAAGCTCAAGAAGGTCGGCGCGAGCCACCGAGGGCTCTGCCCCTTCCACAGCGAAAAGACGCCGTCCTTCTACGTGCACCGCGAGCGGCGCTTCTATCACTGCTTCGGTTGCCAGGCCTCGGGCGACGCCATCGGGTTTCTGCGCCAGCTCGAGGGGCTGTCCTTCCCGGAGGCCGTGGCGCAGCTCGCCGAGCGCGTGGGGGTCGAGCTGCCGAGCCTCGATCCGCGCGAGCAGGCGGAGCAGCAGCGCCACAAGCAGCGGTCCGCCCGGCTCGACGCGGCGATGGAGGCTGCGACCGCCTTCTTCGTGGAGCAGCTCACCGTGCATCCCCTCGGCCACGTCGCCCGGGCCGAATACGAGCGCCGCGGCATCACGACGGCGACCGCGGAGCGGTTTCGCCTCGGCTACGCGCCGGACGCGTGGGACGCGCTCGGGGCGGCGCTGCGGGCGCGAGGCGTCGCCGATCGCGACGCCGAGGCCGTGGGGCTCATCGCGCGCCGGCGCTCGGGCAGCGGGTACTACGACCGCTTCCGCCACCGGCTCATGTTTCCGGTCGCCGACGTGCATGGCCGCGTGGTGGCCTTCAGCGGCAGGCTGCTCCCGCCCGCCGATCCGCACGGCGACGCGGCCCCCCGGGACCGCGCGCCGAAGTACATCAACAGCCCGGAGAGCCCCATCTACCACAAGGGCTCGGTGCTCTTCGGGCTGCACCAGGGTCGCGTCGCCGTCCGCCGCGAGGGGTGGTCGCTCGTCTGCGAGGGCAACTTCGACCTGCTCGCGCTGCACCAGGCCGGCTTCGAGAACGCGGTGGCGCCGCTCGGGACGGCGCTGACCGAGGCGCACGCGCGGCTGCTGCGCCGCTACGGCGAGCGCGCGGTGCTCCTCTTCGACGGCGACGCCGCGGGGCGCAAAGCGGCGCGCGCGGCGTACCCGCTGCTCGCGGCTGCCGGCGTCGGCGCGTCGGTCGCGGCGCTCCCCAACGGGCACGACCCGGACAGCTTCTTGCGGGAACGCGGTCCGGAGGTGCTGCATGCGCTCGTCGACGCGGCGCCCGGCATCGTCGCCTACCTCATCGACGAGGCCGCCGCGAGCGCGGCCGGCGACGCCCACGCGAAGGCCGAAGCCATCGCCGGCCTCGGGCCGGTGCTCGCCTCCGTCGACAACCCGGTCGAGGTGCCCATCTACATCGAGCGCATCGGGCGGAGGTTCGGCGTCCGTGATTTGCACAGCGTGCGGCGGCAGCTACGCCGCGGGCTGGCTCCACGCGACCGGCGGCGCAAGCCCGCCGCTGCCGAGCAGAAGCCGAACGATCCCGGCCGAGTGCGGCGCGCGGACCCACCGAAGCTCGAGGGAGAGCTGTTCGCGCTGCTGCTTCACCACCCCGGTCTTTTCGCTACCGAAGAAGCCAATAATCTCCGGGACCTTTTGACGAGTCGGGATCTTCAGGCCATGTTTGACTCGGCGTCGCGGATGGTGGAAGACCGAGGCGCCATCGATGGGCCCGGGTTGCTGTCGGAGTGTGGTGACAGCCCCGCGCTGGGTTGGTTGGAAGAGCGGCTGGTCGTGCAGCAACACGGAGCCGAGGAAGCGAAGGATGTCCTTGCGGACGGGGTATTGCGGCTCGCGCTTCAGAATATCGAGCGAGAGCTGCGGCGCCTCCACGGGGCCATCGTCGACGCCAGGCGACAGGGTGACGAAGACAGAGCGCGCTCGCTGACACGCCGGCAGGTCGCGCTCGCACGAAGCGCGAACCGCCTCCACCAGAGGAACTCCAAGAGGTGACAATGGCCATGAGGAACTCGACGAGGGGCACGCGTAAGGGGAGCGCGGCCGGGGCAGGAGGTTCGAGCGAGGAGCGTGCGAGTGCGGGCGATCGAAGGGATGGGCTAGGAGGCGGCAAGCCGCGGGGCGCCGCGGCGAAGACGAGGGCGGTGACGCAGAAGATCAAGGAGTCGGTCATGGGTTCCTGGGGGCGGTCCCGACGGGACGCGCGCAAGGAGCAGCCGGTCGGGACGGTCGAGACGTCGCCCGCTGCGACCGAGGCACCGGCGACCGAGGCCAGCGCAGCGCCGGAGCAGCCCCAGCGCGAAGCGAGCGCCGCGCCGGCGGCCGCGCGCGCGACCAAGACCGCGAAGGCCAGCACGGCAGCGAAGAAGGCGACCGCGGGGCAAGGGCGCACGAGCCGAGCCAAGAAGACCCGCCCGGCGGCGAAGGCGAAGAAGCGCGCCGGCGGGTCAGCGACGAGCGCCAGCCAGGGGTCGACGGCGTCGAAGGCGTCGAAGAAGGCGCGCGCCGGGGCCAAACAGGCCACCTCGAGCCCGGCGGTCCCCGAGGATGCCGGTGCCGCGGAGAAGGCTCCCGGCGCGAACGGCAGCCCGGCGAAGGTCGATCACCAGGTGAACGGGCGTGCAGGCGCCGCTGCGGCAGCGCTCGCGGCCTCCGGCGTCGATGCCGATGCCGCGAGCCCGGTCGCGCCCCAGCCGGCGCTCACGAAGCCCTCACGTGGGCGCGAGCGGCGGGAGGTCCAGGCGCTGCTCGAGCGCGGCCGGCTCAAGGGCTTCCTGACCTACGAAGAGATCAACGAGGCGCTCCCCGTCGAGATGGTCACCTCCGACCAGATCGACGACCTGATGGGCTGGCTCGGTGACGAGTCCATCGAGGTCGTGGACTCCGCCGCCCAAGGGAAGAAGCGCCAGGAGACGCAGCGCGCCGCCGCGCGTGGCGCGCGGGCCGTACGCGGCCCGGCGGTGGACGAGGCCCGCAACGGCAAGTCGAACGACCCCGTGCGGATGTACCTCCGCAAGATGGGGTCGGTCTCGCTGCTCACGCGCGAGGGCGAGGTCGAGATCGCCAAGCGCATCGAGACGGGAGACGCGCGCGTGTTCGAGGCGATCCTCGACTCCGCCGTCGGACGCGCGGCGATCGTCAACCTCGGAGAGGATTTGCGCCGGGGGAAGGTGCGCCTCAAGGACGTCGTCAAGGATGTCGAGAAGGTAGGCGGCGGCGGTCTCACGGCGGACGAAGCGAAGGCGCACGTCCTCAAGCTCTTCGATCGCATGAAGCGGCTCGAGGCCAGCGACGCGCGCTCGCGCCGGCACCGCGCGGCGTCCGTCGAGAAGCGCCGTCGCGACCGTGCTGAGGTGATGGCGGCCATCGATCTGCACAAGAAGCAGGTCGATCGCATCGTCCGGCGCATCAAGAGCTACGTGCATGGCGTCGAGCGCGCGGCCCGCAAAGTCTCCGACGCCGAGCGACGTGTCGGCGGACTGCGCGCCACCGAGATGGCCGGCGTCCTGCGCGAGATGGAGGAGAGCAAGGCCGCCGAGCGCCGCCTCTCGCGCAAGTACGGATCGATCGAGCGCATCCGCATGGCGCAGGAGTCTGTGCGCAGCGCGCAGAAGGGCGCCCGGCGCATCGAGGAGGAGGTCGGCGAGAGCGCAGAGACGCTCCGCGAGACCTACACGCAGTTGCTCGAGGGCGAGCGACTCGCCGATCGCGCGAAGGCGGAGCTCGTCGAGGCGAACCTCCGCCTCGTCGTGTCGATCGCGAAGAAGTACACGAACCGCGGCCTGCAGTTCCTCGACCTCATCCAGGAGGGGAACATCGGCCTCATGAAGGCCGTCGACAAGTTCGAGTACCGCCGCGGCTACAAGTTCTCGACCTACGCGACGTGGTGGATCCGCCAGGCGATCACGCGCGCGATCGCGGACCAGGCGCGGACCATCCGCATCCCGGTCCACATGATCGAGACCATCAACAAGCTCATCCGCACCTCGCGCTACCTCGTGCAGGAGCTCGGGCGCGAGCCGGTCCCCGAGGAGATCGCCGCGCGCATGGACATGCCGCTCGAGAAGGTCCGCCGCGTCTTGAAGATCGCGAAGGAGCCCATCAGCCTCGAGACACCGATCGGCGAGGAGGAGGACAGCCACCTCGGCGACTTCATCGAGGACAAGTCTGCGGTGTCGCCGGTGGAGGCCGTCATCAACGGCAACCTCGAAGACCAGACCCGCAACGTACTGAAGACGCTCACGCCGCGCGAAGAGAAGGTGCTGCGGATGCGCTTCGGCATCGGCGAGAAGAGCGACCACACCCTCGAAGAGGTCGGACAGGACTTCGAGGTGACGCGCGAGCGGATCCGTCAGATCGAGGCAAAGGCGCTGCGCAAGCTGCGCCACCCGAGCCGCACCAAGCAGCTCCGCCCTTTCATGGAGACCTGAGCGCTCGCCGCGCGGGGCCGCCGGGTGGCCGGTCGTTCGGTCGTTCGGTCGTTCGACCAGCCGACGAGCGCGTGAGCGCCGCGCGCGGCAGCCGAACGACCGCCGGCTTTCGCAGCGCGTGCTGGGGCGCCTCGCGCCGCCGCATGCTATCGGTCATCGCCTCCCGCGCCATCACGGTGCTGCGGGCCCATAGCTCAATCGGTTAGAGCCCCCGTCTCATAAACGGGTCGTTCCTGGTTCGAGTCCAGGTGGGCCTACTACGCGACGACTGGACGGTGCGACACCCGTCCGTCGGGGTGCGACGTCACGCGAGCGGCTCGCGCCTCGCGGCTCGCGCGTCCGGTCGGTGTCGCGTGTTCCCGCGGGAGGTTGCGTCGCGGGTCGAGGCGAGTTAACCCGCTGCCCGACGGCGCAACCGCCGCGCGCCTTGCTGGGCGGCGAAAGGAGACGACGCGACGTGCGCGAAGAGCTAGTGGCTTTGGCCAAACTCGCAGCGATGGATGCTTCGGCCCGACACGTCGAGGAGGAGCTCCGCGAGCTTCCCGCACGGATCGAGAGCATGCGCGCCGACGTCCAGGTCCTCGAATCACTGCTCGCGCAAGAGCGCGCCCAGCTCGGCGAGGCCGAGGCGCTGCGAGGCGCGCAGGCGGACGACCTCGAAGCGCGACGAGCGAGCCTGGCGAACGCCCGCAAGAAGGTCGCCCAGGCGCACAACCTCCGCGAGGCGAACGCGGCCGAGCGCGAGGTCGAGGTGAACCGCCAGGCGATACGCGATCGTGAGAGCGAGCTCGAGCGAATCGGCGAGGCCGTCGAGGCGAAGCGGGCGTCGCTCGCCGCGCGCGAGGCGCAGTTCGAGGAGGCTCGCGGGATGTTCGAGCAGGAGGAGCGCCGCTCGAGCTCGCGCATCGAGGAGCTCGCGAAGGAGCGGGATGCCTTGCTCGAAGGCCGTGACAAGCTGGTCTCGGACCTGCCCACGAAGCTCTTCAAGCGCTACGAGCGACTCAGGCAGCGCATCCCGGACGTCGTGGCCGTGCTCGACAGCGAGACATGCACCGGCTGCAGGATGGCGCTCCCGCCGCAGCGCTTCGTCGACGCACAGAAGGGCGAGATCGTCGACTGCCCACAGTGCCGCCGCATCGTCGTCTACAAGGGGTTACTCGAGCCCTGAGTCGCGGCGCAGCCACGGCGAGGCGGCGCAGCCACGGCGAGGCGGCGCAGCCAAGGCGCGGCGGCGTGCGTAGCCGTCCGTCAGCCCACCGCGGGCACGCGCCGAGCGGCGCTCAGACGCGCGAGAGCCAGCGCTCGTCGATCGTGTGCCGGCCCTCGACGACGTCGAAATAGCGCGACTGCACCTCGGCCGTGATGGGCCCGCGCGCCCCGTCACCGACCAGGCGGTCGTCGATCTCGCGGACCGGGGTGACCTCGGCCGCCGTGCCGACCATGAAGACCTCATCCGCGATGTACAGCTCGTCCCGCGCGATGAAGCGCTCGCGCACCTCGTAGCCGAGCTCGCCCAGGATGCGCAGCGCCGTGTCCTGCGTGATGCCGCCGAGGACCGACCCCCCGCGCTGCGGGGTAGACACGACCCCGTCACGGACGAGGAAGAGGTTCTCGCCGGACGCCTCCGAGACGTAGCCCTGCGGGTCGAGCATGATCGCCTCGTCGTAGCCGGCGGCGAGCACCTCGCGCTTCGCGAGGATCGAGTTGACGTAGTGCCCGATGATCTTGCCCTTGGCCATCGACGAGTTGACGCCGGGCCGCGCGAACGAGCTGACCTTCGCGCGGATGCCCTTCGCGAGGCCGTCCTCACCGAGGTAGGCGCCCCAGCGCCACGCGATGACGGCGACGCGGGTGCGGTTGCTCATGGCGCCGAGCCCCATCGCGCCCTCGCCGATGAACGCGATGGGTCGCAGGTAGCACTCGGTGAGGTCGTTGACGCGCACGGTCTCGCGGCACGCCTCGGCGACCGTCGCCTGGTCGTACGGCATGTCGAGCGTGCAGATCTTGGCGGAGTCGAAGAGGCGCCGGATGTGGTCGTCGAGCCGGAAGATCGCGCTCCCCTCGCCGGCGAGCGCGTAGCATCGGATGCCTTCGAACACTCCGAGCCCATAGTGCAGGCTGTGCGTGAGGATGTGCACGTTGGCGTCGTTCCAGCCGACGAGCTCGCCATCGAGCCAGATCTTGTCCACCTGATCGACCATGGATCCTCCGTGGCGGCGCCCGCTCGGGTGACGACCCGACGCGAGGCGCTGCCCGCCACTGTGTAGCACAGGCTGAGCGCGCGCTGGATGCGGCCGGGCGCGTTCAGGTCGCTTCGGCTCGTCGCGACGCCCGCCCCCACGGGGCCTCGATGCCGACCGGCGCGACGATGCGCTCGAAGATCTCGCGCACCTCCGTCGCCTCGCGGCGCCACACGTCCCGCAGGACCCGGCCAGGCGCGTGCCCATCGCGCTCGCGGATCCGTAGGCGTCGCGCCACCGCGTCTGCGCGCGGTCCCGGAAAGAGCAGCGACGCCTGGCCGGCCTCGTCGAGCAGGGCGAGCGATTGCTCGACCTCGCGGAAAAAGAGGTACGCCTCTTCGAGCGCCTCGGCGTCGCGGGCGCCGAGGTAACCGCGCTCGCGCAGCGCACGGAGCGCGTCGAGCGTGTTGCGATGCCGCACGGCGTGGTCCGCGCCGTGGACCATCTGGAGGTACTGCGTGATGAATTCGACGTCGACCAGCGCGCCGTAGCCGACCTTCGGGTGGTGGCGATCGACCTGCTCGCGCGCCAGCTCTTCTTCGATGCGCCGTCGCATGTTGGCGAGCTGCTCGCCCGGCTCGGCTGGGGCGTCGTACGCGATGTGGGCGGCGAGCGCGGTGAACTGCCCGGCGAGCAGGGCGTCGCCGGCGACCACCCGCGCCCGAAGGAGCGCCTGGCGCTCCCAGGCCGCGGCGTGACGCTGGTGGTAGCGCTCGAAGCCCTCGACCGAGACGACGAGCATGCCCTTCGAGCCGCTCGGCCGCAGCCGCGTGTCGACCTCGTAGCCACGCCCGGCCTCGTCGTGCTGGGACAGCAAGCGCATCGTCCGCTGCGCGATGCGCGCGAAGAGCTCCCCGTGCGTGATCGAGCGCTGCTCCCCGTGCGCCTCGGTCTCACCCTCGGCGCTGAAGACGAACATGAGGTCGAGGTCGCTGGTGAACCCGAGCTCCCTGCCGCCGAGCTTGCCCATGCCGACGACCACCATCGACGCGCGCGAGCCCCCGCCTTCCGGCGCGGACGGCCTGCCGAAGCGCTGCGTCTGCTCGCGCTCGGCGTAGCGGTACGCGCGCTCGATCTGCGCGTCCGCGAGGGCGCTGAGCCGCGCCTGCGCCACTTCGATCGGGGCCTCGCCCGCCACGTACGCGAGGCCGATCCGGAGGGTCAGCTCTCGCCGAATGCGTCGCAGCGTCGCGACCGTCTGCTCGATGTCGGCGAGCGGGTCCACGGCGAGCTCGGGCAGGTCGTGGGCGGCGCGGATCTCGTCGACCGACGGGAGCCGCCCGTGGACCGTGAGCACCTCGTCGATCGCCTCCGGATGGCCGACGAGCGACCGCGAGAGCGTCGCGCTCGAGCCGAAGAGCATGACGAGGCGCCGCGCGACGTGCGGCTCGCTCTCGAGCAGGCGGTCGTAGCTCCACTCCCGTCCGACCCGCGTGAAGAACTCCGCCAAGAAGCGCAGCGCCGAGTCCGGGTGCCCGGCGTCCCGCACCGCGTCGAGCAGAATGGACGCGAGCCGCGGCGCACGCTGGCGACCCACCGGACCGAGCGGTGAGTACGCGTGCCTCGCGAGGCGGGTCAGGTAGCTGGCCGCTTCGAGCGAGTCTTGCACGGCGAGCGCCGCGGCGACGTCGTCGGCGAGCTCGTCGGGGGCGGCGCCGTCGGAGACCCGGTCGATCAGCGCATCGAGCGCGTCGTTGGCATCCGGCTCTTCGCGCGCGCCGTCGGTGAGCGAGTCGAAGAGCGTCGCGACATGACGACGCGCGGCGCCGAGGTGCCGATCGAACTCCGACGCATCGGCGAACCCGAGCGAGCGCGCGAACCGTTCGCGCTCCGGCCCCGGCCGCGGCAGGTCGTGGGTCTGGTAGCCGGTCTTGAAGTGGATGCGGTGCTCGATGCGGCGCAGGAGCGCCCAGTTCGCGCCCAACGCCGCGGAGTCGCGGTGGCTGATGAGGCCGGCGACGCGAAGGCGCCGGAGCGCCTCAGGCGTGCTGGTCACCTGCAGCTCGGGGTGCTGCCCACCCCAGATGAGCTGCAGCGTCTGGACGAAGAACTCGGCTTCGCGGATGCCGCCGCGGCCGAGCTTGATGTCGAGCTTCGGGTCGGCGTGCAGCTCACGCCGTGAGCGGACGACCATCTGCGTCATCTCGTCCGCGATGCGCGGGTCGACCTCGCGGCGAAAGACGAAGGGCCGCAGCGTCCTCAGCAGCCGCTCTCCGAGCGCGATGTCTCCGGCGATCGGCCTCGCGCGGAGCAAGGCCGCGCGCTCCCACGGGCGCCCGAAGGACGCGTAGTAGCGCTCGGCGCTCTCGAGCGAGTTGACGATCGGCCCGCCGCTGCCTTCGGGCCGGAGCCGCAGATCGACTCGGAAGCAGAACCCGTCCTCGGTGACGTCCGCCAGCAGGCGCGTCGTGCGCCGGGCGATCCGCGCGAAGAGGCCGTGCGGCGTCAGATCGTCGTCCCTGCCTTGCCCGTCGTCGGTGTGGGCGCCGGCGGGCGGGACGACGGTCGCGTCGTCGGTCCCGTAGAAGAACATGAGGTCGACGTCGCTCCCCGGGTTGAGCTCCGACCCGCCGAGCTTGCCCATGCCGAGCACCGTCATCGACACCGCGCGTCCATCCTCGGCGCGCGGCGTCCCGAAGCGCGCGAACGCGTCGGCGGTCGCGCAGCGAAGCGCGGCGTCGATGGCGGCGCTCGCGAGCGAGGACAGCTCGGCGCTGCTCTGGTCGACGTCGGCCAGACGCAGGACCTCACGCATCGCGATGCGCACCATGATCCGGTGGCGGAGCCGCCGCAGCACGCGCGCGAGCTCGGGGCCGTCGTGCAGGCCTCTCGTCGCGGCGTGGAACATCTCTCGAATCAGCGCGTCCGAGTCGCCGCGTGAGAGCGGCCGGTCGAGGACGTCGCGAGGGAGCGTCGGGTCCGCGACGGCGAGCGGCAGCAGCGCCGGAGCGTGCTCGGCGAGCGCGGCCACGAGCCCACGCACGTCGTCGTCGGAGATGTCGCCGCCGGCCTCCGCGAACGACGCCACGCCGCGAGCGCCAGCCTCGGTCACCACCGCCCGCAGCGTCGGCAATGTCGGGCGCTCCTCCCGAGTGGGCCCCTCAACCATACGTTCGTGCTCGCGTCATGTCGTCTCACCGCGCGCCGACCGGGTTGCGGCGCCCCCCGGCGAGGGTGCCACGAACCAGCCCGGACGCCGAAACGTACGCTCGGGAATCCTCGGGCTCCGCGCCGTTTCCAACGGTTGACCGTCCTCGGACGCTGGGCTAGTACACGCCCGCCTTGGCGCCCGAGCCCTCTCCGGCTGGGCGCGCTGCTGGCCGGAGAGGTGGCAAGTGCTGGCTGCGATGTTCCATTTCCTTTTGGCGATGCAACCGCCGCCGACCGCGGGCGGAGGGGCAGCGCCCACGGGTGGAGCAGGCGCGGCGGCCGGCGCGGCGCAGGCCGGCGCGCAGCACGCGGTGGGCTGCGCGGGCGGCAGCATGATGAACATCGCGCTGCCCGTTCTGATGGTGGCGGTGTTCTATTTTCTGCTCATCCGCCCCCAGCAGAAGCGCCAGCGCGAGACAGACGCCATGCTCGCGGCCCTGAAGAAGGGCGACGTCGTCCGGACCACGGGCGGCATCCGCGGCGAGATCACCGCGCTCGGCGACCGCGACGTGACGCTCCAGGTCGCCGACCGGACGCGCATCAACGTGCTCAGAGCCCACGTGGCAGGGGTCGAGCGTCTCGACGATTCCGACGGCAAGGCCGGCAAGACCGACAAGACAGAGAAGGGCTGAGGCCGCAGCCCGCCTGCGCCTCGCGACGAAGCATACCTATGGATAGAGGCTGGTACCTACGCTGCTCTGTCGTCGTGCTCGCGACCGTCCTGGCCGCGCTGGCGCTCTGGCCGAGCCTCCAACAATGGCTCCCGGCGCCCAAGCTCGTGCAGGAGTGGTTCCCGGGGCGGATCAGCCCAGGGCTCGACATCCGCGGCGGCCTCCGCCTGAGCTACGACGTCGAGGTCGACGAGTACATCCGCGATCGCCGCGACCGCGACGCGGACAACCTCCTGCGCGACCTCGGCGTGCTGCTCGGCGTCTACGACAAGGACGCGGCGCCCGAGGTCGGCCGTGAACAGCTCCAGAAGGTCCACGAGCAGGTCGAGGTGAAGAACGTCGGCGACCGATCGGTCCGGGTGACCTTCAAGGACCCGAGCAAGGCCGCGCGCTTCGACCGCGACTGGCTGAACGACCACGGGCTGTCGGAGCTGCGCATCAAGAGCAGCCGCGATGGCGTCTTCGTGCTCGCGATGCGCGACGATCAGCTCGACAAGCTGCGGGCGACGGCGGTCCAGCAGGCCGTCAAGACGGTCAGTCAGCGCATCGACAAGCTCGGCTTGCGTGAGGCGTCCGTCGTCGGTCAGGCGAGCAACATCGTCGTCGAGCTGCCCGGCGCCGACCAGAAGACCTTCGACCGCATCCGCTCCATCATCAGCCGGACGGCGAAGCTCGAGTTCAAGATCGTCGACGACGACACCAACTTCGCGGGCGACTTCCGCGACAAGATGCCCAAAGGCATCGAATACCAGACGGAGACCGTCGCCGCGGGCGAGAGCAAGCCGCAGGTCACCGTCGGCTACTTCGTCGCGCGTGGCGAGGATGCCCGCGCCCACCTGCAGAAGTTCGTCGACACGCTCCCCGTGCCGGAGGACCACCAGCTCCTCCTCGGGCCGATCGGCGAGTCCAGCCAGAGCGGGGCCAAAGAAGAAGCCTGGCGGACGTACTACGTCTTCAAGATCTCGAACGTCACGGGCGAGGACGTCCAGGACGCGAACGTCGCCTTCGATTCGCAGCAGGGCAACCGCCCGATCGTGACGATGCAGTTCAACCAGACCGGCGCGCGACGCTTCGGTGACCTGACCGGTCGCAACGTCCACCGGCGGATGGCGATCGTCCTCGACGACGTCGTCTCCTCGGCCCCGAACATCCAGGAGCGCATCGGCGGCGGTCGCGGCCAGATCACGCTCGGCAGCTTCCTCGACTACAACCAGCTCCTCGCAGAGGCGAAGGATCTCGTCGTGGTCCTGCGCGCCGGCGCGCTGCCCGCGCCGCTGCGGCCCGGCAACGAGCAGCTCATCGGCCCGACGCTCGGCAAGGACTCGGTCGCCCAGGGCACCGAGGGCGCGCTCGTCGGCATCGGCCTAGTGCTGCTCTTCATGGCCATCTACTATGAGGTCGCGGGGCTGGTCGCCGACGTCATGGTCCTGCTGAACCTCCTCTTCATCCTCGCGATCATGGCGGCGTTCGAGGCGACCCTCACGCTCCCTGGCATCGCCGCGATCGCGCTCACGGTCGGCATGGCGGTCGACGCGAACGTGCTCATCACCGAGCGCATACGCGAGGAGCTAGCCGGCGGGAAGTCCCCGAGGTCCGCCGTGGATCAGGGCTTCGGTCGCGCGTTCTGGTCCGTCTTCGACAGCCAGCTCACGACCTTCATCGCCGGCGTCGTGCTCTTTCAGTACGGCACCGGCCCCATCAAGGGCTTCGCCGTGATGCTGATGATCGGCATCGTGACCTCCCTCTTCACGGGCGTCTTCTGCTCGAAGGTCATGATGGACTGGCTGGTTCGCGGGCTCCGCGTCGAGCGCTTGCGGGTGGGGTAGCTCATGGAAATCGTCAAGCCCGGCACCTACATCGACTTCATGCGCTACCGAGGGCGCGTCATCTCGGTGTCGCTGTTCTTGCTCTTCGCGAGCGCCTTCGCCCTCATCGTGTGGCCTGGGCCGCAGTACGGCATCGACTTCGCGGGCGGCACCGAGATCCAGCTCGCCTTTCACGGGAACGTCAGCTCGTCCGAGATCCGCGATACGCTGACGAAGCTCGGCCACGACCGCCCCGACGTGGTCGCGGTCGAGGGTCACCCGAACGAGTACATCCTGCGCATCCGCGAGATCTCGTCGCTGCCTGAGAACGAGAAGGACCAGATAGAGGCGCAGATCCAGAAGAGCCTCGGCGCGGACACGGTCGAAGAGGTGAAGTTCTCCCCGGGTGGCGACAAGCTGTCGCTCCGCCTCAGCAAAGAGGTCCCGATCTCCGAGGTGTCGGACGCGCTGCACGCGACCAGCGCGAAGGTCCGTGACGTCACCCAGTTCGGCAAGACGTCCGATCACCGCTACGAGGCGCGCCTGGTAGGCATCGGCGACGAGGTCGTCCACCAGCTCCAGCAGGCGTTCGGCGCGCGCGGGCCGGGCGACCCGCTCCAGGTGCAGTGGGTCGGGCCGAAGGCCGGCCAGCAGCTCCGAAACGCCGCCATCCAGTCGCTGCTCTACACCGTGGCCTTCATCATGGTCTACATCGCGTTCCGCTTCGACCTGCGCTTCGCGCCGGGAGCGGTCATCGCGATGTGCCACGACGCGTTCATCACGCTCGGCATCTACGTCCTGCTTCACAAGCAGATCAACCTCACGACGGTCGCGGCGCTGCTCACGGTCATGGGCTACTCCATCAACGACACCATCGTCGTCTACGACCGAATACGCGAGAACATGGGCCGCATGCGCGGGACGCCGCTGCGCGAGCTGATCAACGTCAGCACCTCGCAGATGCTGTCGCGCACCCTGCTCACGTCGGGCACGACGCTCGTCTCGGTGACCGCGTTCTTCATCTGGGGCACGCCCGTCATCCAGGACATCACCTTCGCGCTGATGATCGGCATCGTCATCGGCACGTTCTCGTCGATCTACATCGCGTCTCCGATCACGGAGTGGTTCGACACGCGCTTCTTCAGCGAAGAGGCGCGGGCGCGCCGCTCGGGCGCGTCGTCGCGCGCGCAGGGCAAGGCCTGACCTCGGCGGGGCCGGACGCGAGCACCTCCGGCGCCGGTGACGCGCCCGTTGGTGGCTCGGCGCCTGGGCCACGGCCGCTCGATTGCGGGGCGTTCTCGGTCCGTCCGGGCGAGGCCGCGCGCGCCGCGGACCTCGGCGCGAGGCTCGGGGTCGGGGCGGCGGTCGCGCAGGTGCTCATGCACCGCGGCTACGGCGAGGTGGGCGCGGCGCGAGGGTTCCTCGACGCGCGCCTGTCAGGCCTCACGCCGCCCGACGCGATGGCCGGTCGCGCGGAGGCGGCCGCCCGGCTGGCGGACGCCGCGCGTCGCGCGGAGCGCGTGGTCGTCTTCGGCGACTACGATGTCGACGGCACGACGAGCGCGGCCATCCTCGCGGACGTGCTCGAGGCGCTCGGCGCGGAGGTCGCGGCGCTCGTCGCGAACCGCTTCGACGGAGGCTACGGGCTGAGCGACGCGGCGCTCGACCGCTGCCTCGAGGCGGGTCCCGCCGTGCTCGTCACCTGCGACTGCGGCTCGAGCGACCACGAGCGGATCGCCCGCGCGAAGGCGCGCGGGGTCGACGTCGTCGTCATCGACCATCACCTCGTCCCGAGCGCTCCGCTGCCGGCCGACGCGTTCCTGAACCCGCACCGGCCCGAGTGCGGCTTTCCATACAAGGGGCTCGCCAGCGCCGGGCTCGCGCTCTCGATCGCCGCGGCGGTCCGCGCGGAGCTCGGCAGCAGGCTCGACGTGCGCGGGTGGCTCGACCTCGTCGCGCTCGGCACCGTCGCCGACGTCGCGCCGCTCGACGGCGACAACCGCCGGCTCGTGCGGGCGGGGCTGCGGGCGCTCGCCTCCGCGCGGGCGCGCCCGGGCGTCGCCGCGCTCCGAAGCCTCGCCCGACTGCGCCCCGGTGCTCCGATCGGGGGCCGGACGATCGCCTTCAAGCTCGCCCCGAGGCTGAACGCCCCGGGCCGCCTCGGTGAGGCGAGCGTCACCCTGGAACTGCTCCGCGCGCGGGATCCGGCACGCGCGCGGACCCTCGCCCGCGAGGTCGAGCGCCTGAACGACCGGCGCAAGGTGCTCAGCCGCGAGGCGACCGACGCCGCGATGGCGCAGGTCGAGGCCGTGTACGGCGCGGAGCCGGCGGGCGGTGTCGTCGTCGGCGCCGAGGGCTGGCACCCGGGTGTCGTCGGGATCGTCGCGGCGCGGCTCGCCGACAGGTTCCGCGTGCCGGTCGCAGTCCTCGCGCTCGACGGCCGCGCGGGCCAAGGGAGCGTCCGCGGCGACGGCCTCACCGACGTCCACGCCTGCCTCGCCCGGTGCGCGGAGTCGCTCGAGCTCTTCGGCGGGCACCGCGCGGCCGCGGGGATGTCCATCCGGCCCGGCCGCTTCGAGGCGTTTCGCGACGGCTTCGCCGAGGCGGTCGCGGCGAGCCGGGCGGCGCGGCGGGCCGAGCGCGTGGACCAACCTTCGCCGCGCGTACCAGTGGTCGACGCGACGCTCGGCGAGACGCTGGCCCTGCCGAGCCTCGAAGACCTCCAGCTCCTCGAGCCGCTCGGTGAGGCCAACCCTGCGCCGCTCTTCGCGCTCGCAGCGCAGGTGCACGCGGCGCGGGCGGTGGGTGCCGACGGCAGCCACCTCAAGCTCGAGCTGGATGTGGGCGGCCGGCGGGTCGGCGCGTTCGCGCCGGGGCAGGGGGGCCGTGCCGACGCGCTGCGGGGCGCCATCTGGGCGGTCGGGGAGCTGTATCCGGACGACTACCGTGGGGGCGACGCCCTCGAGCTGTCGGTCGAGGCGCTCGCCGCGCGCGACTGAGCCCGCCGGGCAGCCCTCCGCCCCTCAGCGGCCGGTCCAGCGCGGCTCGCGCTTCTCCGCGAACGCCCGCAGCCCCTCGCGCGCGTCCTCCGAGGCGAGCAGCTCGCCGAAGCGCTCGCGCAAGAAGGGGAGCGCCTCTGCGAGCGAGAGGTCACCTTGCGCGTGGTACGCGGCGAGCCCGACGCGCATGGCGGTCGGAGATTGCGCCGCGAGCCGCGCGGCGAGCGCGGCGACGGCGTCGTCCAGCTCGCCCGCGGGGACGACCTCCGTGACGAGCCCGTGGTCGAGCGCCTCGGCCGCGCTCAGCCGGTCTCCGAGGAGCATCATCTTCAGGAGCTTGCGGCGCGGGACGATGCGCGAGAGCACCGCCATGATCATCATCGGCCACAGCCCGCGCTTGACCTCGGGCGTGCCGACGGTGGCGTCCTCGCACGCGATCGCGAAGTCGCAGCTCGCGACGAGCCCGAGCCCGCCACCCATCGCGTAGCCAGGCACGCGGGCGATCGTGGGCTTACCGAGCGTCGTGAAGCGAAGCAGCAGGTCCGCGAAGTCGCCTCGCGCGGGCAGGTCGGTCGTCGCGCCGACCTGCTTTAGGTCCGCGCCCGCGCTGAAGACCCCTCCGGCGCCCGTCAGGACCACCACGCGCACACCCTCATCGGCCGCGGCGTCGTCGAGCGCCCACAGCAGCTCGTTGACGCTACCGGGGCCGAGCGCGTTCTTGCGCGCCGGGTTGTCGAGCGTGAGGGTCGCGACCGCGCCCTCGTGCGAGACGCGGATGTGCTGATAATCTCGTTCCTTCATGCGCGGCATCTCCCTGCCGGGAGCTTACACCGCTTCCCGCGCCACCCAATCGTTCGGCCGACCTGTTGCCCTGCTCGCGCAGTGTCGCTAAGCTCCGGCCGATGTTCGCACGGAGGAACGTCTTGCCTGACATCCGGACCGGCGCCATCGCGGCGCTCTGCGCAGCTCTGTCGGTCGGGGCCGCGGCCTCTCCACGGGCCGCGCTCGCCCAGACCGTCACGCCCACCACGGCGAAGCGCTCGACCATCGACGCGAAGCCGAAGGGCACGATCGGGCTCGGCATCCTCGGTGCCGAGGTCGGTCTGATCGTGCCCGCGCTCGCCGGCCTCGACAAGGCCTGGGCGCTCACGGTCTTCCCGATCGTCGGGGCCGGCGCCGGCGCCGCGGTCGGGTGGTTCGCCATCGACGACAAGGGCCACAGCAAGGCCGCGGTCGGCGTGCTCGTCGGCAGCATCGCGATGTTCGTCCCCACCGTCGTGGCGACCGTCGCGCTCACCCGCTACAAGCCGGGCGACGAGAAGCCGGTCGCGGGCGTACGAGGGCAGAACGCGGTCCAGGCGGTGCTCGACCTCACGCGCGCGCAGATGGACCGCGCGGCGCTCGGGGTCGACGTGGGCACCGGTGCGCTGCGCCTCACCTCAGCCGGGCTCGAGCTGCGCGCGCCGGGCGTCTCCATCGCCCAGACCTACACAGACGTCGAGCTCGAGCACTACGGCGGCAACCAGCACGCCGAGCTGCACGTCGCGCTCTTTTCCGGCGTCTTCTGAGCGCCTGATTGCCGGACACGCACGCGCTCGTCGCCACCGTCCGACGGACGGTGCGCGAACGGGGGCTGCTCGAGCGGGGTGATCACGTCGTCGTCGCGTGCTCGGGTGGTCCCGACTCGGTGACGATGCTCGACGTGTTGGCCCACCTCGCGCCCGAGCTCGGGGTGACCCTGCACGCGGCGTCGATCGACCACGGGCTGCGGGCGGAGGCGGCCACGGAGGTCGAGGGGGTGGGGCGCCTCGCGGCGGCGCTTGGGGTGCCCTTCGTCGGGCTGCGGGTCACCGTCGCGCCGCGGCCGGAGGGCTCGCTGCAGGCCGCGGCGCGGCGCGGGAGGTACGGCGCCTTGTTCGAGCTCGCGGCGCAGCATCCCGGCGCGCGTCGCGGCGCGCGCGTCGCCGTCGGCCACACGCGCGACGATCAGGCTGAGACGGTCCTCGCGCGCTTGCTCCGGGGCGCGGGCGTGCGGGGGCTCGGCGCGATCGTCCCGCGGCGCGCGGACGGGGTCATCCGCCCGCTCCTCGACTGCACCCGCGCGCAGGTCGAGACCTATCTGTCCCATCGGCGCTTGTCCGCGGTGCGTGACCCGTCGAACGCCGACCGCGGCTTCTTGCGGACCCGCGTACGCACCGACCTCCTGCCCCGGCTCCTCGAGGAGGATCCCGCCTTGCTAGGTCATCTCAGCGACTTGTCCGACGAGGCGCGGGCGCTGACGGCGTGGGTCGACGCCGAGGCGCGGGCGCTGGCGCAGCGTGCCGGCGCACCCTCGGCCGACGATTCGAGCGACCCGAACCAAGGCGTGCGCGCCCTCGTTGCGGCGCTCGGAGCCGCCCCCGAGCCGCTGCGCCGGGCAGCGCTCCGCGTCCTCGTCGAGGGGGCGACGGGGCGCCTGCCGTCGCGCGCTCAGGTCGAGGCGATCGACCGCATGCTCTCGCGCCCGGAGGGTGACGCACAGGCCCGGGAGGAGGCGGTCCGGCTCGGCGGCGGGTGGGTCGCTCGCCGCGCGGAGGAGGCGCTGATCGTCCGCCGTGAGCCCGACGCCCGCGGCCACGCGGACCACGCCGGCCCGGCGGCGGGCGGCGCGGACGATTCCGAGGGGTTGCGCCGCGGGGAATCGCGACCCACAAGAGAGAAGCAGTAGCGTTTGCTACTACAATGCCCGGGGTAGGCGCCGGAATTCGCCGGTGCGCTGTCTCGCCGCCCGAGGTCGACGTGAAACAAAGCCATAAGACTCTGCTGCTGTGGGTCATGCTCATCATGATCTTCGCGCTGATCTGGAAGTTCATGCCGCGCGACCAGCCGAAGCCGGTGGCTTTCAGCGAGTTCGTCTCGGACGTCGCTGCCGGGCACGTCGAGAGCGTGGTCATCCACCCCAACCGCTCGAGCAACAAGTACGTCTACAAGTACAAGGACGAGGGCAAGGAGCAAGAGCGCGCCGCCTACGGCCTGTCGGGGACCAAAGTCGACGACCAGTTGCTGAAGGCGGACATCCCGACGCGGGTGGAGCCCGAAGACCAGAACGCCTTCTGGACGAGCATCCTCGCGACCTGGGTCCCGATGATCCTCCTGCTGGGGCTCTTCTTCTTCTTCATGCGCCAGCTCCAGAACTCGGGCGGCAAGGCGATGAGCTTCGGCAAGTCGCGGGCTCGACTGCTGAACGAGACGCAAAACCGCGTCACCTTCGCCGACGTGGCGGGCATCGACGAGGCGAAGGACGACTGCGAGGAGATCATCGCGTTCTTGAAGGAACCGAAGAAGTTCCAGCGCCTCGGCGGCCGCATCCCGAAGGGCGTCCTGCTCATGGGCGCCCCCGGTACGGGTAAGACGCTCCTCGCGCGCGCCATCGCGGGCGAGGCCGGCGTGCCCTTCTTCAGCATCTCCGGCTCGGACTTCGTCGAGATGTTCGTCGGCGTCGGCGCCTCACGCGTCCGGGACCTCTTCGAGCAGGGCAAGAAGCACGCCCCGTGCATCATCTTCATCGACGAGATCGACGCGGTGGGGCGCCACCGGGGCTCCGGCCTCGGCGGTGGCCACGACGAGCGCGAGCAGACGCTCAATCAGCTCCTCGTCGAGATGGACGGCTTCGAGTCGACCGACGGCGTCATCATCATCGCCGCCACCAACCGCCCCGACGTGCTCGACCCGGCGATCCTCCGGCCTGGGCGCTTCGACCGGCGCATCATGGTCCCGCGCCCGGACCTCACCGGCCGGCTCGGCATCCTCGGGGTGCACACGCGCAAGGTGCCGCTCGAGGCGGACGTCGATCTCGACGTCATCGCGCGGGGCTCGCCCGGCTTTTCGGGCGCCGACCTCGAGAACCTCGTCAACGAGGCCGCGCTCCTCGCCGCACGCCAGGACAAAGACTCCGTCAGCATGCTCGACTTCGAGATGGCCAAGGACAAGGTCATGATGGGCTCCGAGCGCCGGTCGATGGTCATCAGCGAGCGCGAGCGGCGCACGACGGCGTATCACGAGGCGGGCCACACCCTCGTCGCGTGGATGCTCCCGCACCACGACCCCATCCATAAGGTCACGATCATCCCGCGCGGTCCCGCGCTCGGCCTGACGATGTCGCTGCCGAAGGAGGACCAGATGAGCTACTCGGCCGACTGGGTCCGCGACCGCATCGCGATGGCGCTCGGCGGCCGCATCGCTGAAGAGCTCGTCTTCAATCAGCTCACCACCGGCGCCTCGGACGACTTCCGCAAGGCGACGCAGCTCGCCCGCTCGATGGTGACCGAGTGGGGGATGAGCGATCGTCTCGGCCCGCTCGCGTACGTCGAGAAGGAGGAGACGGGCTTCCTCGGCGCGACGCACCACAAGGTGTACTCCGAGGAGACCGCCAAGGAGATCGACGACGAGGTGCGGCGCATCATCCAGGCGCAGTACGACCGCGCGCGCCAGGTGCTCGCCGACAACCGCGACAAGCTCGAGGTCATCGCCGAGGCGCTGCTCGAGCGGGAGACGCTCGGCCACGCCGAGCTCGAGGCCGCCATCGCGGGTCGGCCGCTGCCGCCGCAGGACAAGGTCGTGATCCCGACCTACGCGGACAAGCGACGCGACGCGCAAGACAAGAAGAAGAGCTCCATCTTTCAACCCCGTCCCCATGAGGCGCCGAGCGCTAGCTGAGCGGAGCGATCGTCGATGAGCGGGGGGCCGGCGCCGGCGTGTGCGGTTTGGGGCATCGTCAACGTGACGGCCGACTCCTTCAGCGACGGCGGCGCCTACCTCGACCCCCGCGCCGCCATCGCGCAGGGCCGGCGGCTGCTCGCCGAGGGGGCCGCGGTCATCGACGTCGGCGGCGAGTCGTCGCGGCCCAAGGGGCAGACCTACGGCGCCGGGGCGCAGCGAGTCTCGCCGGACGAGGAGACGCGGCGCGTGGTCCCGGTCGTCGAGGCGCTGGCGGCGGCGGGCGCCACCGTCTCGATCGACACCGTCAAGCCCGAGGTGGCGGAGGCCGCGCTTCGCGCCGGGGCGCGCGTCGTCAATGACGTGAGCGGCGGGCAGGATCGGGCGCTCTTCGAGGTGGCGGCGGCGCATGGCGCCGACTACGTGCTGATGCACACGCGCGGGCGAGGGGAGGTGACCCCACCGAACACGCGCTACGCGTCGTTGCTCGACGAGGTGCTGGACGAGCTGCGCGCGGGTGTCGAGCGCGCCCTCGAGGCGGGGCTCGAGCGAGAGCGCGTCTGGCTCGATCCCGGGCTCGGTTTCGCGAAAACCGCCGCGCAGAGCGGCGCGCTTCTGGCGTGCACCGCGGCCTTCGTGGACACTGGCCACAAGGTGATCGTCGGCGCGTCGCGGAAGTCTTTCATCGCCGAGCTCGCCGCCCGTGAGCCGGGCCGCTCCGGTGTCCCCGCCGCCGAGGCCGTCGCCGCCACAGGCCGGGCCGAGGCGCCGCCCGATCGCCGCGAGGGTGGGTCGATCGCCGCCGCGGTCATCGCCGCGATGGCCGGCGCCCACGCCGTGCGCGCGCACGAGGTAGCGGCGACGGTCCAGGCGGTGAGGCTCACCGGGGCGGTCGCGGGCCTCGCGAGGCGCGGGGTGCGGTGATGTCCGACGCGATCACCCAGCTCGCCGTGCATCTCCTCGACGCCGTCCAGACGTTCTTCCACCGCTCGCCGTGGCTCATCCTGCGCGACTGCATCGACATCGGCATCGTCGCGACGCTGATCTACTGGGTGCTCGCCGTCCTGCGCGGCACGCGGGCGATGCAGATGGCGGTCGGCCTCATCTTGCTCTCGCTCGGCTACGCGCTCGCGAGGCAGCTCGGCCTCGTGACGACCTGGACGATCCTGAACTCGATGCTGACGTACATCGTCCTCATCGTCGTCGTCATCTTCCAGAACGACATTCGCCGCGCGCTGATGCGCGTCGGCGCCGGGGGCACGCCTTTTCTGCGCGCGACACGCACGGCGCGCGAGACGCTGGTCATCGAGGAGGTGATCAAGGCGGTGCAGCTCCTCGCGCAGAAGCGCGTCGGCGCGCTGATCGTCTTCGAGCGCGGGGCGACGCTCGACGAATTCATCGAGCACGGGACGGTGATCGACGCCGCCATCACGAAGGAGCTGCTCTACAGCATCTTCATCCCGAGCTTCGAGAACCCGCTTCATGACGGCGCGGTGATCGTGCGCGACTGGCGCGCGTGGCAGGCCGGGTCGTTCCTGCCGCTGGCGTCGTCGGACAAGCTCGACCGCAACCTCGGCACCCGCCACCGCGCGGCGCTCGGCATCACCGGCGAGAGCGACGCCGTGTCCGTCGTCGTGAGCGAGGAGCGAGGTGAGATCTCCCTGTGCTTCGAGGGCAACATCGTGCGCAACCTCGACGGGGAGTCGCTCCGGAACGCGCTGTTCGGCCTCTTCTATCGCAAGGCGGGCTCGCCCGCCGAGGGCCGCGCGAAGAAGACCAAGGACAAGGCCCGCGCGTCGACCGCGCCCCAAGGCGCGGCCGGTGCGGACGCGGCCGCCGCGACCGGCCCCGCCGCGGCGGTGACCGCCGAGACCAAGGAGTCGCCATGACGCGACGCGGGGGCTGGCTCGACTTCCTGCACGGCGCCGTGACGCGGAACGTCGGGCTCAAGCTGAGCTCCATATTCATCGCGGTGGTGCTCTTCTCGGTCGTGCACGGGGCCGAGGATCTGCGCCGCAACGTCTTCGTCGGCGTGGTCGCGGTGCCGCCCGGCGACGCGAAGGATCTGATGCTCGTGAGCGAGATCCCGGATCGCATCCGCCTCACGCTCAGCGGCACACGCGCTCAGCTCAACAGCATCAACCCGAACGACCTCGCGCCGGTCGAGCTCAAGGTGCACGACCCCTCGCAGGAGCACTACTACTTCTCCCCGAGCGACTTCGACCTGCCGGCGGGCGTGGCGATCACGCAGATTGCGCCGACCTCCGTCGATCTCCGGTGGGTGAAGCGCGCGCAGGTCGACGTGCCGGTCAACCTCCGCACGATCGGCAAGCCGCCGAAGGGGCTGCTGCTCTCCGCCGATCCGGTCATCGCGCCCGACCGTGTCGTGGTCACGGGCCCGAAAGACACGCTCGCGGACCTCCATGACGTCGACACGCAGGCCGTCGACCTCTCGGACCTGCAGCCCGGGAGCAACGCGTGGACCGTGCGGCTCGCGTCGTTGCCCCCCTTCGCAGAGTACCGAGACACGTCGACGGTCGAGGTGCGGATGCACGCGACGCAGGATGTCGAGGAGCGCAAGCTGTCGCGCCTCGAGATCCTCGCCACCGGCGGCGAGGTGCGGAAGATCCGCCCGCGCCGCGTCAACGTCGTGCTCCGCGGGCCGCCCGACCGACTGAACGGGCTCGACCCGGACCAGATCGTCCCGATGGTCGACGTCTCCGCGGTGGATCCGGGTCAAGGCGCGGCGGAGCTGCCGGTGCGCCTGCGCGGCGTCCCGCAGGGCATCGACGTCGCGAGCGTCACGCCGGCGCAGGTCGTCGTCATCAAGGCGCCCTTCGCGCGGAAGCCGTGAGCCTGACGGCGCGGTAGCGAAGGGCCTTCGCGCCGCGCGCGCGGCGGCGCCGGTGGGTCGACGGGCCGCTACATGGGGCTCGCGACGTCTCGCTTCGCCTCGGCCGCGATCCCACGCGCGAGCGTCTCGATGGCGTCGTGTTGGGGACCCTCGATCATGACGCGGAGCTTGGGCTCCGTGCCGCTCCAGCGGACCAGCACGCGCCCGCTCGTCCCGAGCTCGGCCTCCGCCGCGGCGATCGCCGCCTGGGTCTTCGGCATCTCCTCGAGGGCGCGCCGCTCGCTGAGAGGGACGTTGACGAGGATCTGCGGGAGCCGCTCCATCGCGCCCTGCGTCAGCTCCGAGAGCGGCCGGCTCTCGCGCAGCGCGATCGCCAGCACCTGCATGGCCGCGACGAGCCCGTCGCCCGTGGTCGCGTGGTCGAGGAAGATCAGGTGGCCGGACTGCTCGCCGCCGAAGTTGTAGCCGCGCGAGCGCATCATCTCGACGACGTAGCGATCGCCGACTGGGCAGCGCACGAGCTTGCCGCCTTCGCGCTCCATCGCCTGCTCGAGGCCGAGGTTGCTCATCACGGTCGCGACCAGCGTGCGCCGCTTGAGCTTGCGCGCGCGCAGCATCCGCGTCGCGCAGAGGGCCATCACGGCGTCGCCGTCGATGACGTCCCCCTGCTCGTCGACCAGGATCACGCGATCGGCGTCGCCGTCGAGCGCGACGCCGAGGTCGGCTTTGCGGCGGACGACCTCGCGCGCGCACGCGTCCGGGTGCAGCGCGCCGACGCGGTGGTTGATGTTCTTGCCGGTCGGGTTCGCGCCGATCGTGACCACCTCGGCGCCGAGCTCTTTGAAGACGAGCGGCGCGGTGCGATAGGCCGCGCCGTGCGCCGCGTCGACGACGATGCGCAGACCCTCGAGGGTCAGGTCCGCCGGGAAGGCGGACTTCACGAAGGTCACGTAGCGGCCGACCGCGTCGTCGAGCCGCTCCGCGCGCCCGATGCGGGCCCCCGTGGGGCGGTTCGTGTCGAGCTCGGTGCCCTCGATGAGGCGCTCGATCTCGAGCTCCGTCTCGTCCGGCAGCTTGAAGCCATCGGCGCCGAAGATCTTGATGCCGTTGTCGTGGTAGGGGTTGTGCGACGCGCTTATCACCACGCCGGCGTCGGCCCGCATCGTCGTGGTGAGGTGGGCGATGGCGGGCGTCGGCAGCGGACCGGAGAGGAGCACGCGACCGCCGAGCGCGCACACCCCGGACGCGAGCGCGGTCTCGAGCAGGTAACCGGACAGGCGGGTGTCTTTGCCGATGACCACGCGGGGCGCGTGAGAGACGCGGGCGCGCGCCTGATACGTGACGGCCGCGCCGATGCGGAACGCGGTCTCGGGCGTGATGTCCCCGGCGTTTGCCTCGCCGCGGACCCCGTCGGTCCCGAAGAGCTTCCTGTGCATCGTCGTCGTCATGGCGCGGCGCGCGCCGGGAGGCAACTTCGTGTCGTCCGAGCCGTCACGGCTCCCAGGTGAGGTCGATGCTCCACGTGCTCGAGTTGGCCCGCGCGAACTGGCCCGTGGCGATCAGATTGAACGGGAACTGAAGCTCCACCAAGAAGCCTCCGCCGGGCTGGGACTCACCGGCGACGGAGCGCTCGTCTTCGGCGCCCGCCGCGGTGAAGAAGCCCTCGACGTACATCCCGCGCACGACCTTCCGGAGCCACTTCGGGATGAGCTGGTTCACGTTGAACCCGGCGCGGATGCGCGTGCCGCTCGTCTCGGTTTGTTCGAGCGAGATGTTCGGCACGAAGCGTCCGAACTGCTCGCGGAGCGCGACCGTCAGGACGCCGCCCACGACGCCGGCGAGGAAGCCGCTCGCCTGTCGGCTCGCCTCGTCGGGGTCGACCTCGGCGCGGCCCTGGTGCGACTGGCCCGTGATCAGGAGCTGGATGATCTCCGCCTGCGTCGCCGCCTCGCCGCTCGAGGTGCCGAAGAGGATGCGCGGGTTGCTGAGCGTCCCGGAGGCGGTGACGGTGACCTCGCCGGAGCCGGTGAGCTTGTGCGACGCGACGAGCTGCACCTCCGGGTCGAGCTGCTCGCCGCCCTGAAAGAGCAGCGAGCCCTGCTCGACATTGAAGCGCTTACCGAAGACCTCGAAGTAGCCCTGGACGATCCGCGCGTCGCCCCGCACGCGCAGATCGGGCTCGCGGTAGGTGAGCTCGAGCTGCGCCTCGACCTTGGCCGCGAAGTCGTCTCGGTGGATGTCGATCGGGGGGCGGCTCGCCACCAGGCGGACGACGACCGGCTTACCGGATGCGGCGGGCGGCGGGGCGCCGGCCTCACCGAGCACGTGCACGTCGGGGTTCGGCGCGAGGTCGATCGGGGTCGTTGCGCTCTGCTCGGGCAGCGCCACGTCGAGGCGCTCGACCTCGACCTGGCTCTTCATACCGGTCGGCCCGAACTTCGCGGCGCCCCGCATCGTCCCGGTGAGGCGTGCGACGATCGACCCCTCCTCGCGGACCGGGAAGCGCGTCGCGGCGAGCGTCACCGTCGCGGAGGCCGGGCGGAGCGCGTCGAGCTGCAACGTGCCCGAGGCGACCACGTGGCCGTCCCCGTCCCAGACGGACAGGCGCTGTCCCGCGACGTCGGGGACGAGGAGCGTGTCGCCCTCGAAGACGAGCGTCGCGCCTGCGCGCTGCAGGCGCTGGCCGACCGTGGGGAGCGTGACGCTCGCGCCGGTGAGGCGCAGCCGCCCGGCGAGGTTGGGCGCCTCGACCGTGCCATTGGCGCTGACCTCGCCGTCGATCGTCCCCTTCGCCTCGACCGCGCTCGACAGCCAGGCGAGCGCCGCGGCGAGCGGCATCTCATGGGCGACGAGCTTCGCGTCGAAGGCGCCCGCCTCGGCCAGCGCCGGGACGAGGTGCGAGGCGTCCCATTGTATCGGCGCGTGCACGAAGAGGTTGCCCTTCGCGCCGCCGGGCCAACTCGCACGAAGCTCGCCCGTCGCGGTCGTCGAGGAGAGGTCGGCCTGCACCAGCAGCCCCGCCGCGGGCGCCTCGACGATCGCCGCGCGCGTCTGGTGTCGCCGCGCGCGCGCCACGCGCCGCAGCCGCAGGCCCGTCGAGGCGACGACCAGCTTCGCGCTCGGCGTCGCGCCGAAGAGGCCGTCGAGCACGAGCCGACCCTGGATGGGACCGCTCGCGTAGTGACAGAGCAAGGGCAGCGACTCCGCCTGCGACGGCGGGAGCGTCGCGACGAGGTGGGTGACCGGCGGCGCCACGATGTGCGCGCTCGTGAGCCACTGCTCGAGCGGCGTCCTCGCGGAGGCCGCCACGGAGAAGATCTGCCGGGTGCCGGTCATGCCGACGAGCGACGCGGTCGTCTCGCCGCCGGCGAGCGAGGCGTGCAGCGTCGCGCGCGGGCTCGCGTCCTGCGCGCAGAGGTCGTCGGTGAGCTTGCCCGCCCAGTCGAAGGCCACGTCGAGGTCGCCGCGCGTCTCGAGCGCGCCGCCCGAGAGCACGAGGCTCGCTCCGACGCGCAGGTCGGAGAGCGGGACCGGGAGCTTCGCCGCGAGCTTGCCTCCGATCCAGTCGAGCTTCCGGGGCGCGAGGCGCAGCGACACGCGCCAGGGCGAGATGCCGAGCGCCTCGACGGCCGCGCTCGGGTCGGCGAGCAGCGTGCCGAGGTCGACCAGCAGGCTCACCTCGCCGTCGATGAGGGGCCCCCTGTCATCCGCCGTCGCGACGGTGGCGTTCAACGTGCCGTACGCGTAGCTGAAGCGTGCGTGGGCGCCGATCGGTTCGACGCCTTGCAGGCCCAGCTTCGGGACGGACAGCGCGCCCTTGAACGCCATGGAGTCGAGCGGGCCGGTGACGTGGAGCGAGCCGCTCACCTGCCCGGTCGGCAGCGGGAACCGCGCCGCGTCCCAGCGGTCCTTCGCGAGCGCCAGGTCGAGGCCCGCCGCGCGGAGGTCCGCGGTGTACACGCCCCCGCGGAGCGCGGCCGCGATGGAGGGGGCGCGGCGGTCGAGCACGCCCGTCGCGTGGATCGACGCGCCGCCGCGCGCGCCGAGGTCGAGCTGTCCGTCGAGCTCGAGGCTGCCCGGGGCGTACGCGACGCGGTACGTGACGCCGGCGTGCGAGACGCTCCCGACGGCGCCGTCTCGGACGACGCCTTCGGCGCCCACGCGCGGGGCGCTCAGCAGGTGGCCGCCGAGCGTGATGTGCGCGTCGGCGAACCCGGCGAGCCCGGCAGGGATCGCGGAGAGCTCGGGGAAGAGCGTGCGCAGCGTCGCGAGATCGAGCTGCTGCACGTCGAGCGTGATGGCGTCCGCGCCGCGCGTCGCCCGCGTGCGCAGGGACATGCGGCCGCCGAGGTCCAACCGCTGCGCGCCGCACGTGAGCCGCGCGCGGTCGATCTGCAGCGCGTCGCCGAAGCGGAGCGTCACGCCCTCGACCGCCCCGCGCCAGGTGAGGTGGTCGACGCCGAGCTCGACCCGGGACGCGTCGAGCGTGTACCGGTCACCGCGCACGCCGACCGTCGCGTCGACCAGCACGTGGCGGTGCGCGTGCTTCGACACGGCGCCGGCGCCTCCCGGCTCCGGCACGCGGCCCCGCGTCGCGAGCTTCACGCGGTAGCGCGACGGCCCCCCGACCACACGCGCGTCGCCGTCGCCGAGCGTGTAGCCGTCGAGCGTCAGCCCCTCCGCGGCGAGGTCGAGATCGACGCTGGGCGCCGCCGGCGACCCACGCACCGAGCCCTTCACCGCGAGGCGGCGCGCCGACACCGCCCCGAGCGTGACCTCCGTCACGGCGCCGGAGCCGCGGACCACGACGCGCCCGCTCGGCCGCCACTGCAAGCGCACGTCGAAGCGGAGCGATCCGCGCGCCCTCCGATCGAACCAGCGCGCGAAGTTGGAGTCCCTCGACAGCCGCGGCACGTAACCCCTGGCGCTCGCCGTGAGGGCGCCGGAGTCGCTCAAGCGGCCCGAGGCATGAAAGCGCATCCGGCCCCCGGTCGCGTCGAGGCTCTCGACCCGCAGGCCCTCGTCGTCGAACGCGCCGCGCATGTGGGTCGGCGGTATCGTGAAGCCCTGATACGCGAACGCGCCGAGCTTGGTCTCGATGTGCGTGACGGCTGAGGCCGGGGAGGGCGACGGGCTCGTCGCGCCGGTCGGCGTGAGGTCGGCCGCGACCCCGCGGAGCGTCACCTCGCCGCCGACGTGCACGTCGGGCAGGCCGGACAAGACGCGCGCCACGTCGAGCCCCGGTGACCGGGCGTCGACGACGAACGCCCCGTCGACCGGGAGGACGCCCCGCAGACGCACCTCGCCGCCGTCGGTCGAGAGCTGCGCGCGCAGGCGCAGCGCGTCGATGGGCCCGTCGAGACGCACGAAGCCCCGCGCTTGCCCGAGCAGCGACTCGGCCCACGTGAAGCCGAGCTCGCGCACGGTCTGTGCGCGGACGGGGTCGGCGTGGATCAGCAGATCGAGGTCGTAGGGCGTGTCCGCCGGCACCGGCCGCGGCCCGTGGAGCCCTCGCGGCGCGTAGCGCACGTTCGCGCGCGCGTGCTCCTCGTCGCGGTGGACCCGCACGTGCAGCCGCACGCCGCGCGCGTCGTCGTAGACATGGCCGACGACCGCGTCGAGCTGGGAGGGAAAAGGGAAGGGCCCGCGGATGTCTCCCGTCGCTCCGTAGAACGCGAGATCCATCGCGGCGCCGAACTCCATCCCCATGTGCACGTTGGTGTGCTCGATGCGCAGACCCGAGAGCCCGAGGGCCTGCCCGTGGATGCGCAGGTCCCGCAGGCGCATGTCGTCGACGATCGCGTGCAGACCCGGCGCTGCGTTCGGTGGGCTCGGCGGTCCCGACGGCTCAAGCGCATCGACGAAGCTCGGCAGGTCCGCGTCGCCCGGGAGCAGGTGCAGGTCTCCGGTCGACAGGTGCGCCTTCGAGAAGCGCAGCGTGCCGCGCAGGGCGGCGAGGGGATCGATGGCGAGGGTGATGCGGTCGGCTGTGATGACCGGCCGCCCGTGCGGGTCGAAGAGCACCGCGTCGCGGACGACGATGTCGTCGAGGCGCGCGCGCTCGACGCCACCTACGACCAGGCGCCCGCGGATGAGCGCGGAGACCTCCCGGTCGAGCAGCTCCGCGACGACGCGGTGTCCGAGCGGGGTGTCGAGGTGGTACAGGGCGCTCAGCGCGAGCGCCGCCGGCACGCCGACGAGCAGCGCGAGGGCAGCCCAGCACCTGCGGCGCCGGCGTCCGCCGCGCTCCTTCGGGAGCCGCGCCATCAGAACGCCTCGCCGATCGTGAGGTGCCACGCGCCGGGGAAGCGGATGCGCCCGCGCGGCCGGAACTGCACGGTGAAGCTCGGGTCGTGGTTCGTGTCGTCGGCGTCGTAGTGGCCGACGACCTGCGCGTGGGGGACGAGCCACCCCATGTCGAAGCGGAGCGGTCCGACGAGCGTCTGGTACCGCAGGCCGAGTCCGACGGCGGTGCGCAGGTAGTTGAAGCGGATCCGCTTGCCTCGGTTCACGTCTCCGAAGTCCGCGAACGCGACCATCCCGACCGACTCACTGAGCGGTGCGCGCAGCTCTATCGACGCCTCCCAGCGCCGGAGCCCGCCGTCGTTCGGCGCGAACTCGGGCTCGGCGGCGCTGCCGTCGCGGCTGCCGAGGTAACCGGCGACGAAGCCGCGGTGGCTCGTCGGTCCGCCGCCCCGGAGGCGGTAGCGGCTCGGGCCGAGCAGGCGGCTCCGTGGGTCGAGGTCGTTCGGCTTGTTCGGGTCGTCGGCGGCGCGGAGGATGAACATGGCGCCGACGCCGAAGCGCATCGCGAGCACCATCCCGAGCGGCAGCGGCACGTACCCTCGCGCCTCCGGCGTGACGCGGAAGTAGTCCCACGTCGACGCGCGGCGCCACCCCGCCTCGTGCGCCTCGACCGAAAGGAACACCCCCTTGGTCGGCCGTCGCGAGTCGTCGCGCAGGTCGAGCTGCGCGTATTGCTGGAAGAAGAGCAGGTGGTAGCCGGTGTTCTCGATGTCCTTGGTGACGAGCAGGTCCGCGTGCAGCGCGCCCGAGAGCAGGAGCCGCCCGCGAAAGAAGGGGCGGCTCAGGCCGACGCTCGCGTCGAGGTCGTGGCGCAGGGTGCGCTCGCGGCTGTTCGGATCGGGCGCGAGGCTCCACTGCGCCGCGATCCGCAGCGTCGTCCTCGGCTCGAGGAAGCCCGGCTGTCGCAGCTCGACCCGCAGGTCGTTGCCCGGAGACGGCGTCGTCGGCCGGGGGAACGCGTCGCGAAAGACGATCCGCGGCCGCTCTTCGATACGCAGCTTGCGCAGCCCCCCGAGGAAGTTGCGGTGCTCGAAGAAGAGCAGCAGATGCCCGTCCCATTCCGGGACGTCGTTCAGGTCTGTGCTCGTCGTCGACACCACGCCGCTCTGCAGCCCGACGCCGACGCCGTATCGGATCGCGCGCCCCGGCGTGACGCGGATGGTCACGTCGACGACGCCCGTGCACTGCCCGCCCGCGTCGCGCAACGGGTTCGAGCGCGCCTCCACCGTGGCGAACGCGCCGAGGCCGAAGACCGCGTGCTGCCCGTCCGCGAGGCGCTCGCCCGAGAAGCGCGAGCCGCGCTCGAGCCCGGCCGCGGCCGCGATCGGTTCGATGGGGATGGTGCCGGCGACGTCAGGCGGCGCGTTGACCTCGACGCGGACGTCGCCGACCCGCGTCGGTGGGCCGGGCGCGACGTGGAACGCGACCTCCGCCCGGCGATGGCGCGGGTCGATCTGGACGTCGCCGGTGACCTCGGCGCACGCGTAGGTCTCGTTCTGGAGCGTGCGGACGATCGCGGCCTTCGACTGGCCATAGAGCGCTTCGTCGAAGCGCCCGCCGACCTCGAGCGCGACGCTGTCGGCGACGTCCTGGCGCACCGCCTTCGGCAGCCCCTCGTCGCCGTCGATCGAGATCGCGTCGATCTCGACGGGTGCGCTTTCGAAGACGCGGATCGTGATGTCGGCCGTGCAGCCCTGGCCCTCGCCGCGGCGCTTACAGGGGGGCTTCGCGGTGCCGGCGGGCGTCCGCGCGGTGTCGGCGACGCGGTCGGAGTCGCTCGCCGCAGGGGGCTCGATGTCCGCGCCGAGGACCCGCGCGTCATAGAACCCGCGGGCGCGGTACCACCGCTCGACCCGCGCGAGGTCCCGCTCGAACACCGAGAGATCGAGCGTCGGCCACGTCGTCCACGGCCAGCGCCACAGCGGGATGCGCAGCCGGCCGCCGTTGAACGGCGGGACGTTGCACTCAGGTGTGGCCGACGCGCCGATATTGATCTCGACGCGCTTGCGCTCCTGGGTGGCGAGGCACGCGCGCAGCGCCTCCGGGTCGAGCTGCTCGACGCCCTCGAAGTCGAGGGAGTCGACGCCGTAGCGGTCGCGCGGGATCGTCGCGCAGCCGAGGGTGAGCGCGCCGATCGCCGCTACGAATACGAACGCCGTGAGGAGCGCGCGCGGCCGGCGCGCACGCGGAGCGGGGCCGGCGTCGCAGGTCGTCGAGCGCCGCGCCGACCGCGCGCCTCCGGTGCACGCACGCCCGGGCCGGTCCGGGGGCGTTCGGGCGATGATCGGCACGGTGCCGGTTGTAGCGCGGCGCGCCAGGGCATGAAACAGCTTCGCCGCGTGTGTCGCGTGCGGTCGCCAGCGCCGCTCAGATTGACAATACACGTGGTGCCACATACGTTCATTTCGCACCCGGACCGGAAGGCGCGATGGCACGCAAGAAGATCTCCACCACCGTGTACATCACGCCCGAACAGAACGAGCGGCTCAAGCTCCTGCACGAGCGGACGAAGGTGCCGATCTCGGTCTACATCCGCGAGGGGATCGATCTCGTGCTCGACCGCCACCGCGACGAGCTGCCCGGTCAGCTCTCGCTCGACACGCGCCCGGCGGGCCGCCGCTGAGCCCGGACCTCGCCTCGGGCCGCCGGTCGCGATCGCGCCCCGTCGCGCGCTTGCCACGTCGCCAGGGTCGAGCATATCCTCCTCGCTCCGCGACGGACCTCGAACGGAAGACGACGTGCGCGACACCCCAACGAACTCGGCTCGCCCCCGCCTGCGCTCCTCGATCTCGTGCGCGGGCACTCTCGCCATCGCGATCGCCATCGTGCTCGGCCTCGCCGGCTGCCACGGGAAGGGCCCCGGGCCCAAGACGGCGGCGACGCTCGCGGGTGCAGACCTCCGCGTGAAGACCTGTGAGGGCGGCACGGTGCGCTCGGTCGACGTCAACGGCGACGGGCGCCCGGACGTGCGCCGCCACTACCGAGACGGCAAGCTCGCCTGCGAGCAGCTCGACCTCAACTTCGACGGCACGCCGGACGTCACGCGCTTCTACGATCCGTCGGGGCGCGAGGTCGTGCGCGAGCAGGACGACTTCGACTTCGACGGGCGGGTCGACCAGGTGGTCGAGCTGAGCGGAGGCGCGGTCGTGCGCAAGGCGCTCGACACCAACTTCGACCACCGCTTCGACGCGTGGTTCTGGTGCGCCGGCGGGTGGGTGACCCGCGCCGAGCGCGACACCAAGCACGACGGCAAGGTCGACTCGTGGTGGGACTACGACGCCGGCCGCCTGACCCAGGCCGCCCACGACGACGACCAGGACGGCCGCCCGGAGCGGTGGACGCTGTTCCGCGACGGGGTGGCGTACGAGATCCGCTATGACCTGAACGGCGATGGGGAGCCCGATCGCGCAGAGCCCGTCTCGCCGGACGACGCCGGTCCGGCGGTCCCGCGTCTCGCCTGCGTCGCGCAGCCGCCCGAAGCGAGCGAGGCGCCTGCGTCTTCCGCGGCGCCCGCGACCGAGGCGCCCTCTGCGCCCGCGGCCGCGGGCGAGACGGCGCCCGCCGCGGCGCAGACCGCCCCCCCGACGGGTCCCGCCTCCGAGACGGCTGCTCCCAAACCGACGCCGCACGACGCGAGCGTCACCGCGCCGGCCGCGCCCGTTGCGAAGCCTGCGCCCGCCGGCGGAGGTGCCCAGTGAGAGCGCCCGTGTACATCGCCCGAACGTGCATCGCCCTCGCGTGTGGGCTCGTCCTCGGCGCGTGCTCGCACAGCGGCTCGACGAAGCCCGCCGCTGCGTCGGGGGCGGCCAGCTCCGGCGCGGAGCGAGCGAACCGCCTCATCTCCGGCTTGTGCCCCGCCGTCGACGCCACCCACCGCGCGACGGAAGAGGACACCTCGGGCGACGGCGTCCCCGACGTCCGCCGCGTCTTCCTCATCGTGGGCACTGGTGACACCGCCACCCAGACGCTCGTCTGTCGCGAGGTCGACCTGAACGGCGACGGTCGGCCCGACGTCGTCCGGCACTACGACGACGAGGGGCGCGTCCGCATGGAGGAGGCCGACCGCAACTTCGACGGCAAGATGGACGACTTCAGCTACTTCGCGAAGGGGCGCGTCGTCCGCGAAGAGCTCGACACCAACCACGACGGGCGCATCGACACGAAGTACTACTTCGACAACGGCGAGCGCACCCGGGCCGAGCTCGACACGCTGGGACGCAGCACGGCGGACGACTGGCGCCCGAACGTGTGGGAGTACTACGCGGGCGGGCGCTTGCTGCGGGTCGGGACCGACCTGGACGGCGACGGCAAGGTAGACCGCTGGGATCGCGACGCCCCCTACCAGGCGGAGCTCGCCGCCGCGCGCGCGAAGGCGGAAAAGGACGAGGCCGCGGAAGAGGGCGAGTCCTCGTCTAGCGCCGGCGGCGCCGGCGAGAGCGACGCGTCGGCGTCGAATCAGACCGGGGACTAGCTCGGCGTCGACGCACGCGCGGGGCAAGCGGGGCGAGCGGGGCGGGTGGCGCCGCCGCCGTGGCGTCTGCATGCTAGCGCGATGGCGACCGAGCGGCTGCAGAAGGTCTTGGCGCAGGCGGGGCTCGCCTCTCGCCGCGGAGCCGAGGCGCTGATCACGAAGGGCCGCGTTCGCGTGAACGGGCGCATCGTGAAGGAGCTCGGGACCAAAGTAGACCCGCACCGCGACCGTGTGGAGCTCGACGGGCGCCGCGTCGTCGCCGAGAAACCGGCCTACTACGTCATCCACAAGCCGCGCGCCGTCGTGTCTACGCTGCGTGACCCGGAGGGCCGTGAGACGCTCGCCGAGATCCTGCGGCGCGCGCCGGAGCGGGTGCATCCGGTTGGGCGCCTCGACTACCACACGAGCGGCGTGATCCTCGCGACCAACGATGGCGAGCTCACCGACGCGCTGCTCCGGCCCCACGCCGCCGTCCCGAAGGTGTACCAGGTGAAGATGCAGGGGCACCTCGATGTGCCCGAGCTCGACGCGCTGCGCAACGGCGTCGTCCTCGACGACGGTTACCGGACGCGGCCCGCCGAGGTGTTCGTCACGCGCGAGGAGGCGCGCGCGACCTGGGTCCAGATCACGCTCTCCGAGGGTAAGAACCGCCAGATTCGGCGCATGGGCGACGCGATCGGCCACACGGTGTTGCGCCTCGTACGCAGCGCCTTCGCGGACGTGACGAGCGAGGGCCTGCGCCCCGGGCAGATGCGGCCGCTCACCGGCAAGGAGCTCGAGCGCCTCAAGAAGCGCTTCGTCGCCCCCTACCGTCGCGAGCGGGCCGCCGCCGGCGGTTAGTGAAGGGTGACCGGGGCTCGAGCGACCGGCGGCGGCGCGGCTCTCACTCCGCGATCGAGAGGTTCGGTCTCGGCACGCACTCGTCGTAGGCGTAGCGCTCTACGCGACGGGTCGAGTACAGCCACGCCACGAGGCCCGCGAGCGCGTTCGCGATGAACGCGGCCGCCGCGAGCCCCCAGGTGCCGTAGCGCGCCGTCAGCAGCCACGCGAGCGGGGCATAGAGCGCGATCGTGCGCAGGCCGTAGTAGACGAGCCCGACCATCGGGCGGCCGAGCGCGTTGAAGGTCGCGGCGCCCACCATGACCACGCCGTAGCCGACGTAGCTCGCGGGCACGATCCACAAGTAGCGGCTGGCGGTCTGCACCACGACGGGGCCTTCGCTGAAGGCTCTCGAGATGGCGCCCGCGAAGAGCCCGCAGACCACCGCGGTGACGACCGTCCACAGCGCGCAAAAGGCGATGCTCTCGCGCAGGGCCGCGAGCACGCGGTCGCGGTGATGGGCGCCCCAGTTCTGCCCGACCAGGGGCGCGAGCGCCGCGGCGAGCGCGCGCATCGGGATCGTCGCGAACATCTCGACGCGGGTCGCCACCCCGAAGCCCGCGACCACCGACGGCCCGAGCGTCGCGAGGGCGGCCGTGACGACGCCGATGCCGATCGGGTTGACCATGCGCCCGCCCGCCGCCGGGAGGCCCATCGCGAGCACCTCGCGCCATGACCGGAGCAGCTCCGACAGGGACGGCCGCTCGAAGGAGATGAGACGCTCGCGGAAGTGCAGGATGGCGAGCGCGGCGAGCAGGCTCATCACGCGGCTCCCGGCGGTCGCCCAGGCCGCACCGGCGAGCCCGAGGCGCGGAAAGCCCGCGAGCCCGAAGATGAGCACCGGGTCGAGGATGAGGTTCGCGACCGCCGCGACCACCATGATGATGCCGGGGTTGAGCGAGTCGCCGTTCGCGCGCAGGATGTTGTTCGCGACCATCGGTCCGAGGAGCGCGAGCAGGGCCGGATACCAGATGCGCATGTACTCTCGGATGAAGCCGAGCACCTCCGCGTCGGCTCCGAGGGCGCGAAAGAGCGGGTCGAGCGTCAAGAGCCCGAGGGCCGCGGCGACGGCGCCGATGAGCAGCGCGAGCACGAGGCTGTCCGTCGTGAGACGCCGGACGCGCGCCTCGTCGCCCGCTCCGATGACGCGGGCGATGACCGACGACGCGCCGGCACCGAGCCCGATGCCGACGCTCGCGAAGGTGAACATCACCGGCGCGATGAAGCCCATCGCCGCGAGCTGACGCGGGCCGAGCCGGCCCACGAAGTAGGTGTCGACGAGCCCCATCGACATGATCGCCGAGACGCCGCCGATCAGCGGTAGCGTCAGTCGGACGAGCTGCGACCTCACGCCGCCGTGCGTGAGGTCGCGCTTGTCAGTGCTCCCCCCCGAGCCATGGCCCGAGGTCGGCACGCGCTACTTTTGCTGTGACGCGAAGTACTTCGCTGCGATCTTGCCGAGGTAGTCTGCCGCGACGGACATCCGCTGAGCGCGCGACGGGCGGTACATGCTGGGGCCGACCGACGGCTTCAGCTCGATCGTTCCGGCGGGCTGGCCGCCGCGCGTCCACACGAGCCAGGCGGTCACGCGCGTCGCGCGTCCCATCGGACCGTGGCTTCCGCGCACGATGTCCTTGTACTGGATGGTGAGGTGGGCCTCGCCGGCCGCGTTCGTCGCGTCGCCGCGCGTGACGGGGACCTTGGCGTCCTTCTGGAGGGCGGCGAAGGCGGACTCGTCCATGCGATCGAGCGAGGCCTTGAGGTCCGCGCGGTCCTCGGGGGTCTTTTCGGCGGCGAGGGTCTCGTCGAGCGACTTGCCGTCGATCATGACGCCGTCGAAGCTCGAGGCGTACGTGATCGAGGTCGCGCCGCGGAGCGCGTCGGGTGCGCTGGCGGGCGTGACGACCTTCCAGCTCTTACCGCCGCAGCCGAGCGCGAAGAGGGCGGTCGTGACCAACAGGAGCGACAGATGCTTCATCGAGGTACCTGTGGACGCACGTCGGGGGCCGTGGGTCGTGAGACCGAAGCGAGCGCTCGCGGGTGGCCCCCCGGCCGGAGCCGCGAGCGGGGAACGAACACGGCGCTACCCTAAACCATCGCTTCGCCGCTGTCGCGATCGAGAAGCGTGCCGTGACATGACCCCGGAAAAATCCACCCCGACGGGCGCGACCCGGAGATTCGCTCCAAAATGGAAAAATCCGGCGCCAACGTGGCCCACCTCACCCAAGATCTACCCTCGGAGCACCGCAGCTCACCCGATCTCGCGAGAGCAAAATTTTCTATTTCGCGAAATCTACTCTCGGAGCGCTGAAAACGTGTTGGAGCGGAAAATTCTGCCGGCGAGTCGCGGGGGGCGCGGCCCGCAGGCGCGATGACCGGCGCGGTGCACGGAGCTTGCTACGACGTGCCGCCGGTCGCCGGCGGACGGAGCCGCTCCTCGAGGAGCGCCAGCACGCGGTCGAGCGCCTGTCGCGTCGGGTGCTCCTCCTCGTCGACGAGCTCGACGGTGAGCACCGAGTGCGCGTCCTGTGGGATGCCGTGTGGGTTGCCGGGGCTCGAGTCGATCTCGACGCCTTCGAAGCCGTCGCCGAGCTCGCGGCGCAGCGTCTCGAAGCGCTCGGGCGGCACCGATCGGTCGTTCGTGAAGCGGAGGCCGAGCACCCCGCAGCCCCGCGCGGCCCGCGCACGCACCGTGTCGAGGTCGCCCGGCGAGAGGTGGATGGCCGCACGCCGTTCGGCGCCGATGGGGAAGGGCAGCGACGGCTGGCTGAGCACCGGCGCCATCACGGACTCGTCGACCATCATGGCGAGCGCGAAGTTTCCGGTGAGACACATGCCGATCGCCCCGACGCCGGGTCCACCGCACTCGGCGTGTGCGTGCCGGCACAGCGCCCGCAGCCACTCGGTGACGGGGCTCGAGCCGTGGCTCGCGAGGACGTGGAACTCTCGGCTCACGCACGCGCGGAGCAGCCCTCCGGCGATGTAGCCCGTCGTCGCGGGCCTGCCGACGACCCCGAACAGGTGCGGGAGATAGACGCGAAAGCCGCGCGCGACCACGCGGCGCGCGAAGTCGGCGACCTCCGGCGTGATGCCGGGCACCTCGTGGACGATGACGACGCCCGGCCCGTCTCCGAGGCAGAGCACCTCGCGGCGCTTGCCCTCGTGGCTGAAGCTCTCGCGTTTGAAGTCGGACAGCGGCATCCCCTGCTCCTCGCTCGCGGGTCGACCGCCCGCGCTTCCCACCCGCGAGTGTGCAGCGGTCGACGCCGCCGGCGCCAGCCTCGTAGGCGCCGTGCGCCGTGCGCTGCGGGCTGCGCAGCGCGCGCGGCTCTGGCATGGTCAGCGGCGATGGCGGCGACCGACACCGGCGACCCCCGCGCGCGCTCCGTGGCGTCCGTCGCGTCCGCCGCCCCACCACCCGCTTCTGCACGCACCGTCGAGGCCTGGGCCGAGGCGTACATCCGCACCACCTCGCTCGAGCGCAAGCTGCGTCCGGGGCCAGTCCCGGCGCGGTTCGCGTCCGACGCGCAGGCGCGGCCCGCCATCCCCCGCCGCATCGAGCGGCCCGGTCGCCCGGAGGTGTTCCAGCCGCCGCGCGGCAAGGTGAAGTACGGCGGGCTGCGCAGCGGGCGTTCGCGCGCCCACCTGCTGCACCGCTTCTTCGGGCACGAGCTGCAGGCCGCCGAGCTCATGTGCTGGGCGGTGCTCGCCTTCCCGGACACGCCCCGCGCGTTTCGCCGCGGCCTCGTGGGCGTCGCGCTCGACGAGGTCCGCCACATGAACCTCTACGCCACGCAGATCGCGCGCCTCGGCTACGCGCTCGGCGATTTCCCGCTGAACGACTGGTTCTGGCAGCGGATCCCGGCGAGCCGCACGCCGCTTTCGTTCCTGGCGGCCATGTCCCTCGGTTTCGAGGCCGCGAACCTCGATCACTCGGGCGATTTCGCCGCGCGCTTTCGGCAGGTCGGCGACGACGAGGCCGCGGCGGTCCAAGAGCAGGTGGCGCGCGAAGAGCTGGCGCACGTGCGCTTCGGCGCGTCGTGGTTTCGACGCTTCCACGGCGCGCTCACCTTCGACGCGTGGGTCGCCGCGCTGCCGCCCCCGCTCTCGCCGATGGTGATGCGGGGCAGAGCCATCGACGAGGACGCGCGCGCGCGCGCCGGGCTCGACGCGCGCTACATCGAGAGGCTCGCGCTGTGGCAGCCGCGTGGTGTCTGAACCTCTGGGCCGAGCACGAGCTCGCTGCGCCGGGACGGACGCCGCCTCGGCGCGTGCTCGATGCGAGCGCACGCTTCGCCGTGCGGGCGGAGACACTGATGGCGCCGGGCGACGTGCGCGTCGAGGCGCTCGAGCAAGCCGCGAGCGACGTGACCGCCGGCGCGCATCGCCCGCCCGCGCGTGACCGGGTCGGCCGCGCGTGGTGCGTCACGCCGACCGCGGTAGCGCGCCTGCGCGCGGCGGGTGTCCGGCTGCCGGCGATGCCGTCGTTCGAGGCCGTGCGCGCCGTCAACGACCGTGCGCTGCAGCGGTCGCTCCCGGGCGGCCACGCGGACGGCGAGCTGGTCACGGACGAGGCGCGGCTGCGCGGCAAGCTCGCGGCCGGGGGGCGGTGGCGCGCGAAGCCTCGCTTCGGGATGGCGGGCCGGGGTCAGCGCACCTTGGACGCGGGCCGCCTCGACGCGGCGGACGAGCGCTGGCTGCTGCCGCGCGTCACGACGACCGGCGTCTGGCTCGAGCGCGAGCTCGACGTGCGGGCCGAGTACGCGCTGCACCTGTGCTTCGGGCCTGGCCACGCGCGGGTCGCCCGCGTCTGCCGGCAGCGCTGCGACGCCCACGGTCAGTGGCGGTCGAGCGCAGCCGTCGACGAGGTGCCTGGCCTGCACCCGCGCGATCGCGACGCCGCGGTCCGGGCGGTGTTCGATGCCGCCGAGCGCGCCGACTATTTCGGGCCGATCGGCGTCGACGTGCTGGTCTACGACGACGGTTCCGGGCGCAGCAGCGTGTACGTGGGCTCCGACGTGCAGGGCCGTTTCACGATGGGCTGGAACGGCGGGGAGCCGGTCTGCGCGAGCTGCGCGTGCGGCCTCTGAGCCCACGGCGCCACGGCACGACGGCGCCACCGCGTTAGGGCGAGCGGCGCGGCGATCGCCACCCGCGCAGCGCGGTTGCCACCCGCGCAGCGCGCTTCGATTGCGATCTCCGGCGATGCGCGCATGGTGTCGCGTATGAACCCCGCGACTTGCCCGCTCCGGCCGGCATCCCGGACCGCCCGCGGCGCACCCGCGGAGGAAGGCGCGCGCTGATGGGGCGGCAGGTCGGCCCTAGCAGGTGGTCGACGGCCCCCTCGGGGGCCTGCGTAGGGCCGACCGTGAGCGTCGTCACCGGCGGCGCGGGCTTCATCGGGCGGCACCTGGTCGACGCGCTGCTGGCGCGCGGCGACGAGGTGCGCGTCCTCGACGTCGCCCCCGAGCCGGCGAACGACTGGAGCGGGGAGGTCGACTACCGATGCGCCGACGTCACCGATCGGCGCGCGGTGCGCGACGCCTGCGCGGGCGCAGACGTGGTGTTTCACGCGGCCGCGCTCGTGCACACGCGGCGGTCGCAGCGCGAGCGCATGTGGGCGGTGAACGTCGGCGGCACCGAGCGCGTGATCGACGCGTGCGTCGAGGCCGGGGTTGCGCGGCTGGTGTTCGTCGGCGCGGCGATCGTCGTGTGCGACGGGCGCGAGATCATGGGTGGTGACGAGTCGCTCCCCTACGCGGAGCGCGCGGTCGAGCCCTTCACCGCGACGATGGTCGGGGCCGAGCGCAGGGTGCGGGCGGCGAACGACCCGCGGGGCCTTCGTACGGTGGCGCTGCGCCCGACGATGGTGTTTGGCCCGGACGATCCCTACTTTCTGCCGGCGTTGCTCGGGTACCTCCGGCAGGGGCGCGCTCGTGTGCAGATCGGTCGCGGCCGCTGGCTGTGGGACGCCACGTACGTCACGAACCTCATCGACGCGCTCTTGCTCGCCGACGAGGCGCTCCGGCGCGCGCGCGAGCCCGACGTGCTCGGCCGCCGTCCGTCGCGCGCGGTCGCAGGTGGCGCGTACTTCATCAGCAACGACGAGCCGATGCCCTTCTGGGAGTTCGTCGAGCGCATGGCCTATCGCCTCGGGCTGCCGCCGCCGCGCTTCGCGCTGCCCCATCAGCTCGCTTACACCTGGGCTGCGCTGCGGGAGTCTGCCGCCCGGTTCGGCAACGACACCGTCGGTCCGCCCGATGGGCTCAGCCGGTTCTCGATCCGTCAGATGTGTACCAGCACGTACTTCTCGATCGAGGCGGCGCGCCGGGACCTCGGCTACGAACCGGCCGTCAGCCTCGCCGACGGCATCGAACGGACCTGCGCGTACGTCGAGGCGATGGGCCTCGGACCCACCGCTGCGCGACGGGGTCCACACGCGACGTCGCTGCCGAGCGACTGAGCGCGCGCCCCGCGAGCTGCGCCGCGACGTCGCGCCGCGGACGCTGGCCACGAGCGGGAGCGCGCCGTCTGCACTATGGTGGCGCGCGTGGCGCTACCGGCGACCGTTCGCACGTTCCACATCGCGCTGAGCGACGTCGACCGCGCGGTGTACGAGACGCTCGACCTGCGGGTCGCGCAGCACCCATCCGAGACCGCCGAGCGGCTCATCGCGCGGGTGCTCGCGTACTGCGTGTGCTTCGAGGAGGGCGTGGCCTTCAGCGGCGCGGGGCTCTGCGCGCCGGACGAGCCGGCGGTGAGCGTCCGCGACGCGCTCGGCGGTCTCGCGCACTGGATCGAGGTCGGCCTGCCGTCTGCCGAGCGCGTGCACAAGGCGGCCAAGGCCGCGGCCCGGGTGAGCGTCTTCGCGCACCGCGATCCGGCGCCGCTCTTTCGCGAGGCCGAGCGGCGACGCGTCCACGGCGCCGATCGCGTGCGCGTGTACGCGCTCGATCCGGTCGCGGTCGCCACGCTCGCCGGCGTGTGCGACCGCAAGAACGACTGGACGGTGATCGTGCAGGCCGGGACGCTCACGGTGTCCACCGCGGAGACCACCGTCACCTGCGCGCTCGAGCCCGTCCCCCTCGATCGCGGTTGACGCGGTCCGGCGACGGAGGCGCCGGAGGAAGGGGGCCGCCGCACGTGCGAAACCGCCGCGCGGGCCGGCGAGCGGTGACGGACGGCGCGCGCGCGACGGGGGCGCGCTATGCTCGGCCGCGCAGGACATCGAACGCGCGCGCTCGCGTGCGTGCGCGGCGCGCGACGGCGAGTAGGAGCAGCCATGAGTCAGTACAAGATCATCCTCGACGAGCGAGAGATCCCCGAGCGCTGGTACAACATCGTCGCGGACATGCCGAACAAGCCGCTGCCGCCGCTCGATCCGGCGACGCGCGAGCCCATCGGCCCGGAGGCGCTCTCGGCGATTTTTCCGGACGCGCTGATCGAGCAGGAGGTGAGCGAGGCGCGCTGGGTAGACATCCCGGACGAGGTCCGCGAGCTGTACCGGCGATGGCGCCCGACGCCGCTGTTCCGTGCGCGTGCGCTCGAGCGCGCGCTCGATACGCCGGCGCACATCTACTACAAGTACGAAGGCGTCAGCCCGGCCGGCTCGCACAAGCCGAACACCGCCGTGCCGCAGGCGTACTACAACAAGCAGGCGGGCATCCGGCGCATCACGACCGAGACGGGCGCCGGGCAGTGGGGGAGCGCCCTGAGCCTCGCGTGCAAGTGGTTCGACCTCGAGTGCGAGGTCTACATGGTGCGCATCAGCTTCGAGCAGAAGCCCTACCGCAAGCTGATGATGAACACCTGGGGCGCGACGGTGATCCCCTCGCCGAGCGACCGCACCGAGGCGGGCCGCAAGATCCTCGCCGCCCACCCCGACTCGCCGGGCAGCCTCGGCATCGCCATCAGCGAGGCGATCGAGTGCGCGGCCACCGACCCACACACCAAGTACGCGCTCGGCAGCGTGCTCAACCACGTGCTCTTGCACCAGACCATCATCGGCCAGGAGGCGCTCCTGCAGATGGAGAAGGCCGGCGAGCTGCCCGACGTCGTCATCGCGCCCTTCGGTGGCGGCTCGAACTTCGCGGGCCTCACCTTCCCGTTCCTGCGCCTGAACCTCACCGAGGGGAAGCGCATCCGCTGCATCGCGAGCGAGTCCACGTCGTGCCCGAAGCTCACCCGCGGCGTGTTCCGCTACGACTTCGGCGACGGCGTCGGCATGACGCCGCTGCTCCCGATGTACACGCTGGGCCACGACTTCGTGCCCGCGAAGATCCACGCCGGCGGGCTGCGGTACCATGGCGCCGGCGCGATCGTGAGCCAGCTCCTGAGGGACCGCATCATCGAGGCCGAGGACGTCGATCAGCTCGAGACCTTCGAGGCCGGCGTCCTCTTCGCGCGGACCGAAGGCATCATCCCCGCGCCCGAGGCGAACCACGGCATCGCCTCCGTCGTCCGCCAGGCCAAGCAGGCGAAGGAGGCCGGCGACAAGCGCACCATCCTCTTCAACCTCTCCGGCCACGGCCACTTCGACATGGCGGCCTACGAGGCCTACTTCGCGGGCAAGCTCGAGCGCCACATCCTCGGCGAAGAGGCGATCAAGGCCGCCGTCGCCCAGATCGACACGCCCACCATCCCCTGACCCGCACCCGCCGCAGGCGCCGCCCCCTCCCGCCGCCCCGTGGGCAGCGGCTCGGTGAGCGGCGTGCGGAGAGCGCACGGCTAGGGTCAACTCCGCTTCCGCCGGCTCCGGCCTTGCTCCTCGCGTCCCCCTGGGCGTTGGCCGGAGCGCGGCGGCGTCGACGTTTACCGGGAGTAGGCGTTCGCGCGTCGCTCGAGCTTGTCGACCTCTTCCGGCGTGAGGTCTTGCAGGTTGTCGAGCATGTCGTGGGCCACGCGACGCCCCTCGGCGAAGCCTCGGGCCGCTTCTAGCCTTTGCCGGATCTCGATACGAACCGGCCCGTCGAAGATGGTGATGTAGGATGCCCGTTGACGTTTCAAGAACTCGTTGAAGCCCTCGGCATACCGCGGTCCGTACTCTTCGCCCTTGCCGGTCCACCGCTCGAAGAGCGTGTCCCAATGGGCCCGATCGAAGCGCCCTGGTTCGCGCGGAAGGACGGAGTCCCAATCGTCAAGCATCCGATCGTAATCGTCCAATGCAGCGCTCATGCACGACCAGGTTACCCGTTGCCTAGAGCCTCCTCAAGCGTGTCGAGTAGCAGTTCAGGGTCTGCGGCCGTCGCCGCTTCCTGTTCGACATATCGCCAAACCTTGACCCATTGACGCTCCGCGAAGCCCAGCTCTTGCAGCTCATCGCTGAACCCCTCGAGGAACAGATCCTTGATGGCTTCGATGAGATCCTCTCCGCCCTGTTGGTTGAGCCGGGACAGTGTCTCGATCGCTCCGGGCGAGCGCATCAAAGCGCCGGACGGTGGGGCTGCTCTCGGCCATGCGCGCATGGTCGACGAAACAGCGGCGCGCGTCCCCTGGGGCTCAGCCGGGGTGAAGGAACTCTTCGAAGGTCGCTGGCTCGCCGGGGTGCTCGCGCTTGTACTTCTCGTAGGTTTCCAGGTCGAGACGGTCCAGGTAGGCGCTCTCTTCCGGCGTCTCGGGTAGGAAGACTTCGTCGTACCCGATGACGCGATCGTCGTCGTCAACGATCGTTCGCAATTCCTTCTTCACGGACACAGCATAGCGCCGCGCCTACTTCATGACCAGGTACTCGCCCTGCGCGCCGTACGGACCATCGATCCAGCCTAGTAGGTCGTGCGCCGCGAGGATGGGTCTATCCCCGCGTGTGCGGGGGAACCCATCGCGCGTGCGGTGCGCGCTATCGCATATCAGGCTCTCCTGCTGCATCAGCGGGTCGGCATGCGAGGAAGCGGTGGACAGAGGCCACCGAGCTTGAGCATGGCGAGGGCGACGAGGGGCTCGTGCAGCAAGTTGGTGTAGCGCCGGCCGACGCAGCGTGGCGAAGGTGCGGTCGGCGGTGGCGGCCTCGGTCGTGCCGGAACGCGACGACGCCGGCTCGGGGGGCCGGGCCGGCGTCGGGTTCCTAGGTGGTTGCGGGGGCCGGATTTGCCCGGTCGGCATTGTCGTCCCGTTCGCGCTCGACCTGGCCGGATAAGCGTCGGCGAGGCACTACTCATCGGCGGTCTCATCGCGGTCGGCCGCGGTGCATGTCCGCCGGACCCACGCCGAGACCGGCATACCGGTCTTGCGCCGAGCACGACGTCGACCTCTCTACGCGAGAGGGCTGCCTCGCGCGAGCGCGGCAGAATGACGCCGAGGAGCAGATCTTCGTGCTCCGCGATTGCTACGGTGCGGAGCGCCGCTTCAACGGCTACCAGATGGCCAACTACGCCCGCTTCGCGCGCCTGCGCCGCGGTGAGCTCATGGGCGGAGATGCCGGCGCCGCGCTGGTCGATGAGGCCTCCGCCGAGGTGCGCCGCAGCGGCGTCGCGGACCCGGCACGGATGGCCTGCGCGTTCATGGCGCCCGTGCGGTGAGGCCGGCGCCCCTCTTCGGGGCCGCGACCGCGCGTCCGCTCCGATTAGCGCCTCTGCGCGTCGCACACGGTGCACCGATCGCGGTCCGTCGTGGGCGCGTGGCACGACGCGCAGACCCGCCAGTGCTCGCAGCACACGGTGCACTCGATGCGCTGCGATAGCATCGAGGCGCCGCAGCGCGGGCACGCGAGCAGCCCGGCGTCGAGGGCGTCCGCGAGGCGCGGCCGTCGGTACGCGGCGAGCAGCGGCGCACGCACGTCGCGGTGCATCGCGAGCTGCGTGCGTGTGTATGTCCCAGCGCGCTCGAAGGCGCGCTGTAGCCGCCTCAGCTCGCGCGCCCTCGCGGCCGTCGAGTCCCCCGAGACCGGATCGCGGAGGATCGCGATCAGCTCGCGGATCACGCGCAGCTCGCTCCAGATATCCGCGATCTCCTCGGGCGTCTGCCGCCCGAGGAAGCCGGCGAGCTCGCGCTCGTAAAACGGCGTCAACGCATTGATCCGTCGGCGCATGTCACCCGACCAGGTGACTATCTGAACGGGCAGCGAGCTCGCGCTCGAGCCGCGCCCACCAAAACTGCCCCTCGGCGCGCGTGTCGTACGGGACGCCTGAGGCGGTCGTGCGCGCGATCGGGTGGGCGTCGCAATGGGTGAGCTGTCGCTCGCGCTCGAGCGCGATCTCCCGCCGCTCCGCGATGTCGGCGACGAGCGGCGTCAGCGAAGCCCACGTTGCCGGCGACCACGGGGCTCCGCGCTCGATCGGCTCGACGACGTCGATGTGAACAACGTTCGCGTTGCAGCTTGGCCGGCCGCCAGCGAGCGGGTCCCGGTCCCAGAGGTGCCCGCCGGCGAGATCGGCCGGCGAGCCGTACTCGGGCCAGCGTTCGCGCCACCAGCGATAGGGTGGGTCGCTGCGGCCGCGGACGACGTCCCAGTCGCGCGCCGCGCGCATGTACGGGCCGGCGCCCTTGCTGCCGACGCCCCACGCGCAGAGGTCTTCGGAGCAGAGCTGCGTGACGCGGCCGTCCTGCTCGAGCATGTAGTGCGGCCCGGTCGGCCCGCGGACGTAGACCTCGAGCGCCAGGTCCGCCGGCGAGCGGTGCGCTCGCTCCGCCGCCCCGAGCGCGAGCCATCGATCGATGATGCCGCGACCTGTGCTGTGGATGATGATCGCCTGCGCGGGGTTGCGACGCGGGGCCAGGCGGCCCGAGCGCTCGCCCCCTCCAACCACTCGCACGATGCCGGGTAGCCGCGCGTCGATCCACGGGTAGCGCATCCCTGACGGCGGCTGAGTCTCGCGCGCTAGGAGCGTCGGCGCCGAAGACGCCTCGTCGTGGCGGTCGGTCATGGCGCGCCGTCGGTATCTGGGTCGATGCTGCCTCCGTCGTCGGGCGGGTCCGGGAAGCGCTCCCGCGCCGCGGCGTAGGCCGCACGACGCGCAATGGTCGTGCGCAGCTCGGCCGGTAGGATGTCCTCGACGCGCGGGATCGGCTCGAGCGCGCGACCGGCGCGGATCGCGCCGAGGATCGCGCGCGCGATGGCCGAGCCGACGCCGATCCAGTGCGCGGCCTCGCGCACGCGCACACCGTGCGCAGAGTCACCGACGACGCTCGCGATGCCTCCGATCGCGCCGATCCAGTCGTCCGCGGCGTCTCTGGCGTCGCCCGTATCCACCTGCGCCGACGGCGGAGCGCTCACATCGGGCGCGTGCGGCGAGACGTCACCGACGCCCATTGCGCGCGCGAGCGCCGTGGGGTCGAGCTCGGCGAGCTCCGCGCTCGCCTGCTCGATGGCCGCGACGAGCTGGGCCACGCGCGTGCGATCGTGCGCGTCCGTCATGGCGTCGCCTCCGTCGCGCGCGGCGATGCCGGCACGCCGCACAGCCCGCCGACGCTGCGCGCGGCGGAGAGCGCGTCCTCAAGGCCGCCTGGCATCGGCACGCCGGCGGCATGCAGCGCCGCACCGAGCCGCCCGATGGCAGCGGCGACGCACGGGGCCGCCGAGCGCCACGCCGCATCATCGCGCGAGTGCTCCCACGCGTCGATCGCGGCCTCCGCGCCGAGGAGTGCCTCGTGCGCGGCACGGAGCGACGACTCGGCCGCGTCCCACCGGCGCATCCTGTCGGCGTACTCGTCGCGGGTGCGCGCGATCTCGAGCGCCTCGGTGGCGGCGGCCTGGTATCGGGCCGCGAGCTCCTGGTCGACCTGGTCGAGACCGGTCGCCATCGATGCGACCGCGGTGCGCGCGGCCCGCGTGGGGACGCCGACGGTGGCGCACCCGAGCGCCGCGAGCGCGAGCGCGAGCACAAGCGTCGAGGCGGTGGCGACTGCGCCGATGGCGCGAGGCGCGAGCGAGCGGGTCCGCGTCATCAGACATGCTCCTCGGGCAGCCCGGCGTCCCGGTAGCGGCCTGCAGTCGCGTCCCTCGGCCGGCCGGTGTCTGCCTCGTGCACCTGCGCTGCGCCGCGCCTGGTCATCGGGGCGACCGGAGGTGGCGGAGGCGGTGGTTTCCCACCTTTTCCCATGCCCGCGTCCGGCGCCGGCGCCGGTGGCCGGACGCTGTCGGCGATGGCGCGCGAGACCTCGCGGCGGATCCCGCCCGGAGCGTCAGGGTGCCCGAGCCTCGCCTCGATCAGCTCGCTAAGCTCGTCCGCGGCGAGCTGCGGCAGGCCTCGGCGCGTCATCTGCCGGCGCGCCCAGACGATCGCAGCGCCGAGCTTGTCGTCGCCCGCTGGCGGCTCAGCGCCGGCGGCGACGCGAGCGCGCGCCCACTGGTCCGCTCGCGCGATCGCCCCGTCGATGATCGCTGCGAGGTCATTTTCCGCTCGCGCGGACAGGTCGAGATCGAGGCGGACCCGCAGCCACCTGATCCCGTAGGCGCCGACGGCCGACAGGACGGCGGCCAGGATGGTCGCGACTGCGGGGAGCAGTGCGTCAGCGATCTGCATCAGGTAGCTCATCGGCGGTCACCTCGTCCGTCGCGGCTGCGCCCCGGCGGCATCTCAGGCAGCGGTCGGCGCGGCTGCGCTGGCGGATCGATGCGGCGGGCGTACGTGCGCGCGAGCAGCCAGCACGCGACCCACGGCGCGATCGAGCCCAGGGCGATCGCCGTCCACGCGAGCGCGACCGTCATCGACTCCTCCGTCGCGCGCGGCGCTGCAGCGCGTCGATCTGCTGGCGGAGCTGCGCGATCTCTTTCGCGAGCGCGGAGCGCTCGTCGGCTGCGGCGCGGGCATCGTAACGCGCTCGCACCTCGAAGCGATCCTGCGCGCGGGTCGCTGCGTCCGCTGTATGCTGGGCGGTCTGCACGTCTGCCGCCACCATCGACATCCACCACGTGAGCCCCGACACGACGAGCCCGCCCGCGAGGAGCGCGACGCCCCTGCCTGCCGTCCATCCGCCGGTGGCTCCGGCGATGCGATCCTGGTGCTCGCGCACCGTCCCGGAGAGCGCGGCGAGGACCTCGCGGAGGCCTCCGACCGCCTGCGTCAGCAGGCGCAGCTCGCCCTCCAGTCGGAGCTGCGCGCGCGCCTGTCGCGAGGAGCGCTCCCAGAGGCGATCGACGGCCTCGTCTGTCGACAGCCGCGGCGGCCGGCCCGTGACTACGGAGTCCGTGCGGCGCGAGCTCACACGAGCCACTCCGAGCGACGGAAGACGGCGGCCAGATCCTGCCGGTACGCCGCCGCGCCGCCGCCGCTCTGGTTCGCGTTCGCGGCGAACGCGAGCTCGCCGATGACGACGTTGGGCATCCTGTTGCCGCCGAGGCCAAAGCCTGCGCCGAGGGTGAGCCACTGTGACCAGTAGTCGTCGGTCACCGTCGTGGGCACCGGCAGCGTCACCGGAGGCGCCCGATCGATGCACAGGTACTCGGTGCCGCCCCCGGTCCACCACTCGAGCAGGCACCACCGATCGCGGGGCGGCGGCCCGAGGTCCGCGGTCGGCGCGGTCGGTACCGCAGCGCGCGTCCCAGCATCGCGAGCGATGAGGTGTCCCGACGCGCTGACCTCGATCGCGAGCGGTGACTCCGTATAAGACGCATTGACGTAGTTCCAGACCAAGCGTCTACCAGGATTGTACGGCTCGCGGAACCGCAACACAAGCGCGATATACCAACTCGGCGAAACATGAGGTCCGAGTAGGTGCGCTGCGTCCATATATGGACCCGGGTACTTTCCCGATTCTTCGCTCCTTATCCCATACACGCCCGGCACAGGCGCGGTGCCGTAATGTGATTGATTGTAGAGGTCCGCGCCGGGTCGACCGTCGATCGTGATCGGCGTCGCAAGGTAGTCGGAGCCAGGCGAGGAGAAGTATCCGATGACGCCCGCGCGCTTCGGCCACGCCAGGATGCCAGTGCCGTAGCTGTCGAGCACGATGTCCTCCGCCACGCCCCAGAACGACAGCCCAGTGAGCGGATTGGTCCGCGTCTCGGGGTCTGGAGGCGGAGGGAGCGAGGGCGGGCCGCTGCTGAGATCCGGCGCGTAGAGCAGGTGTCCGTGGGCGCGCCGCAGGCGCTCGAGGGCGCGCCGCAGCGGTGCGGGCGGCGGGTAGGGCTCTTGGTCGCTGTAGTGGACGAGCAGCGTGTGCATCCACTCGTCGCCGTAGAGCGCGTCGCCCACCGCAGAGCGTCCGACCTCGAAGGGCTGGTGGTGCTCGAGCTCGATCGCGTGCCCGAGGGCGTCGGCGGCCGCGATGAACGCTGCCTCGGTGCCGGTGCCGAGGCCGTGCAGTCGCGACACCGCGAGCGCCTGGCGCGCTGCGAGGGTCGCGGGGCGGGAGTCTTCCGGGCGAAGCAGCCCTCGCTCCCACAGCGGCATGGTGACGTCCGCGGTGCCCGGGAACGCCTCGCGCGGGAGCTGGTCGCCGGCCTCGTGAATGCGCGCGAGCTCAACCGAGAGCGCCTCTGACAGCCGCCGAATGCCGCTGCCCGCCGCGCGCGTGAGCGCACGCCCTGGCGGGAAGAGCGACAGGAGCGCGTCCGCGTAGCGCGCGATGAGCGTCTCGTCTGGGTCGCTCACGTGACGACCGCTAGCTTGCCGAGGCGCAGCGTCGTCCACGCAAGGTACTCGTCCTCGTCGTCGTCCCGCTGACGCGTGCCCACCGCCAGCAGGCAGTGGCTCGCGTAGTCATCCGTCGGCCCGCTTGTAGGCGCTGCGATGGCGATCGGTTTGGTCCGCGTCGAGTCGCCGGGGACCGCGACGCGCGCCCACGTGAGCCCGTCTCGACTCTGCCAAAAACCGCGCGGCCCGCACGCGACGAAGACGCCGTTCCATCCGCAGACGGACTCGAGGTCATCGTCGACGACGGCGCCCGACTCCCAGGTCACCCCGTCATCGAGCGAGCGCATCACGATGCCGCCGCGACCCACGACGACCCAGGTGGCACCGATGCCCTCCAGGGTCGCGTGAGCGACTCCTGTCAGAGCCGATGTGGCGCTCGCTGTCTTTGACCAGGAGGCTGTATCGGCGGTGCGCCACACACCGTGGGTGTTGCCGCCGCCGACGGCGACCCAAGTGCCGCCGCCGACGGCGACCGCGAGCATGCCCGACATGCCAGTCGGGGCGAGACGCGACCAGGTCGAGCCCGCGTCAGTGCTCACCTGGACGACGCCAGTGGTAGGGTCGTTGCTGGCACAACCGACTGCGATGACGCGATCGTATTTGTCGGAAGCTATATTGTAGAGCCAGTCTGCGGAGCCGCCAGATGATGCCTGGTTGACGACGGTCCACGCGGTCGCGTCGCCGAGGCCGCCATTGGCGTACCAGATGTTTGCGGTCCGGCCCGTGATGATCCATCGGTCCGCCGACGCAACATAGTGGATCGCCTGGAACGGCTGCTGCACCAAGAACCGCTCGAACCACGCCTCTCCGTCGTAGGACGTCCAGTAGCGTCCGTCCTCGCCGACCGCCGCGAGCACGCCCGAGCCGACCGCGCAGCCAACGAGATCGAGCGGCGATGTGGGCTCTTGTGGGTCTTTGACCGACACTACCGTCGATCGCCAGTTCGCCGCACACGCCTCGGTCAGCGCGCCCACAAGCGCCATCTGGAGCGACAGGAAATTGTATTTGCCGAGTGGCGCGCCGAAGCGCTCGCACAGGCGCGCGAGGTTCTCTTGGATGCCATCGGCCCAGTACGCCGACAGCACCGTTGCCGGTACCGCGATCGTGGGGTCGCCTTCGGTGAATCCATCCTTGCCGGCGCCGAATTTGTCAGCCGCAGCGGAGGGTGTGTCGGCGGAGAGGATGCGCATGCGTTAGCCCTCGGCGTAGTCGGTAAAGACGACCCGGCTTGGGTCGAAGATCGGCAGGCCCCACACGCCCGGGTCTAGCGAGTCGAGCGAGGTGAACTTGTGGCGGTACTCGCCGACCGCTCCGCTCACTGCCTCGCGCAGGTGCGACTCGACGATGGGGGTCTCAAGGTCCGCCTCGCGCTCGAACAGCGCAGCGAGCTCGGCCTTCACGGCGTCCTGTACGGGCGTCGTGTTGGGGTCGAGCTTGATTGTCATCGAGGGCGACCAGCGCACTGGCCGCAGCACGAAAACGGCCCGCATGTCTGCGGGGCGCTCAAGATCGAGCGCGGTCTGCACGTCGGCGAGCAGCGCGTTGCTCGGGATCGGGTCCGGGGCGTTGTCGCTCACGACGGCGACCGCGACGGTGCCGACGCCCATGCGCTTTGGCCGCTCCCATGCCCGAGTCACGCCGGGTACCTCGAGCGCCCACGTGACGTAGTCTCCATCGCCGCCGCCGCGCGCAGGCGTCGCGATGGCGTGGCGCACCCGATGCATGAACTGCGACGCCGTCTCGGCGACCGCGCCGCCAGAGAGCCCTGGGGCGAGCACGACGCCGGTTTCGTTGTTCAGTCCTGCCGGCGCGCTCGCAAGCCGCATCCGGACGCCCGGGTCGGCGTTGCCCGTTTCGGTTGCCTCGACCGCGGTCACCTGCAGGGTGACGCCGCCGCTGCTGGCGACTGCGTCCTCATCGACGGTGTACCGGACGGCGTCCCCGCGCGTCAGGCTCGCGCCGGCGGGGACCACGGTGCCGTTCGTCGCGGCGAAGCGGACCTGCCCCGTCGAGTTGGTCGCGCTCTTCGGCGACAGCCCCCACACGGCGCCCCAGGGGATGAGCCACTGAAGCTCGGCCGTCATCGGGTTGCACTGCTCGAGGATCCACCCGAGGTAGCCCCACAGGCCCGAGGTGAGCGCGGGGACGGCGCGAGAGAGGATGCCCTCGAGCGAGCGGCGCAAAAACGCCGAGCCGTCCGTGCGACCCTCGATATCGGCTGAAAAGCGCGCGATCAGCGCGGCGAGACTCGGGCGCTCGAAGCTCACGCGGGCACGCTCCACGCCTCGATGAGGTCAGGGGGGACCCGTCCGGGCCGCTGCACCTCGACGCTGAGGCCGATGCGGCCCTCGATGCTTGCGTCCACCGCGACGGCGACCGACTCCGCGACGCCGTCCGAGCCCATCCAGCCCTCGAGGGCGTCTTCGGCCATCTGTCGAGCGCGCTGGGGTGCGGCTTTGCGCGCGCGTCCTGGGACGAGGAGCCACAGGCGCGAGCCCCACACGTCGCCGTCGAGCGCGTAGCCGTCCAGGCACCACCCGCGTCGTGCAGCGCCGGGCGGGACTCGGTCCCCGTCGAGGGCCGGGGCGTCCGAATGCAGCGACAGGACGCACGCGGTGGTCAGCTCGCCGCCCTGGGCGATGACGCCGTTGTCATAGGCGAGGTCGCCTTCGCCGAGGTCGTTGTCCCACTCGATGCGCGCGCCCATCGTGGGTGTCGTCGTGTAACGCTCTAGGCTGAGTCGTCAACGTAGAGGTGCGCTGGTACACTCTCGCGATGCCGGTGAGGTTCGGTTGGGGAATGGTAGTCGCGATCGCTCTGCTGATGAGCCTCGTGGTTGCGGGATGGGCGTTCGGCGGTGCCCCGCTGAGGGCGGGCTGGTTCGCGACGGCGGGCGTGGTGCTCATCGTTCTTGGTCGCGACGATGAATGGGTCCGGCGGCTCGGCACCCTGTACGCGATCGGCGGCACGATCTTTTGGACGGTCTTCTTCGATCGCGTCTACGGCATCGCGTGGTGGCTTATGCTCCCGTGGACCGTCAGCATTGGCATCTGGGTATCCATCGCGTCGCTCCACGACGACCTGGCGGCGCCGACCGAGCAGGACGTAACGGCCTCTGACGTCGCCGTCGAGCTCAGGTGAGCTTCACCTTCGAGGCGCGCGTCTGCCCGGCCGTGTAGGGCGTGACGAACTCGCCCTGTCCTGCGTAGCTCTCGAAGGTGGTCTGAATCTTCTTCAGCTCGCGCTGGAGGTAGTCGTCGCGCACCGCTTCGCTTGATCCGTGCTGTGCGCCCACGTGCGTCACGCCGTCGCCGTCGACGTAGACGAACCACGCGCCATCTGCGGTGTACAGGCCGCCCTGACACGGGCCGCCTGGCTTGTGCCTCGGCAGGTGGTCCGGGTGCTGCGCGGCGAGCACGTAGGTGTTGACGCGGAGGCCGCCGACCGCGAACGCCAGCACCTCCGAGCCTTCGGGCGGCTCGAAGTACAAGCCGAACGGCTGCATGTAGGGCGCGTCGTCATCATCCTCGCCCTCGCGGATGTAGATCTCGCACCGGGCACTCTTCGCGAAGTGCCGGACCTTGCGGAGCGTCGCGAGCGCGACCATCGCGTCGAGACGCGCTCTGATGCGGCTGAGTGCGCCCATCATCGCCTCCGCGCGGGGTAGCGGCCGACGTCGAAGGACTCGGGCCGGGTTAGCTCGAGCGTGACCGAGCGCTCCTTGCCGTCGGCGTGGTAGGCCGCTGAGACCACGAGCAGCTCCGCGTCGATGCGGGCGCGAGGGTGCGCGACGCGCGCGAGCATGTTCGGGCGCCAGAGGCTGCCTTCTGCGGTGCGCCAGCTCCCGAGCGTCACGCGCACTCGCTCAGAGCGCCCCGCGCGCCGGTTCTTCTCGAGCTCGGCGCGGCGCTTGAGCGAGACGTGCTCGCCGGACGAGTGCACGATCAGCGGCCGATGCCGACGCACGCCTTCGTCGCGCGAGACGTAGTGCACGTGGGTCGCGTGCTTGCCGTGCTGCGCATCGGTGGATCGCACCTGTCCGCGTACGTGGTACTCGCTCATGCGCCTGGCGTAGTCGACGGTGGACTCAAAGCGCGAGACCCCAGCGCCGGGACGAATGACGGTGCCCGTGCGGTCGGCGCCGGCGCGCGAGAACACGAGCGTGTCGCCACGCAGGTAGGCGAGCAGGCCTCGAAGACGCGCCGCTCGGGCGAGGGCATCCCCGGGCGCCTCGCCTGGCTGCACCGCGAAGCGCGGAAAACGCGCGCCACCGTCTCCGTGCAGCTCGACCGGCACGCCGAAGGGGTCACACAGCGCGCGCGCCAGGGCATCGACGGCGATCTGCTGCCAGCGGCCCGGCCGCAGCATCGAGGAGCAGTCGACGAGCGCAGAGGTGAGCCCTCGGCCCTCGGCCGTCTCGGTCCAGCCGCGATCGTCCTGGGCGTACGTCGTCCGGTCGACGTCGCCCGTGAGCAGCTCCTCGCCGCCGAGGCGTACGGTGACCCGGTCCTCGACTTCGATCGGGCCTTGCGGGTCGCCGCTGCGGTCCGCGGCGTACTGGATGGACCACGACGGGGCGAGCGTCTCGAGCGAGAGCCGCACCTCGGCGGACTCGATCGCTCGATAGACCTCGCCGCCACGCAGGATCTCGACCGACTCACTCACGCAGGGCCTCGAGCACGGTCCCGGCCCGCACGAAGAGCGGGTGCTGGATGCGGTTGCGGGCGACGAGCTCGTCCCCGCGTCGTGGGTCGCCGTACAGCTCGTACGCGATGACGAGCGCCGGGGCGTCGACCGGGACGGTGTATTGGGTGAGCTCGGGCAGTGTCGCTGCGACCGAGAGCAGGTGGCGGGTCACGCTCAAGCGCAGGTCCGCGATGACCTCAAGCTCCGCGTCGGTCGCCTCGAGGACGTAGGCGTCGAGCGCGTTGATGAGGCGGGTGAGCGCGTCGATCGCGGCATTGCGAGAATCAAACGGCAGGTCGAGCGTCGCTTGGCCCAGCGCCGCGATGGCCGAGCCTCGCACCAGGTGGTGCAGCGCCGTCCGTCGCGCGGCCTCGCGCTGTCCGTAGGTCGTGCTCGTGTCAATCGCCGGGGCGTCGTGGCCGAGGTCGGCCAGTCGAAAGCCGGCCTCGAGCACCGCACGCGCGCGCCCCGCCTGCCTCCATGGCTCCGCAGGCGTCGAGCGAATCGGTCGGCCGCTGAGCGGGTCGTGCGTCGGCTCGCCGGTCCCGTACGCGCCGAGGATGAGGCGGATCGCGGTCTGCACCTCGGTCGCGAACCTCGACGGCTCCGAGAGCAGAGACGGCGCGAAGCGGGCAAGGCGCCGCACCTCCGAGCTCGCGCCGACTGCGGTACCGAGCGCCGCGCCGACGGTCGCGTGCGCGTCTGCGATGGCTGCGCCCGCTTCGTCGGCCGCGGCGCTGAGCGAGGCGATGGCGCCGAGTACGCCGAGGGTCACGCCGTCGGTCATCCGGGCGCTGGCCTCGGCGCGGGCGACGTCGAGCATGGCGGTAGCGGCCGCAGCGAGGCGCTCGCGCGGCGCGGGGCCCACCATGTCCCGCTGGAGCCGCTGCGCTGCGTCGACGCACGAAAAGCGCACCTGCGCCATGCCGCCGGCGTCGGTCGACTCGTGCACGACGTGTGGGCTCGAGATGGTGACGAGGCGCTCGCCGTAAAACGGGTGTACGAGCTTGCCGGGGCCGCCCTCGCTGAGCGCCGAGAGCAGCGCGTCGCGCTCGAGGTCGTAGTCGAGGCCGATGACGAAGGCGTCGATCTGCCACACGTCCGACTCGCGGCCCGAGTCCTGCACGTCCACCTGCGGCTCGTCGATGAAGTGCTGCACCTGCAGTCGGCGGCCGCCGGTCAGCTCGGACGTCTGCACGTGGAACGGGACGCCCCGAAACGAGGCGTTGGCCTCGGCGAGCGCCCGGTCGGGCTGCACGCGGTCTTCCCAGGGCATCTCAGGGCTCCTCGAGCGTCTCAAAGCCGAGCGGGGCGCGGGGACGTAGCCTGTCGAGCGCTGCGGTGATGCGGCGGGTGTCCCGCTCCCCGGACTCTCGGCTCGCCCGCAGCTCGCGGGTGAGTGCATCGGTCTGCGCGCGGGTCGCGTCGTCGAGGGCGGACGGGAGCGCGGCGAGTTTTTGGGCCGTGGCCTCGGCCTGCGGGCTCGGCGCGGACCTCGCGAGCAGCGCGGGCACGCCGGGGATCGGCGAACGCTCGATCGCGGCTGCCTCGGCGGCCTTGCGCCGGTTCGCTTGCACGCGGGCGACGATGGCGGCCGCCTCGTCCACGCTGGGAGTCGAGCGATCTTCGTCGGCGCCGTGGATGAGGTCGTACGCGTGCGTGCCGATCCATTCGCCGCCCTTGTCGGCGCCGAACGCTTTGGCGCCGTAATAACCGCCGAGGCCGGCGACGGCCGCGCCGCCGATCAATGAACCAACCGTCGCGCCGCTTGCCGCCGCGACGCTTGCGCCGAGTGCGCCTCGGACGGCACCCGCGCCAGCGCCGAGGGCTCCGCGCGCTGCGCCTGCCCCTCGCGCGAGCAGACCACCACCCGCCGCTGCGCCTTCGCCGAGTCCCCCGGCGCGAGCCGCGAGCCGCATACCGACCAGAGCGGCGACGCCAGTGGAGAGCGTGGAGATCAGCGGCGAGAGCGAGTCGATCGCGAGCGTGAGCTTCGGGAACTCGTTTTCGAGCGCGGCCATCTTGGTCGCGAGTGAGGCGATCGCGCCGACGATCTCCTTGTTCGAGCGGATCAGCTCCGCCTCGCGCTTGGCGTTCGCGGCATCGATCTTGCCGAACACTGAGTTGTCGAAGGCGTCGAGAACCTTGTCGATGCTCTCGCGGCCGCCGCTCGCGGTGGCAGTCGCGACCCGCTGCTTGAGCGTGAGGGCGCCCTTCTGTCCGGCGGCCGCCGCGCGGTCCTGGTTCACGAGCGCGCCGAGAGCGCTCGTGGCCTCTTGGCTCCCGAGCGCCGCGTTGATCTTGGTGAGGTTGAGCGTGTCGCCGAGCGCTGCGAGCTGGGAGACGATCTCGGGGAGCGCCCGCAGGTTGCCCTTGTCGTCTGTGACGTACACGCCCTGCTTTTCAAGCCGCTCCTGCACCGGCTTGGTCGCGAGCGTGTTGAGCAGCGCCTCGAGGCGCGTTTGGGCCTGCTCTGGAGACGTGAACGTCTTCGCGATCGCGTTGGCGACCGCGCCCACTTCCTTCGCCGCGCTCTCGCCACCTGCGCCGCGCGCGAGCGCGAAGGTGCCGAAGCTCTTCGCGAACGTTCCGGCGAAGTCCTCGAGCGTGATCGAGCCGTCGAGGCCGGCTTTAACAAGCGCCGCGATGGCGTTCTTCGCCTCGTCTGCGTTCAGGTGGAGCTGTCCCTGAAGCTGGGCGGCCGCTGAGGCCACGTCACCGATCTGCGCGCCCGTGGCGCGTGAGACCTTCGCGAAGAACTCGAGGCTGTCGAGGTAGTCCTTCATCGCCTGCGGGCTCTTGGCGTCGGCGAGCTGAGAGAACTTCTCTTGGGTGAGGCTCACCGCCTTGAGCAGGCCGAGCGTGCTCGTCTTGGTTCGCTCGCCGATGTCCGCGAGGGCCTTTTGCATCTCGGCGGTCTGCTTCTCGGTAAGCCCCGCTTGCGTCGACGAGCGGAGGAACTCGCGCCCGGTCCGCATGAAGTCCTGCAGGACCTCAGACTGCGTGCGAATACCGACGGTGCGTTCTGCGCCTCGGCCGACCGCGACAGCAGCCGCGCCGACCGCTGCGCCTGCACCCAACACAGCGCCGCCGACGGCGCGTCGGCGAGCCTTCTTGGCGTTGCGCTCGCGCGTGCGCTCCGTCTTCTCCTCTTCGCGCGCGGTCTCGCGGATCTCGGAGCGCTTGCCGCGCTCGGTACGGCGGAAGAGCTGGAGCGTGCGGCGAAGCACCGAGGCCTTGCGCCGCGCCGTCTCCGCGCTCGCGCGCTCAGCCACTCGCTCGGTCTTTTGGGCCGCGGCTTGTGCGCCGCGTTCGCCGCGCTTGCGGGTCGCTGCGGTCTTTTTGGCCGCGCTCTGGCGCTTGCGCTCACCGCGTTCGGCCGCAGTGGCTTTTTCGGCCTCGTTCTTCGCCTCTTCGACGGCCGTGCGCTTGCTGTCCCGCGCGATGCCCTTGAGGGCTCGCTCCACGGCTTTGACGCCGGTGATCCGCAGCGCGAGCTCTAGGCTACCCATGGGCGCGGTCTGCGAGATGTAGCTCGATGAAGTAGAGCACCTGCCAGTCCGTCAGCTCGCGAGCCGGAGCGCCAAAGAACGCACTAAGGCCCGCAGCGTATCGGGCGCGAACTGGGTCAAGATGACCCGAGCCTCCGGCTCTTTTTTTAACGTCTCTGCGAGCTCCCGGGCGTCGGACTCGCTGAGCGAGACGCGCGGGTCCACGCAGTCTTGCCAATCGAGGTACGCCTCGTACAGACGCTGCAGCGTGAGCGTGTCCAGGCGGCGCACCTGCGCCGGCGTGTCGAAGAACTTCGCCGGGTCCGCCGCGTCACTCTCGGGATCGACGCACGCGCGAAACACGATCGCACGCTGGTGCTCGCGGTCGAGCATCTCCGGGTCGGCCTCGATGAAACGCTCGAGCTCGAAGCGGCGGGCCTTGCACAGTCGCCGCAGGTAGTCGGCGCTGTCGAGCCGCGCCTCGTCGACCTCGGACTCGGTGAGGATGCGCAGGCCGATCTCGAGCTCGGGGTCGTCTTCGGCGCCGGGAAACGGCACGCGCCCGATCGCCCGGCGCCCGGCGAGGATCGCTCCGATGCGCGCGTCGCCGAACTTCGCCATACGGGCCTCCGGCTTAGATGGTCTCGGCGTCGTCGCCCGAGATCTCGATGGCGTACAGACCGTTGTCGACCTCGAGCGGCGTCACGCGGAACGCGTGCCCGATCGAGTGGGCAGCGCCCGTGTCCCATTCGACGATGACGGTGTCGCCGTCCGCGCCTGCGAGGTCCTGGAGGTCCGAGAGATCGAGCCCGGGGAGCGCCGGGATGTTGCACTTGAGCGAGGTGGCCTCGCTCTTGCTGCGGCTGTGCGTGCGCGGGCCGTTGGTCGGGACCGCCTCGCGGCTCGTGCCGCCGAGGGCGAGCGAGGCGGTGCCCTCGGTCTCGTACACGGTGTTGCGGACCTGGAGCCTGGTGATGCGGGAGCTGAGCGTAGCCATCGAGGTCTCCTAGAGGCGGAAGGCGAGATCGGTCGCGAGGACGAGGAACTTGCCGACGAGGTCTGGCGGCATGAGCAGGTTGATGCGGTTCGGGTCCGTGCCGTCGAGCTGTGCGTGCAGATCCCGCTTGAAGCCCGCGACGTCCTGGACGAGGCCGCGGCGCTCGTGCTCGCGGAACCAGATGACGGCCTCTGCCTCGAGCAGCTTCGGGGTGACCGCCTTGACGTCGGGGTCGACCGCGACGCCGTTTTTGCCGAGCTTGTAGCCGCGGTACTTGTGGCCGATGCGGTCGATCCAGTCCCACCGGAGGTAACCGAGGGTCTCCGACGTCGACAGGTCCCGCCACGTGATGTCAGACGCGCCGGTCGAGGGATCTGTGGTGTACGTCGAGACGATGCGCTCGATGGCGACCCGGCCGCTCGCGTCGACCTTGAGCGTCGAGACGCCGTCGCGCAGGAGCACGTCGCGCTCGCCGCGGGTGAGTCGGTCGGCCGAGGCCGGGGCGAGCACGCGCGGGAGCACGGTGCCCCCGAGGGGGTAGCCGTAGCCGTCCTGCGCCATGCGCGCCGCGGTGACCTGGGCGGTGATGCGCCAGCTCGGCGTCGGGGACTGCTGGGCGCCGACGAGCGCGAGGTGCGGGCTGTTGCGGTCGCCGCTCGCGGTCGTGACGGCGACGAGGTGGCCTGGCTGCGCGGCGAACGCGCGGCTGTCCATCGCGACCATCGCGCCAAAACGGCGGGCGAGCTCGGCGTCGACGAGGTCGAGCGCTGCGTCATCGTGGTAGGCGAGGCCGATCCAGTCGTACTGGTCCGCGGCGAGGGCGTCGAAGACCGCCGTGAGGTCCGGAGTGCCGACGCCCGCGGTGGCGATCGTCTCGGCGGCCGTGATGCCCGCCGGGTCAGGGCGGCCAGGGACCGAGTAGACGAGCAGCTCGTCGCCGAACGCGCCTGCAGCGCGGTGCGTGAGCGTCACGACGGCGTCGGTGACCGTCGCGACGACGGGCAGCGTCGAGCGGGCTACGATGGCGTCCTTGAGGGCGCTCGCGACCTCGGCTGCCGTATCGCCCGACGCGGCCTCGACCGTGACGAGCTCGCCTGCGATGTACCGGGCGAACGTTCCGCTGACGCTCGCGGTGCCCGAGAGCGTCAGCGAATGCACCGACGCGGTGCCCTCTGAGACCTCGGCCGAGATCGTGTACAGATCGCGCCGCGGGTCGAGCGCGCGGTAGTCGTCCGCCATCTGCGCGAGGATCGAGCCTGCGCCGTGGTAGGTGACGGCCTCCCGGGCGCGGATGATGCGCACCGGCTCGTTGTCGGCGACGGTCGCGCCGGCCGCGGCTGGGCCGATGAGCAGCGCCTTGCGGGGCTTGCCGATCGAGCGGTCAGAGAGCGCGCCCGAGCCGTCGACCTCGACGAAGGCGCCGGGGGTCAATAGCTCGGAGGGGATCTCGCGGAAGTCCGGGAACGGCATCGCCTACTCCTTGCCCTTGTCGTCGCCGGCGTCGGCCTTGGGCGGCTTCGGGGCCTTCTTACTGGGCTTGCTCGAGGCGGGCTTGCCCTTGTCGTCGCCGGCGTCGGCCTTGGGCGGCTTGGCGTCGCCCGCGTCGGCCTCGACGAGGGCGCCTTGGGCGATGAGGCGGCGGTAGTAGCCGCACATCGTCACGCGCAGGCCCTCGGGCGGGAACGTTCGGCCGTGCATCGTGAGCACGCGCTGGTGCACCTTCACGGGCCTCAAGACCTTGGTGTTGCTCACGGGGTCGCCTCCATCGGGATGGTGTCGGTCGCGTCGATCGTGCCGTCTACCGGCGCGAGGTCGTATTCGGTGCGCAGCAGCTTGAAGTCGGGCAGCGCGGCCGGGAGCGTGTCCGGCACCCCCACGAGCTGGCCCCAGGTCACCGCCCAATAGGCGAGGGCGCGCTCGGCGAGCTCGGGGCTGTGCAGGTTCTGAACGCGGACGTTCTGAGGGCTCGACAGCGCCGCGTCGCCCCAGCGACCCGCTACGGCCACCGTGCGCATCGTCTGGGCAGCGAGCACCATGGCGACATCGCCGCGGGTCATGAGCCCTTGGGCGCGGTCCTCGTGCCGGGCGACCACCGCGGCGAGCCACAGTGAGGTGCAGCGCGCGGACGCCCCGCTGGGCGAGACGTCGCCGAAGCCGATCGCCCCGAGCACGACAGCGGGTCCGCGGATCGAGCGGTACTGCGGGCCGCGAATGGTCAGGTCGCCGTCGGAGGCGAGCACGAGCGTGCCCTCCGGTAGCTCGGCGGAGAGCCCCTCGAGGATCGCGTCGCGGAGCGCTAGCACGCTCACGAGGCGCCGCCTGTGAGGTGCCGGGCGAGCCAGCCGTCGACGATGTCGCGTAGCTCGTCGAGGTCCTGTTCAGACGCGCCGAGGTACGGGCGCTCCGGGATGTTCCGGCGCGGGTCGCCGTACTGATGCGTCGCGGCGTAGGCGAGGTTTGAGCCCACCTCGACGCCGTCCGCGGTGACGTTGTGGGTGATCGAGTCGCGCAGATGACCGCCACCGGTGCGCCTGCCGCGCACCTTCTTGCCGCCGCTGAGCAGCAGCGTGGCGTTGGGGAAGCTCGCCTGCTGGTAGGCCGCGTACCCCTCGGACCACGGCTGCCAGCGCTTGCCGGCGGGGGAGCGCTTGGTGCGCGAGATGCGTTCCTTGGTGGCCGTCTCGAAGACCGCGCCGACCTGGTCGAGCACCTCGGGCAGGTCGCCTGCAGCGGCCAGAGCCCGCACGCCCAGGCGGATGAGGTCGGACGTGTCGATGTGGAGCACGGCGACCGACATCAGCCGATACCCCGCATGCTTTCGCGCGTCATCAGGCGCGGGGTCGACCGGGTCTGCGAGCTGGCGCCCGCGGACGCATCGACCGGGTCAAGCCCAAGGTCGGCCTTGCCTGAGGAGACGTCGCGCAGCCAGCGCATCGCTTCGTCGTAGTCGTCCTTGACGTCCTCGGTGGCCCGCTCCTGGCGGACCAGGAGCTTCCAGACGACGATCGAGACCACCGCCGCCTTGACGGCCGGCAGCGGCTGCGCGAGCGCCTGAAGCTCGGCAGACCAGCGGACGAGGTAGCTGTCGACGGTGCCCTCGGCCTCAGCGATCGCCGCCGTCACCGCGGCCGCATCGACGGACCCGTCCGCGTCCCGATCGGCGACGATCAGGTAGCGGTCAGGCCCGAGGGCGGTCTCGATGTCGGCGGGGGTCGCGTAGGCCATGGCGTGCGCTCAGGGGAGCAGCGGGGTGCTCCACACCTCGACCTTGTGGAAGAGCGGGTTGCTCTCGCCCGAGGCCCAGAACTGCTGGTTGATGAGCTTGTCGGCCTTGGCGCGGTTGCTGGCGCCTACGAGCATCAGCGTCGGGCGGATGCCGAGCAGATCGCCCTCGTCGTTCACGCGCTGGCTCATCGCGTCGTAGGCCGCGTTGAAATTCTCCTCGTTGAGCGTCGCCGTGGTGCAGTACGCCTGCTGCCACAGGCCGAAGCCGGCGTTGCCGCGCGCTTTGACGCCGTAGAGGTACTCGTCGCGCATGAAGACGCCGTCGCTGTCGGGGCGCACCTGCTGGGCGAACTGCGGCGCTTGGCGCTGCTGGAAGATGAGCGGCTTGAGCGGGCGCGACGTGTCGAAGAGGTAGACCGGCGCGGCGTCGTCGGCGTCGTTGTAGTTCGCCGCAGTCGTCCCGTTTTCCGGGTGCGTCTTGCTGAAGAACGGCTGGCCATCGTAGCAGAGCTCGGTGATGGCTTGCTGCAGTAGCTCGAAGATGAGCTTGGCCGGCCAGCGCCGCGACTGGTCGCCGAGATCCGCCATCAGCGGGCCGTACAGGCCGAAGTTGTCGTCCTCGACGTCGTCGACGCGCACCTGGATGGTCGACTCGAACGTCCGGTTGCGGATCGTGTAGTCGTGCCGCTCGAGCTGCTTGATGACGCGGTCGCCGATCCACTCTCGCAGCGACGGGAAGGCGCCGAGCCAGGCGTACAGCTCCGCCGCGGTCGTCGAGGGCACCAGCGTCGCGAGGCGGCGCCAGTCCTCGGGGTCGGCGGCGTCGAAGGCCTTCTTGAAGGCGGCCTTGAAGCCGATGTACATCATGCCGAGGTTCGACGTGGTTTTTCCTACGGCCATCGATCTCTCCTCAGTGGATCCGGACGAAGAGGCCTTCGTCGGCGATGTCGTAGACGGTGCCGACGACGCTTCGGGTGTCGCTGCCCGAGGTCTTGGCGACGGTCTCATCGTCGACGGCGTAGACCTCGGCGCCGATGTCGGCGACGGTGATCAGGTCGGCGTCGGCGCTGTTGTGGAGCCGGAAGATGCCGACCCGACAGCGTACGCGCTCATCGCCGTGCGACAGGCCCGTCGCGTCGACGCCGTGGGTCGCGATGCCGATCGGGACGAGGTCAGTCGCCTCCTTGGCCGGCACCGCGTATCCGCTCCCGTCGAGGCACACGAGCGCGCCGGTGTAGATGCGAGCGCCGGACTTGACGCCAGGCTCGCGGAAGTCCCCGCGGACCTCCTGGGACTTCTTGTCTCCGGTCAGAGCCATCTCAGACCTCCTCTGCGCGCTGGGCGCGGAACTGCTCGGGGGTGATGTCGAGCTGGTGGCACAGCGCGGTCTCTTCGGGCGTCAGCCCGGAGCCTCCGGCGGTCGGCGGCTGGGCGCCGTTGGTCTGCGTCTGCCCTGGGGCGAGCACGACCGGCATCGTCGGGAGGAGCTTTTCGAGCCAGGCCGCGCCAGACTCGCTCGCGCACAGCTCTTGGTAGTGCGCCTCGCTCGCCGGGGTGATCTTGCCCTCGCTCTTGCCCTGCGCGATGAGCGCGCGGACGCGCTCGGCGGCGTCCTGTTCGCGCCGGGCGTTGAGCTCCGTCTCGGCCGTGCGGGCGCGGTTGAGCGCAAGCTCGAGCTCGGTGCGGGGCACCATGGTCTCGAGCCGGCTGTTCAGCTCGGTCACGCGCCCAGTCGCCGAGGCGTGCTCGACGCCGAGGGTCCTGGCGCGCTCGAGCGCTTGGTCTGCGGTCGCGTCCTTGCCGAGGCCGAGGGCCTGGCATAGCGCGACGCGTTGCTCTTCGTTCACGGGGTCCTCCAGGGGTTCGCTCTGCGCGCGGTTGAGCGCGGTCAGGGTGAGGTTCGGGCGGTTGGTGAGGCCGACGCTGACGAGCTCGCGGATGGCGCCGTCCTCGACGGCGAACGCGGGCGACAGGTAGCGGTACTCGCGCGAGGCCACAGAAGCGCGACCTCGAGCGGTCCACTCGACCTTCGCCCAGGTGCCCGGTGCGCGCGCTTCGTCTGCGCCGACCTCGAACAGTTCAGTGATCCAGCCCGCGGCGGGCGCATCACCACCAAACATGCCCGAGGTCTCCGTCGCGTGGTTCCAGTCGATCGGAACGTCGCGGCGGAACGCAGCGGTGACCTTCGCCTCGTCGAGCGTCCACCCGCGTCCGTCTCGCCCGACCACCGCGGGGCCCGGGGGCAGCAGGTGGATCTCGGCCGGGACCGCACCGTCCACGTCGCCCGCGGCACCGGCACCGCGGTTGAGCTCGACCACGCCGAAACGCACCGCGCCACCGCGGGTCAGACGGGAGCGCGGTGCGTCCGGGGCAGGGGCGTGCGGAGAGGCCACGCGTAGGTGTCTGGGACGTTCTAGGCTGAGTCGTCTAGAAAAAAAGCGCTACCGGTTCAAGAGATCAGCGTGGACGCGTGCGGCATTGTGAAGGCTCGCGTCGAGTTCTTCTTCCTCCCACGAGTCCGGCGCGATTCCGTCCAGGACCTTCGCGACCTCGTCCATCGCGTGCCCGATCGCGGTCAGGTCCTGGGCCGCGACGGCGGTCTCCAGCGCGCCTAGCGCCTCGCCTACGCCGGGGGAGAACTCGACCAGGGAGGCCATGCGCAACGGAACGCGCCGCAAGACTTCCATCAACGCCGCCGAATCCGGACTGTTGCGATCACGCTTGTCGAGTTCGCGCTGAATCTCGCCCCAGAGATCCAGCAACTCCGACTCATCGACCGCGTCGTCGACACGACGCCCAAGGTCACCGGCAACGTCCATCACCTTAAGATGTGGTCCAGTTCTCGGTGGAGCAATACGATGTGCTTGTTTGTCGCCGAGGCCCGCGCGGCCTCATCCGGCAACAACGTGTAGTCCGGAGCCGTCGCGACCCATCGTTCGACGCGCCTCACAGCCTCTCGAGGCGTCACATTGGACGTCGCCTGTGAAACGCGAGACGCCCGCTTCACAAGGCTCAGAAACTGCTTCTCGAACTCCGCGCTGTCGCGGGCTATTCGAATCCGCCGCAGTTCACGGAAGGCTCTCGTAGAGCCCCACGGCTTGCCGAGGGCTGCGGTCAAGCGTTCGAAGGCTTGGACGCGTTTGGCGTACGAGCCCTTCACAGCGATCCCGCGCTGTCGCAAGCCCTTGGGGGCCTGTCTGCCGTAGAGCGCGTAGGCAACGTCTGCCACCGTATGGCGCGCCAAACTCTCTGTCAGGCCTTCCTCGAGGATGCGGTACGCGGCGTTTGGGCCCGCGACCGCGAGCCAGCCCACGAGGTCTCCAGGCATTGCGGCGTGCGCTAGCTCATGTGCGACCGTGCGCAGCGCGCGGACAAGCTCGTCTCTGCCCGCCGGACTGAGAAGCCTTCGCTTCACCGGATCGAAGCCGTCGAGGATCACGCGGGTGATGTCGGGGTGGATGATAATGCGGCGGTCGCTACGACAGCTCCCTCGCACGTGCGCCTTGCCACCGAGCGCGATCCACTCAGTGTCCGACTGCGCAAGGGTGATCGTCGGCGTGATGCCCTTCGGCACCCGGTATCTCTTTACAAATTTCGGCCAGACCTTCTGCTCAATGACCCGCTCGACCTGCCGCGCCGTCTTGAGTGGTGCTTTACTGCCAATGGGTTTCGGCCTCTTCCTTCCGCTTCGTGGCGAGAGTAGCGCCGCGGGCGGCTTGCTCGGCGCGGGCGGTCCGCCCCCCGGGCCTGAGCGCCGCGTCGGCGGGTGGGCGAAGCTCGGGTCGACGCCGCGCGGCACCTGGTAGACGCGGCCGCTGCGCTTGTTGACGTACTCGTCGTACTCGACCTTCGGCCGCTCGGTACGCACCGCGATACGCTTGTCTTCGAGGTGGCCGGTCGGCAGGCCCTTGTCGTCGAGGATGGGCTTGGCGTCGGGGGAGGTGACGCCCTCCTCGAGGAGCCTTGAGCGGCTGCGCTTGCTCACCTGCTGCACGCTGCACCGGCAGTTGTAGCCGTTCGGGGGCATGTGCTGCGCCCAGAACGGGTCATCGACGGGGAGCAACAGGCCGTGCCAAGCGACGTGCTGGGGCCGGTGATGGGTGCTCGCCCCGATCTGGTAGAGCAGATAGGGGTGGCTGTCCTTGGTGCGCTGTATGCGCGCCCACTGCCCTGCGGCGCGGGCGGAGCGCATGTTGGTGTCGTAGATGAGCGCGAGCCGCGACGGCACGTCGATCGTGACCATCTGCCCGGTCTTGCGGTCGTAGACGTCCTGATGGCCCCAAAAGCCCATCTCGGTGAGCTTGGCCTTCAGCCCCTTCTCGAAGGTGCGGTAGGTGTCGCCCTTGAGCAGCGCGTCGTCGACGGCCTGCCGCATGGCCCCGAGGGCATCGGTGCGGAGGATCTTCGCGGCGCTGAAGGCGTGCCGGTGCTCCTCGTTGAAGACGTCGAGGTGCGAGAACCCCGGCGAGGTCTTCTTGCCTCGGAGGTAGTCGAGCGCCTCCTTCGGGACCGCGCCGTTGCCCGAGGCCACTGCTCAGACCTCGTCGGTGGCGTCGCCGAGGCCTCGAGCGCGCAGCATGTAGCCGGCGAGCGCTTCTGTGAGGTCGGTCACATCGAGCCTGCCGCTCCGCTCGGCCTCGTCGAGGGCGGTGACGAGGTCCTCGTAGCTTGACGCGTTGCGCGCGGTCCCGAGGAGCTCGCCGAGGCTCCCCTGCACGAGCGGCTCCCAGTCCTCGAGGGCCTCGCCGGTGAGGCGGTCGATCTCGTCGTGGTCCGCGGCCGCTGCGGCGCCGCCTGCGGCGTTCAATGCGGTGGGTGTGCCGGTGGCCGTGTTGCGTTGCGTCCGCCGAGGCGGGGGCGGCGTCGGGGGCTGCGACGGCGGGGCAGGAGCGGGCGCGCTGCCGACCGTGGCGGCGTCGGGCTCGGGCTCGGGGACGCCGAACTGGTCTCGTATCCAGCTCGCCTCGATCGGCACGCCCATCTTGGCGAGGATCTGGTAGACGCGCGCCTTGCTCTCCTGGTCCTCCGGCTCGGCGACGTCGGTCGTAATCCGCGGGTAGTGCCGCTGCGGTCCGAAGTTCAGGTCAACCCACGCGCGGACGAGGTCGCGGTTGATGGTGGCGTCGAGCTGGCGAGCGTCGGCCTTGAGGATGTCGAGGCGGACTTCGTTGTGGACCTTCGCCTGGCTCAGTGACGAGCCGTTGTCGGCGGTCATCGTCTGGCCGAGGATCGCCTTGCTGACCTGGCTGTCCCACCAGTCCGCCGCGCCTGAGAAGAGCTTGTCGCCGCCTGTGGCGCGCGAGCTCTCGACGAACTGCACCTCCGTCGCGCTCGACACGATCGAGGCGGTGTCGACGCCGATGTTTGCGACCGCGCGGAGCAACTCTGCGCGATCCTCAGCCGAGGCGCCGACCGGGTACCGTCCGAGCCGGAGCGGCATCCCGAACACCTCCATGAACGCCGCCCAGTCGCGGACCGTGAAGGCTTTGAGCATGTAGGCGATCGCGCCGAGGCGCGCGAGGCCCGCCCGGAGCGGGAGCCCGCTCTTGAGCCGTGGCGTGTGCACGAGGAACTTGAACGGCGGTAGCGGCAGACCGTCCGGCTCGCGCTCGTCGCGGATGCGCAGCTCGCGCAGCGAGTCGACGTCCCACTGAAACCACCGCGGGTCACGCCACTCGTACGCGACCGGGGCCCAGCGCTTGCCGTCCAGGTCCCACACGATCTCGACTGCCGCGTAGCCCTTGGCGAGGGCGTCGAGCAGGTCCCCGACGAGGTCGGGGTACTCCGGGCGCTGCAGGAGCTCCTCACGCACCGCGTCGGCGATCTCCACCTCGCGCGCGTCCTCGGTGAGCGCCGCGACATCGACAGGGCGACCTTGCGGCGCGAGCTTGCGCGTGGCGACGACCGATCGGTAGTGCAGGTCCCGCTCTTCCATCTCCTCCGCGAGCGTGAGGAAGGCGTCGATGTCGCCCTCGTTCGCAGCGCGCATGATGTAGCCGAGGCGCCGAGGTGTGAGCCCTGTGGCGACGCTCTCGGAGTACGGAGAGCGGATCGAGGTGATCGAGCCCGCGGCGTGCTCCTCGCGCAGCGCGCGGAGATCGACGGGCCGCCCGCGGTGATCGAGGATCGCTGCCATCCCCGGTGGCGTGTCACGGTCTAGGCTGAGTCGTCACCATACCATCTCAGTACAGCGCTCGGCCGCGGCGGACGCGCTCCCGGCCGCGGGACGGGCCGAGGGTGCCCGCGTCGTCTGCCTCGCGCGGCGCCGCGGCCTGGTACCCGACCGCGCCCGAGCGGCCGCGGTACAGGGCGAGCGCGAGCGCATCCGCGCGGTCAGGAGACCGGCCGAGGGCCTGGCGCATCTCCTTCTTGCTCACGATCTGCTTTCGACCGCGCGCGTCGAAGAGGTAAGTCGGCGCGAGCAGCTCGTCCCGCAGGAGCTCGTCGGGGCAAAGCGTCCCGCCCTCGCGGAGCCAGTCGCGCACCCCAAACCAGAGCTGCGCGCGCAGGTTCACGTGGTCGTCGTCGTCGCCCGCCTCGCCCACGTTGATGTCCGCGACGTAGAACCACCCGAGCCGCCGGTGCTCGTCGCGCTGGCGGAGCGCGTCGACGACCGAGGCGCCTACGCCAATGCCGTCGACGTTGATGCGCACCTGCTCGCCCTCGCGCCGCAGCTCGCGCAGGACCTCCGCGACCTTCGCCGCGACCTCGGGGCCGTCCGCGCGCTTGGCCACCGTCGGGCGGTAGGCGTGGGCGCCGCGGACGGGCTGGATGACCGTCTCGTCGTCGCCGAAGCGGGCCACGTCGACGCCGATGCATAGCGGGCGGTCTGGGTCGGCGTCCGGCTGCCAGCGCGCTCGAGCGCCATCGACGAGCGCGAGACCGAGCACGGAGTCTGCCGACTGCGCCGGCGGCTCCCCGCGCACGCGGACGAGGTACATCGGGTCTTCGTCGTAGTCGGGGCCGCACTCGGCGCGCATTTCCTCGAGCCAGTCGGCCGTGGCGAGCCCTGCGATCGCGCCATCGTTCGCGGCGCCACCGACGATGTTGGGCGACTCCTCGGACGAGATATGCAGCAGCCGCCAACGGCCTGGCGCAAAGGCGCCTTCTTGGTCGAGATCATAGGTGCCGGTCCGCAGGCCCTTGAAGAACCACCCGGCGGTGCGGGTGGGGTTCGAGATGCCGACGATGGTGGCGCCGCCCGCCGCGTTGCCCTTGATCGCCTCGTACAGCGCATCGGGGAAGCCTGACGCCTCATCGACGATGAAGAGCAGCTCGGGCGCGGAGATGCCCGCGAGCGCCTCGGGGTCCTTGGTCGAGATACCGAAGATCTCGCCTCCGTCCGGCAGGTGCAGCCCCGTCGCAGGGTCGAGCGGCAGCGGCGCGCCGCCGAGTGGCTCGCGCACCGCGCCGTAGCGAGCCCTGAGCTCGCGCCACAGGATGCTCTTGACCTGGTGGCCGGTCGGCGCGGTCATCACGACGCGACCGCCCGGCCGAGTTGCTACCCACCACAGCGCGAGCGACGCGCAGCTCGTGCTCTTGCCCACTTTGTGCCCTGAGCGACACAGAACGCGCGTGTGGTGCGCTACTGCGCTCAGGAGGTCGGCCTGCCGCGACCACGGCTCGAGGCCGAGGACCTCGCGGCAGAAGCCCACCGGGTCATCGCGGTAGCGGTCGAAGGTCTGCCGCTCGGCGCCGTCGTGGGCGCGCTGGGCCCGGATGCGCCGCGCTGCCGTGCGGAGCGCTGCCGCCATCGGGTCCGCGGCGCTCACGGCGGGGCGTCGGCGGCGAGCGCGTCGAGGACGGCCTCGTAGACCTCGGGCGTGAGGCGACGCTCGAGCGCGGCGAGCTGCGCCGCGAAGGCGTCCACCGCCCGGGTCTCCACCCGCTCGATGTAGTGGCCCTGCATCCGCCCAAGGAGCTCGCAGGCCCGGATACGGTCGCCGGCGCGCGGGGGCACTTCGCCGTCGTCGGTCTGCGTCAGGCACTCGCGCCCGAGGACGACGGCGCTCAGGAACGCCTGCTGCTGATCGCGGTCGAGGATCGCGGCCTGGCGCGCCGCTGCGGTCGCCGCTGCGATGGCCTCGACGAGGGCAGGTTTAAGCAGGTTTTCCTGCCCGACGACGCGCAGGGTGTTGGTGCTCCCCCTGTACCCCGCCCGCCGCGCCGCCTCGGTCGCGTTGCCGCGCGCCGGGCCCACGTACGCCTCGACGAAACGGCGCTGTTTTTCGGTCAGATCACGGCGCGCCATGACCGCGCTCTGACTCGCTCAGGACGGCCGCGACTACCCGCGCGCGCAGATGCCGCGGGCAGATCGCGAGGGCCTGCCGCGCGAGCCCGACCGCGCGCTCGCCCTGCCACTGATGCCGGCACCGGGCGGACATGCATCCGGTAGTGCGGCCGGCGACGAGATCCTCGACGAACACCGCTTGCACCTCACCACAGACGCACTCGACCCGCGCGCGTCGCCTCATCGCCCCGCGTCGCAGCGCGCGCCCAGTGCACTGGACGACGGTCCACCGCCCGTACGCGTCTCCGGCACACACCGGGGTGGGTCGCCATCGGTCGCCATCGGTCGCCATTACGACGGACAGCTTATGTCATCACGCCCCGCCATGCCCACTTTGACCGCCGCAACGGTCACCTTCTGACCGTTGCGGCGGTCGAGGTGTCCTTCGCCCACGCCCGGAGCACACGGCCCGGGATGACGTCCGCGACCGGACGTGCGCGCGTGCCCCACTCGCCGATGAGGATCGCTTCGGCGATGTCGTGGTCGCCCTCGCGCAGCACCGCGCCCGTGCGTCGACGTGTCACGGCCCACATCGCCCACCCCTTCGCGCGCTCGCTCGTCATGCCGACGCGGCCACCGAACGACGAACGCCAGGTCGCGACGTGCGCTCGGACGACGTGCGGCGCAGGGATCGCGCGCACATCTCGCTGCTGGGCGGCGAGAGACCGCTCCCAAAGCTTGCGCGCGCCCATTGCGGACGCCGCCCCGCTCAGGCCGCGCCACCGCTGGCCCCAGGCCTCGGTGACCATGATGAGCGGCTCACCCCGGTCCGCGGCCTCTGTGAGCGCCACGCGGACCACGCGCTGGTGTGCCGGATCGTCGTACGGCGAGCACGCGCCGTAGTCCGTGAGCCGCCCCGCGGCCCACAGCGACCAGCCCGAGCGCTCGCCCGGATCGACGCCGAGGATCACCGCCGGGAGCGCCTTACCGTGCTGGGAGGCGAGCAGGCGCGAGCGTGCGCTGTCGGGCGCATGCACCGCCGCGCGCGTCCGGGCGGCCATCGCGCCGCGCGGCCTACCCATGCGCCACCACCGCGACGCTGAGCGCCGCTGCGAGCACCACCCACAGGGCGAGGGTCGTCACGATGAGGCGTCCTGGGCCGCCTGAGCGCCCCGAGGCTCGCCATGGTCCACAGGCGCCACCCCGCACCACAGGAGCCCACAGGCGGCCGCCAGGCGCCCGAGCGTCCACCCTTCGGCCATCGCGTGTCCCGGCACGAACGCGTCGCCGGACCACCAGCCCGCGTCGAGCGCGCCCCTGCGGCGCGTTGCCTTGCTTCGTGAAGGTCCGCCTGAGCGCCCAGGAGCCCCGCTGAGGCCTGCCGGGCCACCGAGAGGCATCTGCACCGCCTGAAAGCTGTACGACGTTTCTGAGAGCCGGTAGGCGCGCTGCGCGGCCTTCTTGCGGCAGATGGCCAGGAAGTCGCTCTCGGCGAGCTGCCCAAGCTCGCCCGCCTCGGCGAGCACGACGAGCTCCCGCGGGGAGAACCCGACCTCGAAAGGTACGTCGGGGCGGTCGCGGCTCTCGGCGTAGCGCTCGCGTGAGCTGGTCCACACCGCGACAACCTCGTCTGGGTGAGCGAGCACGCACGTGAACGGCGGGCTCATCGCGCCCATCGCCCGCCCCGGTACCGCAGCTCGATGGCGAGCGCCTGCACGGCGCCGCCGCGGCCATCGCCCACAGGAGCGCGACGCTCACAGGTCCACCCGCTTCGCGCGGAGGTCGTCTCCGGCGCACTCGTGGAGCTGCGAGATGGCGCGCAGCCGCGACAGGAGCCGCTCGTCGCCGAGGTAGCTCC
>JAGQJE010000207.1 GCA_020430775.1 Myxococcales bacterium
ACCCGGGCCCGCAGACGACGCTGAAGAGCGGGTCGGTGCCGAAGAACTCCCGGGCGTTGTTGAAGAACGCGGAGGCGCGGAGCGCAAAGGGTGACGCGCGGACGTGCGGCGCGACGAAGTCGAGGCGGGCGCCTTGCTGCTGACGCGAGACGAGGAAGCTGGTCGTGAGGCCGAGGCCGAGACCGGCGAGGTTCGAGTCCTGCACCGCCGCGCCGAGGTAGAAGCCGAGGTGGCCGCTGCGGGCCTGCGCGCTTCGCAGTCCATCGGCGATGCCGAGCACGAGCTGCTGCACCGTGATGGTGTTCTGCTCGCGGACATAGATGACGAGCACCACCCACCCGCGGCGGCTCCCCTTGCGCAGGCGTAGGTCGACCTCGCTGAACCACCCGGTGCCTCGCAGGCGCCACTTGATGGCGTCGAGCTGCCCGGCGCTCGGGTCGATGAGGTCGCCGCGTCGCAGCGGGACGTAGGTCCGCAGGACCCGGCTCTTCGTCCGGGTGTTGCCCTCGAACTCGACGCCCTCGAGGCGGTATCGCGGCGTCTGAACCGACTGGGACGCAGTGCCGGCCAGCGGCTCCTCGGCGAGCGGCTCCTTCGGCTCTCCGGCGGCCTGGTCCACGATGGCCGCCGTGCCCCCTGCATCCGTCGCCGAGGTGGCAGGGGACGCGGTCTGCGCGGGCCTCGGCGCGACGCGGTCGACCTGGGCGTAGGCGGTGGCGCCGACACCGGCGCCGAGCACGAGGCACGACGCGATGGCGAGCGCGCGGGCCGCACCCCTGCCGAGGGAGGCCGGGCGACGGCCTCGACGCAACGCCGGCGCCGAACGCTCGAGGCTGGCGACCATCGGGGAGCCGTCAGCTCATCGGTGGCAGGCGGGCGAGGATCCAGAGCGCGACGAGCGCCAGCAAGGCCGTCAGGACGACCCACCCGACCGTGCCGAGGAAGCTGCCTTGCGGCTCGCGCGTCGGCGCTGCGCCCGGCTCGACCACGCCGACCGGGAGCTCTTCCTGGGGTGCTTTCGTCTCGTCACCGAGGCTCATCGACCGCTAGTGAGCCGGCTCAGGGCGCCGTTGTCAAGACTACGGCGTCGCCGTCGTCACGCGGCGGCGGCGCGCGCCGCTCTGCTGTGTCGCGCGGAGCGAGCAGGGCGGCCACGCGTCGAGGTCGTCCGCTCATCGGCGGCGAGGCAGGGGCCAAACAGGTGCGAGGCAGCGGCGAGGCGGAGCGGGTTCGCCAGACGCGCAGGGCGCACCGAACGCGGCGGGACCCTACCGGTGCGGCAGGATGTAGGCGGCGTAGATCCAGGTGGCGCTCGCCGTGAACATGAGCGCGTCGACGCGGTCGAGGAGCCCGCCGTGGCCCGGCAGGAGCGTCCCGCTGTCCTTGACGCCTGTGCTCCGCTTGATCAGTGACTCGAACAGGTCCCCGGCCTGTCCGAGCACCCCGGCGACGATGGCGAGAAGGACGACGTCGACCCAGGGAGGTGCGTCGAGCAGGAACGCGCGGATGAGCACCGCGCCCAGCACGCTACCGGCGAGGCCCCCGAGCGCGCCCTCGATCGTCTTCTTTGGCGAGAGCTTGGGGTAGAGCTTGTGCCGGCCGAAGGCGCGCCCCGAAAAGTACGCGAAGGTGTCCGAGAGCCACGCCAGGACCATGCTCAGAAGCACCCACGCGCCCCCGTGGCGCAGGCCCTCGAGGAGGTCCACCGTCACGAGGGTCGCGCCCACGTAGAGCGGACCGCCGAGCAGCCAGGCGGTGCGCAGACTCGCCTCCGTGACCGGGTCTGGACGCACCAGCCCCGACCCGAGCGCCCCCACGACGAGGAGCAGGAGCACGACGTGCAGCAGGGCCGGGGCGAACTCGAGACAGGCGGCGACCGCGAGCGAGGAGGCGACCATCCACAGGCGGAGCGGCCGGCGGGTGGGCACGGCCATCGCGGCCAGCTCGGCCGCGGAGATCGCGATCGCCAGGAAGACCACCACGCGGAAGCCCCAAGCTGGTCCCGCGAACATGAGCCAGAGCAGGCCGGGGATGAGCGGCACCACGGAGACGATGCGCAACCACGTGCCGGACCGTGGCGGCTTCGCGGTCGCCTCCGGCGACCCGTCGTGGGCGCCGCCCGCCGAGCCGCTCATTCGCCCGCCTGCGGCAGGCCGTGGGGCGCCAGAGGGCCGGCGTAGCCCCCGACGTCCGACGGCACCCGGCCGAAGCGACGGTCTCGTTGCTGAAAGGCCGCGACCGCGCCGTAGAGGTCGGGCGCGTCGAACGCTGGCCAGAGCGTGTCGGTGAAATACAGCTCGGCGTAGGCGCTGCCCCACAGGAGGAAGTTGCTGATGCGCTGCTCGCCGCCCGTGCGGATCAGCAGGTCGACAGGTCCGACGGAGAGCGACGGCATCTCGGAGGCCAGCGTCGGCTCGTCGATGGCGTCCGGCGCGAGTCGCCCCGCGGCGACCTGGGCGGCGAGGGCGCGCACGCTGTCGACGATCTCCTCGCGGCCACCGTACGAGAGCGCGAGCGAGAGGACCATGCCGTCGAGCGCGGCCGTGTCGCGCTCGAGCGGGTCGAGCACCTCGCGGACGCGCGCGGGGAGCTTGTCGCGGCGCCCGATCGCGCGCAGGCGGATGCCGTGCTCGAGCAGCTCCGCGCGCTCACGAAGGAGATAGTCCCGGAGCAGCTCCATCAGGGTGTCGACCTCGACGCGAGGCCGGTTCCAGTTCTGCTCGCTGAACGCGTACAGGGTGAGCGCGCGCACGCCGAGGCGCCGCGCGGCGCGGACGACCCGACGGACCGCGTGCGACCCCTCCGCGTGTCCATCGGTGCGGATACGCCCCTGCGCGCGGGCCCAGCGACCGTTCCCGTCCATGATGACGGCCACGTGATGCGGCAGACGGCTGACGTCGACGAGCGCCACAGGCCGGAAATATCACGACGAATCCCGGGCAGCAAGGTTTGCGGC
>JAGQJE010000028.1 GCA_020430775.1 Myxococcales bacterium
ATGCAATTCCGCCTCGGGCTTGTTAGGGGGGTCTCGCGTACCGCTCGACCGGAAGCACAGACATAGGCTCTGTGTATAGCTCCCACAGAAAGACAGAAGCTCTGCGGGAGCTATTGCACAGAGACGAGCTGTAGCTGGGCTAGCGACTGCCCTCCGCACTCTCGGCTATACCTGTCTACGACAGGAACTCGTCCTGATAGTCCTCGCCTCTGCCTTGAGCTGCTGCGTGCTGACAGTCGCTGCTCCGCAAGCTCTCCCAATGTCTGCACTACTTAAGGTAAGCTAGGCAGGGGTCCTCCCTAAGGCCTCATGTTCGGTCCTACCGGCGTCACAAAGAGTCGCTTGGTCGGCGGGGGTTCCAGAAAGCCCCTGCCCTTGCCACGCTAGAAGTATTGCTGTCCAGATGGTACACACATCTAGATACAGCGTACAAGGTAGTCTGTCTAAGGTAAGTCCTAATACCGGACTCATGCTGCTGCTCATGCACGTTGCATGTTGGCAGCTATGGCCTCCATGGGACTGAGATAACCCCAGCGCCTTCACCCCATCCTATACGCTACGCTGTAAAGAACGGGTCCCGTTCAGTGCTAGTGCTCAAAGTAAGACTGCATTACGGGGTACCGACTATCGCGTCAGACGGTGGTAGTACTTCGTACAGCACCTCTCCTTCGGCTGCCCCCTTATGCGCGTCTCTTGAGATCAAGTAAGCATAGGTCTGGACGCCCCGACACTCACACAGCAGTCGGTCATTTCTAACGACCGCCTAGCGCGCTCACTGCCATGCTTCGATGGTTGTCATTGTGCCCCTATCGCTGGGATCAGCACTACGTCCATCAACCAGCTACCGGGCAAAGACAAGACGAAGCGTCCAGTCCTTGCTCAAGGTCAAGTCAAGTCAAGTAAGCAGAGAGATAGGCGTGCATCTGAGATGCATAGCATACACAGCTGCTACGCTATTCCTGCTCAAAGTAAGCAGCAGTGGCATCTATGGCTTACAGCGCATCGTGCCAATCCTCTGCTCAAGGTAATCCCATCCTGCTCTCCCCCCAAAGGGTCCCGGTCGATATGCGCTGGTCTTCAGTAAACTCAGCAGCATCGGCTCAAACGGCTACGCCTATCGTCCTCCCCCAGAGGGTCCCGTCGGATCGTTGAGCCTCTGTTGGTCTGAGTTGAGGTCAGGTAAACGGATCTACTGCGACCTTACTTCTACTGACATCACCGGCTCCGGAGGTTAGCTCGCTGTATGCAGCAGAAGAAAGGGCAGTAATATGGTTAGAGATAAGGCTGCTGCTGTCATACGACTAAGCGCACCTCGAGGTAAGAGCTAAGGATAGGATCATCCTGGCCGCCAACACGGATGTGCTATCTTGCTCTC
>JAGQJE010000208.1 GCA_020430775.1 Myxococcales bacterium
GCCGCCCACCGACGCCTGCGCCGCAGGGACTGGGCTCGCGCACGCTCAGGCCGCCGCCCTCGCCGAGCGGCTCATCGCCTCGGTGCGCGTCGGTCGCGCCGGCGGGGGCCGCCACGCGGTGCACCTGCGGCTCCACCCGCTCGGTCCCGCGCTCGAGGGGCTCGACGTCCGGCTCGCGAGCGTCGGCGATCGAATCGAGGCGGTCGTCGTCGGGGAGCACGGCGCCGCCGCGGAGCACTTCGCCGCGCTGTTCGAGCGGGCCTGCGCCGCGCGCGGCGTCTGCCTCGACGCGATCGAGGTGCAGACGCGGTGAGCGCCGCCGATCGACGCCTCCGCCGACGCGCAGGCTCAGGCGGGGCGTGGCAGCGCGGCGGCCTCCGCGTCCGAGACGCGCGCCTCCGTCGCCGACGCCGCGCTCGAGTACGCCACGAAGAGCACCAGAGACACCCAGATGGCGTCCGCGATGGCGAGGTGCACGAGCTGCAGCCAGATCGGCGCGAGGAGCATCATGTTCGCGAACCCGGCGGCGATCTGCAGCGTGTACAGGCCGCCGATCGTCCACGCGAGGCGGCGCACCGAGGGGTCCCCCGTGCGGGTCGCGACGGCAGAGGCCACGGTCATCAGGTACACGCCGAGCGCGAGGGCGAGCACCGGGTGGACGACGCGCAGCCGGACGAAGAGCGGCGCCGAGGCCGAGAGATCGTGCGCGATGCCCGCGGCGAGGCTCTGCGCGGGGTAGAGCGTGTCCCCGAGCGCGACGATGGCGCCGCTCATCCCGAGCAGCAGGAACGCCGCCACGCCGCCGAGCAGGAGCTTGCCGGAGGCCGAGCGACGGGCCGCGCGGAGCGAGCCGCCGCCGCCCGCCCAGAACCACCCGAGCGCGAGCGACCCGAGCAGCAAGAAGGTGTTCAGCAGGTGCGCGCCCATCCAGTACGCGCGCGCGCCGCTCGGGTTCGTCGCGACGAGCTGCAGCAGGACGAGGCCGGCGCCGACGAGCGCCTCGCTGCACATGAAGACAAAGACGAGCAAGGCGCCGAGGCGCGCGCGGTGGCCCTTCGGAAAGACCCTGCGCGACCACCACCAGAGCGCGAACGAGCCGACCCAGCACAGGCCCGACGTCACCCGATGGGTGAACTCTACGACGGTCTTGAGCTGCGGCTCGACGGGCAAGACCTGCCCGTTGCAGAGCGGCCAGTGCGCGCCGCAGCCGTCGCCCGACAAGCTCGAGCGCACGTACGCGCCCCAGAGGATCACGGCGAGGGTGTAGAGCCCGAAGGCGCAGAGGACCCGTCGAAACCGGGCTTGCTGGGGGGTCGGAGTCGCGGGCACGGTGGACGGAATCGTGGGGGCGCGACCGGCCGCGGGCAAGCCACGCCCTCCGCCCCGGGCTCGGGATCGGGGTCGGGGTAGGGCGCAGGGTCGGGGTCGGGATCGGGAGCGGGAGCGGGCACGGGATGGGCATCGCGATCGGATTGCCGCGCTGCCGGGGTACCCACGGTACGGCGCCGTTGGGTTCAGTCTTGCCCCCGCAAGAGTGCAACCAACGGCGTCCGACGACGACGCCAATGCCGACGCGTGAGGCTCCGCTGCGGTGCCGAACCCCGCGGGGTGGGAGCCAAAGTTTGCTTCGCCGCGACTCAGGCGCGGGGAAGTGAAGTTCGGGAGGGGCGCGTGCCCCCTCCCTGAGCCGAAGGCAAAGGCATCAACCGATCCGACGCCGACGGCTCGGGTACGCCCGCGGCGTCGGCGTCGGCGTCGGCGTCGGTGGTGCGTGGAGGCGGCGCTGGCTGGTACTGTGGGGCGAGGTGATTGGCCGCAGCCCCTCTGTGACGCCGTATCCGTGGTCCTCGTGGCCCGCGCTCACGCGCGCGCAGGCGCGGCTCGACACGGCGCGTGCGCGCGCGCTCCCCGCGGTCGACGCGGAGGCGGCGGCGCAGACGGCGTCGTCGCTGCTCGGCGCGCCCATCGCGTGTGCAGGCGTGCGCTTCGGCGTGACCGCCCCGCGGACGCGCGCGGCGGTCCGGCTCGCGCTCGAGCGAGTCGACGGCGCCCCCGGCGCCCGCATCGACGCGTGGATCGACGCGGCGTTCGCGGGCGATCTCGTCCAGCGGGCGCTCGGTGGCGAGGGGCAGCGCCACGTCGAGCCTCGGCCGGCGCCGCTGTCCGACGTGGAGCGCGGCGTGCTGGCCTACGTCGTGGCGCGCCTGCTCGCCTGCCTGCGCCCGCCGAGCTGGCATCTGGTCGACATCATCGACGAACCAGCCGCGGCGCGCGACGACGGCGCGGACGTGACGCGGTCCGGGCGCGAGCCGGCGCGCTGGTCGTGGCTCCTCCAGATCGGCGAGCACCGGGCGCGAGCGGACGTCGCGTGGCCGCCGATCGACGCGCCCCCGCCCGACTTGGGCCACCCGGCCGCGCGCGCGCTCGGCTCCCTCGCGGCCCTCGAGCTTCCCGTCCACCTCGACGCCGGCGCGACCACGCTGCCCGCAGGCGCGATCGAGCGGCTGCGGCCCGGAGACGTCGTCCTGCTCGATGACGTCTGGTGGACGCCCGAGCCGCTCCGAACGCCCGGGCGCCCGCACCCGCACCCGAACGCGCAGCGCGCGCGCCTGCGAGCCCGTGGCGCGCGAAGCACGAGCTGGTGGTGCGCCGAGCTCGACGGGCGGTGGTCGGTCGCGCGCATCGAGCGCACCCCGGCGGCGCCCACGACGCCCGTCGCCGCACCGAACCCGAGCCCACGAACCGGCCGCCGCCTGGATGCGGCCACGGAGCCCTCCATGGAAGACCCTCGCTCGACGCCCGAGGCCCCGGACGACGACACGCCCCCCGCCCCCGACGACGCCCTCACGCGCCTCGCGGACGCCCCGATCGAGCTGCACGTCGAGCTCGCGCGCGTGACCCTGCCGCTCGAGACGCTGGCGTCGCTGCGGGTCGGACAGGTCCTCGAGACCGGCCGGGCGATCGGCGAGCGCGTGCGCCTGTGCGCCGGCTCCCAGGTGGTCGCGGAGGGGGAGCTCGTGCGCGTCGACGGCGAGATCGGCGTCCGCCTGACCCGCGTCGGTCGCTGAGGCGCGCGCGGTCAGGGCGCGCGACGGCTCAGTCGATGACGTCGTACCGAAGGAGCAGCGGCGCGCCGTTGCGGCGCAGCTCGACGAGGATGCGCGGGGCGGTGCGCAGGGACTCGAACGCCGCGAGGGCCTGGGCCGGCCGCGCGATCGGTTTGCCGTTGACGCGCTCGATCACGTCGCCCACCTCGACGCCGTGGCCGGCGAAGCGCGCGTCGCTGAAGGCCACGACGCGAAAGCCGCGGAACCGCCCGTCGTAGATGGACGGCGCGACGTCGACGCGCTGAAGGAAGCGACCGAGCCCTTCGTCGAGCACCGGGATCATCGCGGCGCGCGGGACGGTCCCCGCCATGATCGTCTTGCGCGGCCCGCTCCCCCACGGCGCCTCGTCGGCGGAGACGCTCGCGGCGGGCGGGCTCACCGACGTCGCGGGCGCCGAGCCGCCCTCGGTCGGGGCCACGTCTGGGGTCGCGGCGGCCGACGGCGCGGCGGGGGCGGGCGTGGTCGCGCTCGCCGCGCGCTCAGAGCCGCCGCCCGCACAGCCGAGGGTGGTCGTCAAAAGCGCGACGCAGATGGCGGTCGTGGGGAGTCGCATCGTATCTCCGGCGTGCTTCAATCGAACGGTTCGGCCCGTCGCTCGCGCACCGAGCGCCAGATCTTCGCGGCGACGACGTCCGCGCTCGCGCTCGCGTCGACGTGCGTGAAACGATCGACTGGGAAGTATCGGTCGATGTCGGCGTAGAACGCCGCGAGCTGTTGCTGAAGCGCCGCGCGCTCGTACAGCTCCTGGGTGCCGCCGCGCAGCGCCCGGCGCTCAGCCGCGACCGACGGGTCGATGTCGAGGACGAGCGTGAGGTCGGGGCGACGCGCGTGGCGGTTGATGTCGCGAAGCCAGGGGATGGCAGCCCCGCCCTCGCCGCTCATGGACTGGTACGCGACCGACGAGTAGTCGTAGCGGTCGGTGACGACGGTCCGCCCACGCGCGAGCGCCGGGAGGACCTCGGCGTCGAGGTGGTCGAGGCGGTCCGCGGCGAAGAGCAGGGCCATCGACGCCCACGACGGCGCCGGACCCGGCTGGCGTGCGCCCTGCCCGGTAGGCTCTGGCGGCAGGACCACGCGGCCGGCGAGGATCTGGCGAATGAGCGCGCCGACGGGACCCGCGCTCGGCTCGCAGGTCGCGTGCGCGGCGATGCCCGCCTCGCGGAGCGCGGCCACGAGGCGAGCGGTCTGCGTGGTGGTGCCCGAGCCGTCGATGCCCTCGAGGGCGATGAACATCCCTTCCGTCACCGCACCCTGAGCCTACACCGCGCGCGCTCGACGCGACCGAAAAAGCTACGGCGCCTCTTCCCCGAACTTGTAGGTGACGCCGAGCGTCCCGTAGATGCGGCTGTCGCCGACACGCTTGCCGAGCCAGAGCACGTCGCCCATCACGGGGCGAGTCTTGTCGTTGAGCACGCCGACGACCTGCAGGAAGAAGTTCGTCCGCGCGCTCAGCACGATGTCGAGCGAGCCGCCGAGGCGGACGAGCCCGACGTTCTCGCGGCCCGTTCCCAGAGGCGGATAGCGGTCGGAGTGGAACTCGAAGCCGAGGATCACGGACAGCGCCCCGAGGCTCGAGAAGTGCAGCGACCCGATCCCCTCGAGGGCAAAGAACGCGGTGTTTACCTTCTCTTGGCTGCCGCCCCTCGTGCGCTTCGGGCCGACGCCGCCGCCGAAGCGGAGCTGGCCGCCGAAGGAGATCTGGTCGATGGGCCGCCACCCCGCCTTCACCCGCCCCTCGAACTCCGTCAGCACGCCGAAGGTGCGCGCGCCCACGCCGAGATCGAGCATGTCCAGCACGCCGACCGAGAGATCCGCGCCGGCGATCCACGGCCACCCCGTCGAGAGATCGACCGCCGCGACGTTGACCGGAAGGGGCGCCGCCGAGTGCGTGACGGCGGAGCGCGCGCGCTTGCGAGCCCGCGCGTCGCGCTCGGCGCGCGCGGCCTCCGAGCGCGTGCCGTCGTCCGCGAGCCTCGCCTCGATGACGCGGGTCGGCCCGCCGGAGCGCAGGTCGATCCGCTCGGCGTAGGCGCGGTACCCGGCCGCCCTCACCTCGAGCAGGTGCGGCCCCTCCGGCAAGCTCCCCTCCCAAGGCACGGGGCCGCGGTCGGTGCCGTCGACGAAGAGCTCGGCGCCGTCGGCGTCCGCCACCACGCGCAGCGCCGCCTCGCCCGCCTCGAGCTGCACGTCGATGTCGCACGGCCCCGCTCCGTCGACCTGGCAGGTCCGCCGCACCGGCGCGTATCCGGGCGCGCTGACGATGATCTCGTGGGTGCCGGGCGCGACGTCGGTGAGTCGAAGCGGCGTCTGACCGCGGGGCTGCCCATCGATCGTCACGGTCGCGCCAGGCACGCTCGACCGGACGCTGACGGTCCCGGCACCCTCCTCGGCCGTGTCGAGGCGGAGCGAGATCACGCGCTGCTGCCCGGCCGCGACGTCGACCCGCTGCTCCGCGGGCGCGTAGCCGGCGGCGCGAGCCTCGACGACGTGCTCGCCGGGCGCGATCGAGTCGACCGAGGCCGGCGCTCCGCCGACGAGCGTCCCGTCGACGTAGATCTCCGCGCCGGCGATGTTGGCGAGGACGCGCAGCCGGCCGGGCTGCGCCCCCTGGCGGAGCGTCGCCTGGACGGTCTCACGCTGCCCCGCGCTCACCTGCACCTCCTGCGCGAAGGGCGGCAGCCCCGAGCTCGCCTCGGGCCGCAGCTCGACGTGATGCGCTCCCGCGCTCAGCGCCATCACGACCGTCGGGGTGACGCCGTGCGGCTCGCCGTCGATGTAGACCGGCACGCCCGGGACGTCGCTCGTGACGAGCAGCGATCCGGTCTCGGCCGCCGCGGGCTTCAGCAGGATCGGCACCGTGTAGACCTGCCCGCTGCGCAGCTCGACCCACCGAGAGAAGGTCGCGTAGCCTTTGCGGCCCACCTGAATCAGGTGTCGGCCCGGCTTCACCGTGGTGTGTACGGGGACCTCGCCCGCCGGCTCGCCGTCGATGCGCACCTCCGCCCCCGTCGCGGACGGGTCGGCCGCCTGCACCTCCACGGTCGCCAGCGCCGCGAGCGTGAACCGGTAGGTGTGGTTCCACCGGCGGATGTCGACCGGAAGCCGCCCCTCGTCGTAGCCCTCGTGGACGAAGATGAGCGTGTGGCTCCCGGCGGGCAGGCGCACCTTCTCCATGGGCGTCTTGCCGAGCGAGCTGCCCTCGGTCGAGTCCAGATACACCACCGCGCCGGGCGGCGTGCTCTCGATGTTGACGGCGATCGTCTTCTGCGCGCTCGCGGTGCCGGCGAGCGCGAGGAGCGAGGCTGTCATGGCGATGAGCCGGACGCGCCAGACGCCCGCGCGAGACCTGGGTCGCATGGTTCCTCCTGATTGAGCCGCGGCACGCTAACGCGGCGCTGGTCGTGCGTCCAACGCGCCGGTCAGCGCCCCGCGGGGTGGAGATCCGGGGCGGGTGCGGGAGCGATCTGCGGCCCGCCGGGCGCCGGTTTAGGTGGCCACGGCGCGTCCCACGGGACCCAGCTCGCGGGGCGGCCCGCCTCGTAGTCGTCCATGTATGGGAGCGGCGCCGTGTCGCCCTCGTGCGGTGGCACGATGACCCCGGACTGCGGCGGCGGCGCCGGTGCCGCGTCGAGCGTGTCGTCGGGCCAGCCGGTAGGCTCGGGCGGGGTGGAGCCGTACGGGTTCAGGCGCACGGCGCCCGCGCGCCCCGACGCGCCGGCCGCGCGGTGCGCGCCGGGGCGGATGACCGCGTGCTCGCCCGGGGGGGCGATGGCGCTGGCGCCCGGTGCCCCGATCGGCGCGCCTTGCACCGGCGCGACGGACCCGGCGCCGATGGGCGCGACCCCGCCGACGGCGATGGAAGGCGGCGCCTGCGGCCCGAAGGTGAAGTGCTCGAGGGAGTCGACGCCGTACTCGTAGGCGACTCGGTCGATGCGCCCGCGCTCGCCCATGTGCTTCAAGAAGCGAGAGAGCTGCCGCGCGAGCCGCGGCGAGAGCCGCTTGCGCTCGAAGTACTTGTAAAAGGTCTTCGGCGCGGGGAGCAGGTTCGCGAGGAACGCCGACTGCGCCAGCGTGAGCTGCCGTGGCGTCTCCTCGAAGTACGTCTGGGCGGCGTTGCCGACGCCGTAGATCGAGGGCCCGTACTCGATGAGGTTGACGTACAGCTCGAGGATCTCTTTTTTGCTCAGCGCGCGCTCGAGCCACCACGTGAGGATGACCTCCTGAGCCTTGCGCGTGAGCGTCTTCTCGCGGCGCAAGAAGAGGTTCTTCGCGAGCTGCATCGAGATGGTGCTCGCGCCGACGACATACCGGCCCGCTTCGAGGTTGCGGATCAGCGCCCCGCGGATCGACACGGGCGAGAAGCCGTGGTGACGGAAGAACCCCCCGTCCTCATGGGCGACCACCGCCTGCAGGAAGAACGTGCTGATGTCGTCGATCGGGGTCCACGCGTCGGTGCCGGGGCCGGTCCGCATCGTGAACAGCGCTCCGTCCGGCTCGAGCACCTCGTGCTCGAAGGGCCCGCGGACGCGGTCGAGATCGGCGAGCGCGGGGACGCGCGTGAAGCGGCAACGATCGCGCACCCCGAGCTTCAGCTCGGTCGCCTCGAGGTCGCGGGAGTCGACCCGAACGGTGAGCCCGCCGGCGAGCGTGCCGCGGAGGCCGAAGCCCGCGATCTCCCCGAGCACGTCGGCCGGGATGGCGTGGATGGCCGCGTCACAGTCCGTCGGCGGCAAGGTCATCGACAGGTCGAAGAGGTAGTGGTCGGGCGCGCGCTCGATCGCGCCGCTCAGCGCGATCGTGGCCGTCGTCGCCGACTGCAGGGTGAGGGCCGCCTGGTCGATCTCGAGCCGGCGCGCCGCCGGGAACCAGTGGCCCTCGCCGCGGACCTCGACGTCGATGTGCTGGACCGGCGCCTGCGCGATCTTGGGCGAGTAGAGCGCGCCGTCGGTCAGCTTCGCGCGACCGCTCAGCGTGACCCGCGAGGGTGTGTCCGCCTTCAGCTCGAGCCGCCCGTCGAGGTAGGCGTGCTCGGGCTGGTACCACGGGACCGACGGACCGAAGGGCGCGACGAAGGCGAGCGGCAAGCGCTCGAACGAGACCGTGCCCTCGCCGCGCAGCTCCCGCGGAGACAGGCGCAGGTCCCACGCGAGGGTGCCCCGCTCCGCCGGCTCGCCACGCCCCGCGAAGTGCAACCACCCGGGGCGCGCGTCGGCGCCGAGCTGCAGCTCGAGGTCGCGCATCACGGTCGCGTCGCCGTCCGGGCCGTGGCTCAGTACGCGCAGGCCGTGCACCTGCACCGCGCCGGGCGCGAGCCGCCCGAGCAGGCCACCGAGCCTCGCCGCCCGGGTGGGCGCCGCGCCTGACGACACCGCGTCGGCCCAGGGCTCGCGGAGCGCGGGTCCGTTCGCGTCCGGCCAGCGCGCGAGCGTGGACGGTGCGCCGAGCTCGGCGACGAGGCCCCCGCC
>JAGQJE010000209.1 GCA_020430775.1 Myxococcales bacterium
CGGCCATCGCACCGGGCCCGGCGGCCGATCGAGGCGGCGCCGCCGCCGTGGGGGCCGGCTCGGGAGCGCCCACCGCCGCGAACCTCGGTGGCGCCGACGCGCTCGCGGCCCCTCCGGCGGACGGAGTCTCCGCCGCCCGCGAGTGCCTGCGTCGTGGCGACCAGGCCTGCGCGGTCCGCGCGCTCGAGGGGCACGCGACCACGCCTACCTCGCTCGCGCTGCTGATCGAGACCTATCGCGCGACCGGCGACGCGGCCAAGGCGCGCGCCCAGATGCAGGCCTTCGTCGCTCGATATCCGGCCGACCCGCGTGCAAAAGTGTACGAGCGGCTCCTCTCCGCGCGGTAGCGTGGCGGGGCATCGAGGCAGCGCGTGCGCGCGCCTGGGTCGCGCGTCGATGCGGCGGCGGGCGGGTGTGATGGCGAGGAGATGACGGATGGGCGCGAAGCGATGGGTGGCGGCGGGGGCGATGGTCGGGCTGCTGTGGCTGCTGTGTGGCCACGCGGCCTTCACGGCGAGCGCCGCGGCTCAGAGCCCAGCGAGCGGGCGGGCGGCGCGGCTGTCGCACGGCGGGCTCGGGCTGCACCTGTTTCGCCCCGCGGTCGACTCGCGCGGTCACCTCTCCGTGGATGGCACCGAGATCCTCGGCCACCTCGACTACAGCTTCGGGCTCATCCTCGACGCCGGCTTCGGCATGGTGCCTTACCACGGCTTCAAGACCGACTCGCGCGTCGCCGCGAGCGACGCGCAGCGCGTGAGCCGGTTGGTGGACGAGGGCATCACCGGCACGCTCCGCTTCAACCTCGGCCTCGTCGACTGGCTCGTGGTCGGCCTGCAGCTCCCGATCTCGTTTTTCCATGGCCCCAACGTGCAGGTGCCCGGCGTCTACAACGACCCGAGCGCCGGGGCGCCGCGCGGTCTGAGCCAGCAGGGCGTCGGCGACCTGACGCTGCACGCGAAGGCGCGGCTCGTTCGCTTCCACGGTGAGCGCGGCGTGGGCCTCGCCGCGATCCTGCGGGCGGAGTTGCCGACCGGCAACGCCCACGCGTTCACCGGAGAGCCCGGGGTCGTGCTCTGGCCGTCGCTGGTCTTCGAGGCCAGGCCGCACCCCCGCGTGCGCCTCTCCCTCGAGGGCGGCTACCGCGCCGTGCTCGGCGACGGGGTCGTCTTCCCGGTCGACGGCCGCAGCGACCCCGGCGCGACCACGGCGACCGATCCGACGGTCGTGCGCGCCGGACACGTCGTGCACTACGACGACGCCATCACGTTCGGCGTCGGCGCGAGCTTCCGCGTCGCGCCGGTCCTCGACCTGATCGCCGAGCTGTACGGCGCGCAGATCGCGCGCGACATCGGCACGCGCGGGGCGCTCTCGATGGAAGCGCTCGGCGGCTTCAAGGTCTTCGTCCACGACAAGAGCTACCTGATGTTCGGCGCCGGCGCGGGCATCCCGGTCGGCGGGCTCCAGTCTGCCGACATCCGCGGGACGCTCGCCTTCGTCTTCGAGCCGGGGAGCGGCGACCGCGACGGGGACGGCATCGCCGACGCCTACGACAAGTGCCCCGACCAGCCCGAGGACCGCGACGGCTTCCAAGACTCCGACGGGTGCCCGGACCTCGACAACGACGGCGACGGCATCGCGGACATCGACGACGCCTGCCCGGACGAGCCCGGCGACGCGGACCACGGCGGCTGTCCGGTGGCGAAGGCGGGCGGCGACCGCGACGGTGACGGCATCCCCGACGCCTACGACAAGTGCCCGGACCAGCCCGAGGACCGCGACGGCTATCAGGACGAGGACGGGTGCCCCGACCCGGACAACGACGGTGACGGCATCGCCGATGTTCGGGACCTCTGCCCGAACGAGCCCGAGGACTTCGACGGCTTCCAGGACGAGGACGGGTGCCCCGACCCGGACAACGACGGCGATCGCATCCCAGACAAGGTCGACAAGTGCCCGAACGAGCCCGAGACGTACAACGGGTATCAAGACGACGACGGCTGCCCGGACAAGGGGCGCGTCATCGTGACGAGCGACTCGGTCAAGATCCTCGACAAGATCCACTTCGACACCGACAGCGCGCGCATCCAGGAGCGGAGCGATCCGATCCTCGACGCCGTGGCCGCGACGCTCATCGGCAACCCCGGGCTGCTCAAGATCGAGGTGCAGGGCCACGCGGACGAGCGCGGCTCGGACCGGCACAACCTCGACCTGACGCGGCGCCGCGCCGAGGCGGTCGTCGAGGCGCTCGTGCGTCGTGGCGTGGCGCGCGATCGGCTGCGCAGCGCCGGCTACGGCGAGCGCTGTCCGGTCGACCCGTCCCACACGGCCGCCGCCTGGGAGAAGAATCGCCGCGTCGAGTTCAAGATCCTCGAGACGGAAGACGGACCGACTGGAGTTGAGGTAACGTGCAAGGCAGCGCGCGGGCTCGTGCCGAAGGACGACCGACCGTGATCAACCGTTGCGCTCGGCGCGCGCCGAGCTTTGGAAAGAGAGGACATGTCTCGAGACCGCTTTGTGGAGCTGTTCAGCGCGGCGCTGCTCAGCCTACCGGACGACTTGAAGACGACCTTGCGCCTCGTCGAAGACCCGGATCTAGATGAGACCAGCCGCGTCGAGCTCGCAGGGGGCCTCCTGCGGACGATCTCGGCGCGCGCGATCATCCCAGGCGTGCGCGGCGTCTTACAGCGCCTCGGCGACGCGCTCCTGCTCCGCGTCGCCATCGAGCGGGCGCGGGAGCGCTCGCCGGCCATCGTGGAGCGTCACCTCGCCGGCTCGCCGAGCCTCGGCGGGGCGCTCGACGCGCACCTCGACGCCGCCCGCGCCTACCTCGCTGACGGGATCCGCACCATCGAAAACACCGCGGCGGAGGCGTCGAAGGTCTCGCACAGTGGACACAGCGCGGAGAGCTGCGTGCGCGACGCCGAGTCGATGGACTGGCTCTACGACGCGGTGCACGGCGCGCTCATCGAACACTTCGACTACGACGCGGAGGAGGTCGCGCGGGCGATGCGCGACGTCGACCGCATCCGGCCGCCGCTCGAGGCGCTGGCGAGGCGCTAGCGCCGTCGAGCGACGCGCGACGTCGACCTGTAGCGCGGCGGGCGACTCGGAGCGCCCCGGCGAGGAGCGACCACTGGGTGCGTGCCTCCGGCGCGGAGTGTACATGTCGCTGGCGCAAGTTGTAGGGCGCGGCCTACACTCTCGGTACCGCTGTAGCCGTTTGACGGCAGTTGCGCGATGGGCGCAGGGTATGCGTTTATGGGGTCGCCTGTGCAGAGCGTGATCGACGAGATCCTCGGTCCGCTGTTGGAGCGCGGTGGGGGACACATCGAGGTCGTCGCGGTCCAAGGCGACGAGGTCCGCGTCCGCCTGTCCGGCAAAGGGGCGGCCGGCGTGGGCGCCGAGTTCATCCGCGCCGAGATCGTCGTGCCCGCCCTCAAGGCGGTGCTCGGCGACGCCGTGCAGGTGCGCTTCGTGGACTCCCTGATGCCGGCGGAGCCGGACGCCGAGCCGCGCGCGACCGGCGGCTGAGCGCCCGTCGCCGAACAGGCGACCGAACGCCGAGCAGTGAGCATCCGCAGCGTCCGCGATGGTTCGAGCGCGCCCTGTAGACCTCGCCATTGCCGGGTCCGCCGGCCCGCCGGCGTGGTGTTGAAGCGCGTCTGCGCGGCCGGTACGCTCGAGGCTGGCGGGCGGACGATGCCCGGAGGGATGATGTCAGACGAGCCCACAGACCCTCGCGAGCTCTCGGACGCGCAGTGGCGCGCCCGGCTCACGCCCGCGCGCTACGACGTCTTGCGAAAGGGGGGCACCGAGCGCGCGTTCACCGGCGTGTACTGGGACCACGACGCGGCCGGCACGTACCGCTGCGCCGGATGCGGCGCGGCCCTCTTCGAGAGCGACACCAAGTTCGCGTCCGGCTGCGGCTGGCCGAGCTTCTGGGCCGCTGCGGACCCCGCGCGCGTCCGGCGGCTCGAAGACCGCTCGTTCGGGATGGTGCGCATCGAGGTGCGCTGCGCCCGGTGTGACGGGCACCTTGGCCACGTCTTCCCCGACGGCCCGGAGCCGACGGGCGAGCGCTTCTGCATCAACTCGGCGTCGCTCGACTTCGACGCGCGCCGTTGATGCCCGCGTCGCCCCGGCGGCGGCGGCGCGCACGCCCCGCGCCGCCGGGCTCGGCGGCCGGTCAGCGCTTCGGGCTGATCGTGAACGCGTGCTCCAGCCTGCGGTGGTCGACCGTCAGCAACAGGATGTTCGGGCGCTTCGGGTCCATCTTCCACGACCAGGTCCCGTCAGGGTCGGTCGAGGTGAGCTCGATGCCCTCCGGGTAGTGGCGCGCGACGGGCACGAAGATCTCGGTGGGCCCCTTGACCCCCGGCTTCGTGTCGAACTTCAGGGTGAACACGCGCGTGTCGGTGTCGTAGCCGAACGAGATCGGCTGCCCGGCGACCGCCTGGGGGAAGGGCCGGACCAGCAGGTCGGCCTTGTCGTTCTCGACCCAGGTGCTCGAGTCGCCGCCAGGTACAGGCGCATCGACGAAGCCGTAGCCGCCGGGGTCCATGCTCCAGTACGTCCAGCCGATCATGAGCTGGTCGCTCATGTCGAGGACCTTCGCGAGCAGAAGTTGCGAACCGTTGACGCCGGTGACGCCCCACTCGCCGATCGCGGCGGGCTCTCGACGGTCGGCGATCTCCTGGGCCCGGTAGTGCGCCCAGCTCTCGACCGTCGGGTCCGTGGCCGGATCGTAGGCGCCGCCGATCTCCGTCGTCGCCGAGTACAGGTGCGGGTAGTAGACGATGCGGTTCCGGCCTTCGCGCGGGTCGGTCATCGCCGTCATGTAGCTCGGGGCGCCGTTGGCGGGCCCGCCGTAGCGCGGCTCGTAGAAGATCCACCCATCGGGGTCGACCTCGCGGATGGCGTTGATCACCCGCTGGTAGAAGGGCTGCAGGTACTGGCGCTCGAACTCGGCGCTCGTGCCGTCGGGATTGGGCTCGCGGCTGTTGAGGTCTTGGATGTCGAAGAGGCTGCCGGGGTGCGGCTCGTTCATCAGGTCGTACCCGATGACGTAGGGGTTGTCCTTGAAGCGCTCCGCCACCGCCTGCCAGACCTTCATGTACTCGTCCTGGAGGTCGGCGTCGTTGCCCTCCGTGTACGCCCAGAAGTTGTCGAACGAGCGCTTCACCGCCGGCTGGAAGTAGTTGAGCGCCCACTGGGGCTGCTCCGTGAAGGGCTCGCCGTCATCCCGGATCGCCCACGGTGGCGCGCCGTCGCAGCAGAACCTCGCCGCGTACACGTCCTGGTGCATGTCGATCACGACGTAGACCTGCTGGTCCGTCAGAAGCTCGATCTTCTCTTGGACCTTGTCGAGGTAGGCCTGGCTGATGTCGCCCTTGGTCGGCTCGAGGGAGTTCCAAAAGACCAGGTAGCGGACGAGGTTCATGCCCCAGTCGTTCGAGATGCGCTTGGCGAGCGGCGCGTCGAGCGCCCGCGGGATCTGCTCGGGGTCGCTCTTCGCGGCGCTGATGACGTTCACGCCGTGGAAGATGAGCGCGCGGCCCTGCGCGTCGGTTACGAACGGCGGGTGTCCGTCGTCGACGTCGAGGTTGACCGAGTCGCCGCTGCCGCAGCCGGCCAAGGCGATGGACGCGCAGACAGCGAGCGCGAGGACGGGGCGAAGGAGAAGGTGCTTCATGAAGTCTGGTCGTACGTCAAGAGGTGCGGATCGGCGGCGCGCACGGGCGCGTCGCGGCGGTAGGCGAGGCCATGTAGTGTCGCAGGCGCCGCGGGACTAGCCAACCGCGCGCAGCGAGCCGGGACATCACCCGCACGGCGGGGCGTGCGCGGGCCGGCACGCGCGCGCCCGCGGGCGAGTCGACCGTAGTCTCAGAAGCGCAGGCGCAGCCCGAGGCCGCCGGGCGATGGGGCCACCGACACCTCGACCCCTCGCTCGGGCCGGAGCAGGGGCGCCATGCAGGGCCGCGAGCCGTATCGCTCGTCGTCCCAGGCGTGAATCTGTGCCTTCGGGACGGAGAGGGTCTGCAGCTCCTTGACGGTGAAGATGCCGAGCCAGGCGAGCGCCGTCCGGAAGGCGTTGTCGTAGCGAACCGCGAGATAGATGCCAGCGGCGCTCGAGTACGCGACGGCGGAGAGGTGCTGCAGCGGCCCGCTCGCGAAGGCCTGCCGCTCGGCGCTCTTCTTCAAGAGGCGGAGGCCTTCGACGAGGCGCGCCTCGCGCTCGGCGCGGGTGCCGTTCGGCATCTTCCGGAGCCGCTTCCATGCGAACGCCGAGGTCATGGGCATGGCCGCCATCGAGGCCGCGGTGAAGAAGGCGCCCGCCGAGGCGAAGTAGTAGCCATCCCGCGCCGCCTTGTCGTCGCGCGAGTCGACGTCGGTGGTGAGGCCCAGGATGAGCTCGCCCGTCCCGAGCGCGGTGAAAGCGCTCAGCCAGCCGAAGTACCACCAGCGTGACCGCTTGACGCCGCGGCGCAGGTCGCGCTCCACCCAGTCGAGGCGCGCGCCCAGCTCGGCGTCCGTGAGGTCCGAGATGCACCGGTCAGGCCCCTGCGCGTACGCCTCGGTCGCGTTCGCCGACAGTAAGACAGACGCGAGCGCGACCGCGATGACGAGGTTGAGCCGTGACATGCCGGCGACATTACCACCGTTGTCCACGAGCGAGGTCGCTGAAACGACCGGCCGCGGCAACGATCGCACCGAGCGGCCGCGCGCGCGCCGTCACGACTGAGGCAGGGAACGGGCGCTCGCGCTCGACCGCTCGATCTCGCCGTCGAGCCAAGAGAGTTCGGGTTCGACCCAGTGCCACAGCATGTGCAGGTTCTCGACCTGGCCGGGCAGCGAGCGGGCGCTCGAGCCGTCGAGTGTGCGCCAGAGCGTGGGGTCGCTCTGCTGGAGCTTGGCGCTCGCGGCCGTCATCGCCTGCGTGGTGGCCTGCTCCGTGACGAGCAGGTGCAGGATTTTCCGTGCGATCGCTCCTGGAGAGACGCTCGGTGCGCCCAGGTCGCCGATGGCGTTCGCGGCGGCGCCTCCCGCGGCGCGCGCGGGCGCGAACGTCCCGGCGCCGAAGCCGGGGAGCGCCAGCCCCTCGCTCAGCGCGTCGTCGTGCATGTGCTCGCGGATGCGCTGCTCGAGCGCGTCCGTCATCGCGCGGACTCGGTCCTCCGTCACCGCGACCCCGGCCTTCGTGAGCCGGTCCCGGACGACCACCTCGGCCGCCTCGCGAAGGACCGGCGCGTTCCCGAGCGCAGCCTCGAGGAGCCCGCCGATCTGGGCGTTCTCGTCCGCGATTTGGGTGACGCGGTCCCCGCCGAGCAGCCAGAGCCCGCCGGCCGTCCGGTTTGCCGCGTCGACGGCCCGTGTGAGGCCGTCGACGACCGTATCGGCCGCGTCGTCGATGCCGCTGCCGCGCAGCCAATCGAGCGCCTCCGCCACGATGGGCTCGTCGCGCAGGGAGCGCGCCGCGAAGGGCAGAGCGGGCGGCGCGCCGGCGACCTGCGCCGGAGCGGCCGCCGCCGGAGGGGGCGCCGGCGTGCTCGGAGCCGGCACGGGAGCGCTCGTCGGGGGCGAGCTCGCTCCCCCGGGCGCGGGCCTCGGCCCGGGGCGATAGACGCCGGGAGGCGACGAGCGACGGGGCGCAGCGCCCTTCGTCGTGGTCCCCTCGTCGGCCCGAGCGGCGTCGAGCCGCGCCACCTCCGTCTCGAGCGCGCGCGCCGTCGCCGCGTCGACGATGCCCGTCTCGCGAAGGCCGACCGAGGCCTGGAAGCGCCGCACGGCCGCCTCCGTCCTCGGGCCGAAGATGCCGTCTTCGCGGAGGCGCTTGAACCCGCTGAGCGCGTTGAGCTGGGACTGGAGCGCGTGGACGTCCGCGTCGCTGCTGGTTTCGTAGTACGCACGCTCGAGCGGCTGCGTCCTGACCGTGAGTGCTTCCATGACCGATGTCTCCGTGGTGGCCGCGAGGAGTCGCGGCGTACGGGAGGCTCATCGGTCCAGCGTCACCTCCGTTGCGTGAGCTTCGCCTTCGGCGCGGCGCATGAGCTCGTAGAGCGACTTGCGGCTCACGCCGGCCGCGGCCGCGGCGTGGGTGATGTTGCCGTCGTGCCGCTCGAGCAGCGCTTGCACGTACGCCCGCTCGAACGAGCTCAGGAGCAGGTCGCGCGCTTCCTTGTAGGGCATCGGGGACTCGACGCCCGGGTAGTTCATCCCGAAGGTCGCGGGCGCTCGGAGCGGCCCCACGTTGAAGACCAGCTCTGAGAAGCGGGGCTTCCCGGCGCCGGGCGGCGCGAGCGCGACCGCTCGCTGCAGCACGTTGCGCAGCTCGCGCACGTTGCCCGGCCACGCGTAGCTGAGCAGCCGGTCGAGGTTCGGGCCCGCGATGGGATCGTCCGGGTCGATCCGGTCGCCGATGAAGTGCCGGACGAGGAGCGCGACGTCATCCGGCCGGTGCCGCAGCGCCGGCAGCCGCACGCGGACGACGTCGAGGCGGTAGAGCAGGTCCTCTCGGAACGCGCCGCGTCGCGCCTCGGCGTGCAGGTCGCGGTTGGTCGCGGCGACCACCCGCACGTCGACCCGGCGCAGCGCGTCGTCGCCGACCCTGCGGACCTCGCCGGTCTCGAGGACCCGCAGGAGCTTCGGCTGCAGCTCGAGCGGTAGCTCGCCGATCTCGTCGAGAAAGATCGTGCCGCCGCTCGCCTGTTGGAACGCGCCGGCGCGGTCCGCTACGGCGCCCGAGAACGCGCCGCGCTTGTGGCCAAAGAGCTCGCTCTCGGCGAGGTTCGGTGGGACCGCGCCGCAATCGAAGACGGTGTAGGGGCCGCTCGATCGTGGCGACGCGGCGTGGACCGACCGGGCGGCGACCTCCTTGCCGGTCCCCGTCTCGCCCTCGAGGAGCAGCGCGACGTCCGCTCCGGCGGCCCGCTCGAGCACCGCGAACACCTCGCGCATCGCGAGCGAGCGGCCCAGCATGTCGCCAAAGCGCTGGTGCTCCGACGGGTCGACCTCGCGCAGGTACCACCGGGGCTGCACGGCGACGGCGCTCGAAGGGCCGAGCCGCACCACGGCGCCGACGGGCACCTGCGCCTCCGCGACGCGGGCCTCGCCGATGAACGTGCCGTTGCTGCTGCCCGCGTCCGTCACGTGCGGCAGCCCGTCGCGAAGAGAGAAGGTGGCGTGCGCGCGCGAGACGCGGGGGTCGGTCAGGCGCAGGTCGTTGTCCGTCGCGGTCCCCACGCGCACAGATCCGTCGAGCGAGATCTCCTTGCCCGCGTCCGGCCCCATGACGACGACCAGCTTGATGGGCATCGGAGGCTGGGAGATGGGGGGCGCCATCGAGGACCGCACCTCGAGGGTCGGTCCTGCTTTCCGCCCGCTGCTCATGTAGGTGATCGTACGCTCGAAGGTGCCGGAAGGGAATCTGCTGCCGTGGGCCAGGTAGACCATCGACCGCCGCGTCGGCCGCGGAGGGAGGCTCGCCGCGTTCCGAGCGTACACTTCGCCATCCGGGCGGACGAGCGCAGGTCGCTTTCCCGCGGCCCCGCGGGGCGGGTATACGTGGCCGCGGGCTCGGCCGCGCAGGCCGTGAAGGAGGTCGTGCGGTAGATGGATGCTTGGACGGTGGGCGCCGGGGTTGGCGCGCTCGCGGGCTGCGCGCTCACCCTGCTCGCGGCGATCGCCTGGGGTCGCGCGCTGAGGGGGCGCTTTGGTGTCGAGCGGGCCGCGCTCACGCAGGCGCTCGAGGAGCGTCGGGCGGCTCTCGACGCCGCTCAGGAGCGTGCGCGGGCGCAAGAAGACGGCCGAGTCCGCGCCGAGCGGGACCTCGCGGCAGCCGCGGCGACGGCAGGCGCGCTAGAGGAGCGGCTCGCGGGCGCCGAGCGCGCGGAGCAGCGGACGCGCGAGGCCGCGCGCAGCGCAGAGGAGGGCTGGGCGGCGGAGCGCGAGAAGGTCGCGGCCCTCACGGCCGAGGCGCGCGCGCAGCGCGAGGCCGCCGAAGCGCGAGAGGCGCGGGTGCGGACCGAGGTCGAGGCGCTCGGACGCAAGATGCTCGAACAGAGCGAACGCAGGCTCGACGCGCTCAGCCAGGCGCACCTCGGGGGGGCCGTCGCGCCGCTCCGGGAGCAGCTCGAGCGGTTCCAGAAGCAGGTGGCGACGGTGCACGAGACGGGCATCGAGCGTCACGCGAGCCTCGCGCGCCACCTCGAGCAGCTCGAGCAGCTCAACCAGCGCCTCGGGCAGGACGCGCGGGAGCTCACCGAGGCGCTCCGCGGCGACAACCGGGCGCAGGGCGCCTGGGGCGAGCTGGTCCTGGCGCGCGTGCTCGAGGCGTCCGGGCTGTGCGAGGGCCGCGAGTACGAAACCCAGGTGAGCGTCGACGCGGTCCGCGACGGGAAGAGCTGCCGCTTTCGGCTCGACGCGCTCGTTCACCTGCCGGGCGATCGCGATGTAGTCGTCGACGCGAAGGTCTCGCTCGCCGCCTACACGGAGTGGTCGAGCGCGCGGGACGACGCGCTCCGTGCGAGCGCGCTCGGGCGGCACCTCGACTCCGTGCGCGCGCACGTCAAGGGCCTGTCGAGCAAGGCGTATGAGAGCCTGCCCGGCTCCCGCAAGCTCGACTTCGTGTTGATGTTCATGCCGATCGAGCCCGCGCTGACACTCGCTGCGCAGCACGATCCGGACCTCTTCTCTTGGGCGCTCGACCGGCGCGTGCTCCTGGTGAGCCCGACGACGCTCCTGCTCGCGCTGCGCACCATCGAGATGTCCTGGCGGCAGGAACGCCAGGCGGACAACGCCGCGAAGATCGCAGAGGCGGGCGGCAAGCTCTATGACAAGCTCGTCGGCTTCGTCGCGAGCCTCGACCAGGTCGGCAAGCGGTTGGTGCAGGCGCAGGACGCCTTTCATCAGGCGCGCAAGCAGCTCGATACGGGGCGCGGCAACGTGCTGAGGCGCGCTGAGGAGATGCGCGACCTCGGCCTCAAGACGAGCAAGCGGCTGCCGGCGGCCGATGAGACGCTAGCCGAGGACGACGACGGGGAGGGCGAGCCGCCTGGCGACGCGCCGGCGCGAGCAGAGCCGGCGGCGGGCGCGCGACCGCGGCTCGCGGACGAGAACGACGCGAGCGCAGCCGGCGCTAAGGGGTGAGCCAGCGCGTCGGTGTGGGGGGCGCTTCGTGCGTGTCGCGTTCCGCGCCGTCGAGCGCGTAGAGCTGCGCGGCGTCGAGGGCCGACCCGACGCGCCCGAGCTGGTGGACCAGCGTCGCGGCGGGCAGCGCCCCTCGCGCGTGCGCGAACGTGAGCAGCTCCGCGAGCGCGAGCGCGGCGGCCGGTAGGGGGACCGCGGCTGCCGAGGGTTGCGCCGGCAGCCACGCCAGCAGGAACGCCTGCAGGTCCACGTCTGCGAGCGCAGCCCCGACCGCGCCCGACGCTGAGCCTGCCGGCGGTTCGGGCCTCGTCGCGACGTACGCGCTGACCGGCTCGGACGCGGTGTTCGCGGGGCACATGCGTTGCGCGCTGCGCTCGGTGAGGAGGTGTCGTCGCAGGGCGGTGCACTGCGCGCGGGGCGGAAGGAGCGTCTGCCGTGCCGTGGTCATGTCGGGGCCTCTCGGGGACCTCATCGACTCGCCACGGGCGCCGTTGCGCCTCTTCACGCGTGTCGCGCTCGATCGCGCTCGGTCGGAGCCTCCGTCGGCGGCCGTCAGGGGGCGGCCGGGCACGAGCCGACGCCCTCGGCGCAGAGCGCGCGCATCCGGGCCTCGAGCGCCGGCTCGAGAGAACCGATCCCGGCGTCTCGCGCGAGCTGCAGGGCGGCGGCCATGTCGACGCCATCGACGACGAACGCCTTCAGCCCGAGCAGCGCAGAGGCCCGGTTGCCGGACGCGCAGTGCAGTAAGACCTTGCCTTCGCTCGAGGCCATGGCCGCGCCGAGCGCCTTGGCGTTGGCGACCGTGAGATCGTCCGCCCCGGCGACCGGGATGGACACGAAGCGCAGACCCGCCGATCGCGCCTCGGCTGGTTCGTTCTCGGAGCCGGGCTCGCCCGCCGTGCGGAGGCTGATGTCGGTCGTGTAGCCGGCGGCGGCCGCCGTCCGGAGCGCCGCCGCGCTCGGTTGGCCGCCGACGAGCAGGTTCGGATCGACCTGGCGCGCGTTCGGGATCGGCACGGTCGCGCGCGGCTCGAGCGGCGTCGTCGACCCGCCCGTGGCTTGCGGCTGGGTGGACGCGCAGCCAGCGGCGATCGCCGCGACGCAGAGCATCGTGAGCGCGAGAGACGCTGGGCGGGCGGTGGCCGTCGCACGAGACGTCGGGAGGTTCGGGCGGGGCATGGGCTTGTCTCCTGTCGGGCGCGCGGGGAGGCGCCGACCTCTCTTCGTACCACGCCCTTTGCGCGGGAGCGCGGCGGGGGCTCGCTTGACCCACCTGGAGGCCGCTGTTAAATGCGGCTGGGCTGTTAGCTCAGTTGGCAGAGCAGCGGACTTTTAATCCGACGGTCGTGGGTTCGAGCCCCACACGGCCCACCGAGCCAGCCACCAAGCCTCCTTCTAGTCCCCATCGTCTAGTGGCCCAGGACCCTGGCCTTTCACGCCAGTAACGCGGGTTCAAACCCCGCTGGGGACGCTGCTCGCGGGGGCGGCGCCGCCGGCTGACTCGGTGCCCTGCCGAGCCTACGGCGGCGTCGCCCGCGCCGCTCCGCCAGCCCGCGGCGCGGGGTGCGGGCGGGGCGCCAGTGGTCTACAACGGCGGCGCCGTCCGCGCCTCACGCACGCTTCGGCGCGGCGGGACGCGGACCGATGCGCACAGCGCGAGGTGGCGACGCCACGATGCACGTTTCAGCCCAAGACTGGTCCACGGGTCGCTCGGTTTTTGCCGCAGACCGTCCGCGACGCGACGCGGCTCGGGCGGGCATCGTCACGGGCTCGTCGCGTCGTGGCACGCGTCGCGTGCGGGTGTCCCCGTCGTGACGGAGCTCCCTGTCGACCCCGCGCAGCCCCCCGCCGAGCCCACGCCGCCGCCGGCCTCGGACGGACCCGAACCGCCGGCTCGGCGCCCGTGGGCCCGCGCCCTGCTGCGCCACCTGAATCAGCTCTTCCTGCTCGTCGGGCTGGTGCTCTTCGTCGTTCTGCTGATGCGCCTGAACGCGAAGGAGGTGGCGCGCGAGCTCGCGCGCGTCGGGTGGATGTTCGTTCCGGCGTTCGGGTTTTACGTGTTGAACGTGGGCTTCGCCGCGGCGAGCTGGACGGCGTGCGTCGACCCGGAGCGCTCGACCGCCACCTTCTGGGACCATTTTCGCGCGCACTGGGCCGGCACGGCGATGAACGCGGTCACGCCCGGCGGTGGCGTCGGCGAGGTCCTCAAGGCGCAGCTCGTCGGCGAGAAGCTCGACGGCGACGAGCTGGTCGCGTCGCTCATCGCGTACAACGTCCTGAACGCCGCGGTCATCGCAGCGGCGGCGGTCGTCGGTGCAGCCGTGTGCGTCATCTGGCTCGACGTCCCACGCGCGGCGACGCTGCCCGTGCTCGGTGTCGCCGTCCTCCTGGCCGTCGGGTTCGCCGTGCTCGCGTGGCTCATCCGCAAGGGCGCCGTGGCGCGCGCGCTCGCGGCGGTGAAGCGACTCCCCGGTGTCCACATCTCGGACGAGAGCGCCATCCTCGACAAAGCTCGCGCCATCGACGCGCGGATGGGCGCGCTGATGCGTCGCCGCCCCCGTGCGGTGCGCGCCGCGCTCGGCTGGGGGCTGTGCGTGCGCCTGTGCCAGATCGGCGAGGTCGGCTTCTTGCTCTACCCGCTGATAGGTGGCCGCCACGTCGTGCTGCTGGCCGTTCTGATGCAGACCGTCAGCCAGATCATCAACTGGGCTGCGGCGTTCATCCCCGGCAAGCTGGGCGTGCTGGAGGCCGGCAATATCGGCCTGTTCAAGCTGGCGGGGCTCGACCCGACCGCGGCGTTCGCCGTCGTCCTCGCGCGTCGCGTGCGCACCATCCTGGGCATCGGCATCGGGTTGTTGCTCGGGCTGCAGGTCTTGTTGGCGCGCCGTCGAACCGAGCGGGCTGCGAAGCGGCGCGCGTCGGCGACCGAGCCGACCTCGGGTCGCACGTAGGGACGGTGACCCGGTGGCTCAGTCCGCCTTTGGCGTCTCGGGCCAGTAGTACGAGTCGGGGTAGGGGCGAGGCCCGAAGATCGCCGTGCCGATGCGGACCTCGGTGGCGCCCTCGGCGATGGCCAGCGGGAAGTCGCCGCTCATGCCCATCGACAGCCGCGGCAGGTCGTACCCACGCTGGGCCGCGTCGTCACGCAGCTCGCGCAGCTTCCGGAAGCACGCGCGCACCGCGACGGGGTCGGACGTGTGGATGGCGAGCGTCATCAACCCGCGCACGCGCATGGTGTCGTAGCCGCGCAGCTCGTCGAGGAACGCCGGGAGCTGCTCGGGCGGCAGGCCGTACTTGGTCTGCTCCGGTGAGGTCTTGACCTGGACGAGCACGTCGATGGTGCGGCCCTCCGCCTCGAGCCGCCGGTGCAGGGCCGCGGCGAGCTTCGGTCGGTCGAGGGACTGCACCTCGCTCGCGAGCCGCGCGACGTCCTTCGCCTTGTTGGTCTGCAGGTGGCCGATCATCACCCACTCGAGGCCGCAGTCGGCGAGCGGCCCAGCCTTGTCGCGGATCTCCTGGGCCTTGTTCTCGCCGAAGCGACGCAGGCCGAGGGCGACGGCCTCGCGGATGACCTCCGGTCCGAACGTCTTGCTGACGGGCAGGATGCGCGCGGCGTCCGGGTCGCGTCCGGCGGCGCGGCACGCGGCGGCGACGCGGTCGCGGACCTGTGTCCACCGGTCGGCCAATGAGCTCGTCTCGGTCACGATCGAAGCGTCTCCTGTCGCGCAGGTCGCGTGCGCCGCGCCGGCGTGCCTCGGGCCCATCGGCGCGGTCACTGTGGCCCTACCACAGACGGCACCCGCTCGACACGGGCCGCTGCCGCCGTGTCCAGCCCATTGGCTGCGCGGTGCATACGGGTGGCCTCAGTGCGGTGGGCCCCAAATCTCGCGCAGGCGCTGGTCCCGGCCGCAGTGGTACCGATAGAACTCGTAGCGGACGGGGTTCTTCCGGTAGTAGTCCTGGTGATACGACTCGGCGGGGTAGAACACTTTGAAGGGGACGATCTGCGTCGCGATGGGCCGGTCGAAGCGACCCGACGCACCGAGCGACCTCTTGCTCGCTTCGGCGAGCCGCTGCTGCTCCGCGTCCACGAAGAAGATGGCGCTCCGATACTGACTCCCGACGTCGCAGAACTGCCGGTCCACCGCGACCGGGTCGACGTTGTGCCAGAACACCTCGAGCAACTTCTCGTAGCTGACCTTGCGCGGATCGAAGCGGATGAGCTCCGCCTCGGCGTGGCCCGTCCCGCCGCTCGACACCTCGCGATAGGTTGGGTTCGCCACGTGGCCGCCCGTGTAGCCGGATGTCGTCGAGAGCACGCCGGGGACCGCGTCGAAGGGCGGCTCCATGCACCAGAAGCACCCGCCCGCGAAGACGGCGATGCCGACGCCCTCCTTGGCCTCCTTGCCCGCGGACGCGGCCGTGACGACCGAGCGCGTGGGCGGGGGGTCGGCCTGCACGCGCGTGCACGCGACGAGGCCGGCCGCGACGAGCGAGAGCGCGACGAGCCCGAGGGCCGCGGGCCTCGCGCGTCCGCGGCCGGGCCGTCTGCGGAGCGAGCGCGCGCGGACCATCACGTCCTCAGCGGCGGCAGCGCGTCGCCCTTCGGCACGAAGCGCAGCGCGAGCCCGTTGTTGCACCAGCGCTCGCCGCGGGGCGGCGGGCCGTCCTTGAAGACGTGGCCTTGGTGGCCCCCGCAGCGGGCGCAGTGGTACTCGGTGCGCGGCAGGATGAGCTTGAAGTCGCGCTTGGTCGCGACGTGACCCGCGATGGGCTCGGTAAAGCTCGGCCAGCCCGTCCCGCTCTCGAACTTGTGGGCCGCGTCGAAGAGCGGCAGGTAGCACGCGGCGCAGACGAACGTGCCCGGGCGCTTTTCGCGGTTGAGCGGGCTGCTCCGCGGTGGCTCGGTGTCCTCCTCGAAGAGCACCTCGTAGGCGTCGGAGGGCAGAAGCTTGCGCCACTCGGCCTTCGACTTGCGCAGCGGCGCGATCGATGAGGCACCACCGCTCGGTGCGGGCGGCGGTGTCGCGTCCGCGCGCGAGCACGCCGGCAGCAGGGGCGCCGCGGCCAAGGCGGCGAGGTACTGGAGCATGCGACGACGGTTCATACGGGCCCCGTGCGAAGCGCCGGCGGCCGTCCTCAACGCGAACCCGCCCAGCGCTACCCCTCTATACGCGGCAGCCTCCGAGATCGTTTCACCGCGGAGCAGCCCGCTCGAACCGTCAGCCCCGCCGCGTCGGGCGCGCCGGCGGCCGGAGCAGAGGCGGCGCCACGAGGCTCGGCCGGAGCGAGCGCGACGCCGAGGTCGGGCGAGGGCGGAAAAATCCGACAAAGCAGGTTGAATCTACCCTCGGAGCGATTGGAAACGCCCGAATCGCGGGACAACGGAAAGATCCAGTAAAACACATCGAGATCTACTCTCGGAGGAACCAGGTTTGATCGAATCTGTTCATCACGGAAAAATCCAGCATAGCAGATCGAATGTACTCTCGGAGGCATGCAAGGTTCACCGACGCCGTCCGTCACGGAAAAATCCAGCATGGCAGATCGAATGTACCCTCGGAGGGATCTAGACTTCGTGTGTTCCGTTTGAGGCGGAAAGATTCAAACATCGTCGGTTTGATCGCGGGTGCGGCGCGCACGGCCCCTTGCGGCGCGGCGTCGCTGCAGCCCGGCTCCCGGCGGGTGGCGTTGACATTGGCGACGGGCTCAAGGAGCGTCGGGGGGATGGCTGGGGGTCGCGGTGGTCGACGGGTGGCGGCGACGGGGCGGGCCGTGCCAGCGGACGGGGCGGCGTGAAGCTCGTCGCGCCGGAGCTCCCGGGCTACGACGCCTTCGAGTGGGAGAAGCTCCCGCTCCCCGCTCGCGCGCGCGCGGTCTGCGAGGCCTGGTGCCGGCAGGGCTACGGCTCCCCGGCGGCGCTCTACGTCGCCTACCTGCTGAAGGTGCTGGCGTTCGTCGCGCTGTGGTTCTTCTTCTGCAGTTTCTCGCCCGGCCTCGGCTCCGTGTCGGACTTCAGCCGGTGGTGGTCCGACCCGATCGGCTTCCAGAAGGCAGTCCTGCTGATGACGCTGCTCGAGGGGCTCGGCGTCGCCGGCTCGAGCGGGCCGCTGACCGGGCGCTACGTGCCGCCCTTCGGCGGCTCCCTGTACTTCCTGCGCCCCGGCACCCAGAAGCTCTCGCTCGCGCCGCGGTCGCCCTTGTTCGGCGGCACGCGCCGGTCGATCTTCGACGTCGTCCTGTACGCGGTGACGGTCGTGACGCTGGTCCTCGCCCTCACCTCCGCGGTCATCCCGAAGGCGTTCTTCGTCGCCCTCGCGGTCCTCATCCCGCTGCTCGGCCTCGCCGACAAGACCGTCTTCCTCGCGATGCGCTCCGAGTACTACTGGCCGATGATCCTCTGCTTCGCCGCGCTGCCGAGCTGGATCGCGGGCGTCAAAGCCGTGCAGCTCGCCGTGTGGTTCTGGGCGGGCGTCTCGAAGCTCAACCACCACTTCCCGACGGTCGTCGCGGTCATGCTGAGCAACCACCCGCTCATGCGCTCGCGCTGGCTCCGCCGGCGTCTCTACGTAGATTTCCCAAAGGACGTGCGCCCGAGCAAGGCCACCACGGTCGTGGCGCACACCGGCACGGCGTTCGAGCTGCTCATCCCGCTCGTGCTGGCCTTCGCCACGGGTGGCTGGCCCCTCGCGCTCGGCCTCACGCTCATGGTGATGCTGCACCTGTTCATCTTCACGGCCGTGCCCATGGCCGTGCCGCTCGAGTGGAACGTCGTGGCGGTGTACGGCGGCTTCGCGCTCTTCTACGCGCACCCCGAGGTGAGCTTCTGGCAGATCGCCGCGTGGCCCGTGGCGGCGGTCCTCTTCGTGACGCTCGTGGTCGTCCCGCTGGTCGGCAACCTCTTCCCCGAGCGCGTCTCGTTTCTGGCGTCCATGCGGTACTACGCCGGCAACTGGCCGTACAACATCTGGCTCTTTCGCGGCACCTCGCACGAGAAGCTAGGCGCGCTCCGGGGCAGCTCGCGGTGGGTCTACGACCAGCTCGAGCGGCTCTACCCGCCCGCGGTCGCGCGCGCGCTCGGCAGCATGGTGATGGGCTTTCGGATGATGCATTTGCAGGGCAGGGCGTTGACGGAGCTGCTGCCGCGCGCCGTCGACCGCCTCGAGGACTACCAGTACGTCGACGGGGAGCTCATCGCCGGCATCGTGCTCGGCTGGAACTTCGGCGACGGGCACCTGCACAACGAGCGCCTGCTCGGGCAGGTGCAGGCCGAGTGCGGCTTCGAGCCGGGCGAGCTGCGCTGCGTGTGCGTCGAGGCGCAGCCCCTCGGCCGGTCGACGATGGCGTACCGCATCTACGACGCGGCGACCGGCTTGCTCGAAGAGGGCAAGCTCGACGTCAACGCGATGCGCGAGCGGCAACCGTGGGATGCGCCGTGACTTCCTATGACGCGGTGGTCATCGGCTCCGGGCCGAACGGGCTCGCGGCGGCGGTGCGCCTCGCCGAGCGCGGCGCGTCGGTGCTCGTCCTCGAGGGCCGCGACACGATCGGCGGCGGCACCCGCACCGAGGCGCTCACGCTGCCTGGGTTTCGCCACGACGTCTGCTCGGCGGCGCACCCGATGGGGGTGCTGTCGCCCTACCTACGGACGCTGCCCCTCGAGCAACACGGGCTGACCTGGGTGCGAGGCGACGCGTCGGTCGCGCACCCGCTCGACGGCGAGCCGGCCGTGATGCTGCACGCGAGCCTCGCCGAGACCGTGCGCGGGCTCGAGGGCGACGCCGCGCGCTACGAGCGCTTGCTGCGCCCCTTCCTGCACGAGCCTCACGCTTTCTTGAGCGACGCGCTCGCGCCGCTGCGCCTGCCCTCGCATCCGCTGACGATGCTCCGCTTCGCGTGGCTCGGGCTGCGCTCCGCCACGGGCCTCGCGCGCCGCTTCGAGTCGCGTCGCACGCGCGCCCTCTTCGCCGGCTGCGCGGCGCACTCGGTGCTCCCCCTCGATCGCTCCATCACCGCGGCGCTCGGCCTGATGTTCCTCATCACCGCGCACGTGACGGACTGGCCGGTCGCGCGCGGCGGCTCGGCCGCCATCACAGACGCGCTCGCGTCGTACCTGCGCTCGCTCGGCGGCGAGATGCGCACCGGCTGCTTCGTGCGCACGCTCGCCGACATTCCGCCGGCGAGGGTCGTGCTCTTCGACACCTCCCCCGCGCAGCTCGCGTCGATCGCCGGGCCCGTGCTCCCCGCCGGCTACCTGCGCCGCTTGCGCGCCTTCCGCTACGGGCCGGGTGTCTTCAAGGTCGACTGGGCGCTCGACGGCCCCATCCCGTGGACGGACCCGCGCTGCGTCGGCGCGTCGACCGTGCACGTCGGCGGCACGCTCGAAGAGATCGCCGCGGCCGAGGCGGCCGTCTGGCGCGACGAGCACCCGGCGCGGCCCTTCGTGCTCGTCGTGCAGCAGAGCGACCTCGACCCGACCCGCGCGCCCAAGGGCAAGCGCACCGGGTACGCCTACTGCCACGTCCCGAGCGGCAGCACGGTCGACCAGGCGGACGCCGTCGAGCAACAGATCGAGCGCTTCGCGCCTGGCTTCCGCGACCGCATCCTCGCGCGGGCCACCCGCGACGCCGTGCAGCTCGAGACCGACAACCCGAACTACCTCGGCGGCGCGATCACCGGCGGCGTCGCGGACCTCGGCCAGCTCTTCGCCCGCCCGGTCGCGCGCCTGAGCCCTTACACGACGCCGAACCCGCGCGTCTTCGTCTGCTCGTCGTCGACGCCTCCGGGCGGCGGGGTCCACGGCATGTGCGGCTACCACGCCGCCGAGCGCGCCCTGCGCCGCCTCCCGAAGCTCGGCCCTGCGCGCCCCCTCGCGTGACGGGGGCGCGGGCCCGCGCGAGGCGCTCGTCCTCGGCGCGGGCCCCGCGTGGTGGGTGTCGACCGCGGGTGAGGCCGCGATCAGCCGGTCGTCGTCGGGCCCACGCGGAGCGGCCAGGTGCGCTCCACGTTCCCCACCCGGATCGTCAGGGTCGTCTCACCGATTGCCTTCGGGAGGAGCTGAATAAAGAAGGTCTCGTCGTCGAGCGAGGCCGGGGTCTCTCCGCCGAGCGGAAACTCACCGACGGTCGCGATGCTCGAATCGGCGACCGTTACCATCGGGATCCCGGCGCGCGCCGCGCCGTTGGAGCCGACGCGCAGCGGCGTCCCCTCGTCGTCTCGGTATTGCAGGAGCGGCGTAATCACCGTCGAGTCGACAGCGTCGATCTCGACGAGGCCGTCGGCCGAAAGCTTCATCAAGTGGAGCGAGGCGATCTTCGCGACGTGCAGCGTGAACTTGTCGATCAGCGCGCCGCGATTGTCGAGCACCTCGATGTCGGTCTGTCCAGCGTTCAGGGCGTTCACTTGTAGGGAGGGACGCGGGGCTGCTGGCCCGTCATGATCGGAGGGGACGCTGACGGTGGCGACCTTCGCTGTGGCGACGATCGGGTTTGAGGCGCGGACCGAGAGCGGTGCGACACCCGGTTCCACGCCGTAGATGGCGAGGGTCTGGATCGCTCTCGGAGCGGGCGTGCGGGTGAGCGGGTGGCTTAAGAGTTGAGGGGGGGGCGTCCGGATGGATGCTGGCGTTGCAAAACAACCACAAGCCAGCCGGAGCCGCCCATGTTGCAG
>JAGQJE010000029.1 GCA_020430775.1 Myxococcales bacterium
CCTTCGGCTACGACCCGCCCGACGGCGAGCCCTTCACCGGCCTCGTGCGCACGCTGAGCGCCGCCGGACAGTCGGCCACCTACGCCTACGACCCGGACGGGCTCGTGACGGCGGCCGGGTCGATGACCATCAGCCGCGATCCAGATTCCGGTCTGCCGCTCATCGCCCACGCTGGTGCCGTCACGAGCGGCTACGTCCACGACGAGTTCGGCGCCCCGAGGTCCGCCTCGCACCAATGGCCTGGCGGCGAGCTCACCGACCAGCTCACCTACGACGCCGCGGGCCGCATCAAGACGCGCACCGAGACCGACGGCGACACCACCACCGTCTACGCCTACACCTACGACGCCGCCGGCCGCCTGCGCGAGGTCCACGTCGATGGCGCCCTCCGCGAGTCGTACGAGTACGACCAGAACGGCAACCGCATCACGTGGCAGGATCTGCGCGCGAGCGCGCAGGGCGCTGCCCCCGGACACCAGTCGTCGGGAGCTCAGGCGAGCGGCGACGCCGCGCTCGACGCGCAGGACCGTCTGCTGCACTACGGCCACCTCGACTTCACCTACAACGCGACCGGCCAACTCGAGAGCCGCAGCGACACGGTCTCAGGCGAGCACACCGCGTACCACTACGACGAGCTGGGCCGCCTGCTCGCCGTCACGCTCCCGACCGGCATCGAGGTCAGCTACCTCATCGACGCCGCCGGCCGCCGCGTCGGACGCCGCGTCGGAGGCTCCGGCGTCACCGACACCCTCGTCTACCTCGACGCCCTCCGCCCCGCGGCGAGCCCAAGCCGAGGCCAGCTCTATCTCTATACCAGCGGCCGCAACGTCCCCGGCCTCATCGTCACCGCAGGCGCCACCTACCGCGTCGTCACCGACTGGCGAGGCTCCGTCCGCCGCATCATCGACACCGACTCCGGTGTCGTCGTCCAGGCCATCGACTACACCGCCTACGGAAGGGTCTTGCGAGACACGGCGCCAGGCTTCCAACCGTTTGGGTTTGCAGGCGGCCTCACCGACCCTGACACCTACCTCGTCCACTTCGGCGCCCGCGACTACGACCCCGAAACCGCCCGCTGGCTCACCAAAGACCCCCTCCTCTTCGGAGGCGGCGACACCCTCCTCTACGCCTACGTCGGCGGCGACCCGGTCAACTTCATCGACCCGAGTGGGTTGCAGTGTGGCGAGATCGTCGTGCCTCTGACCCTGTTGTGCGCTGCTGGAGGCTGCGAGGCCCTGGAAGCGCTCTTGGCTGCGGCGGGCGTCGGAGCAGTGGTGCTCGGTTCCCAGCCCGACGTCGGCACCGTCGTGGAGTCGCGCGGTCGGGGCAACCAGAAGGGCGAACGCAAGCATGCCGCAAAGCCCACAGGCACGCCAAACCCAGCTAAACACGTCCGCTGGAATGACAACAAAGGTGTCTGGGAGCAGAAGGACCCCCACACTGGCAAATGGCGCGAGAAGCCGAAAGATTGGAAACCGCCGGGGCCGGACGAGCCGTCGCCGTTGATCTTTCCACCCATGGGCAATCGCTACGGGCCGTGAGCACCATGACGCACGCTGATGAAGTGGATCCCAAGAATGCCGAGCACGCTTGGCAGGCGGCAGGCGAGGTACACCCGCAGACCTCCGAGGACTGGAGCGTCTACTTTAGGTTGCTTCGGTTCGCCGCAAAGCTCGGTCATCCCGAGGCGCAGAAGAACCTCGCTCTGTGGTACCTCGAGGGCATGCAGGACGAGTCCGGACGTGAAATGTTTCCGCGGGCGCCGCAACGAGCGATCCCGCTGCTGCGTGCCGCGGTCTCACACGGAAATGAGCGTGCGATGCACGATCTTGCATACTGCTATGATACGGGGTGCGGTGTGAGGCGTGACCCGGAACGGGCGATGTCACTTTACCGAAAAGCTGCCCGTCGAGGGGTGACAATATCCGCGCTGAATTTGGCCATTATGTATCGCGAACAAGAGAACGCGCGAGGTGAGGAGCGATGGAATCGTCACGCCGTCGCTATCGGCAAGGAGGAAGGAAATCTGGACGGAGTTCTTGAACTAGCAAAGATGGCGCTCCGCGACGGATGGTCCGATAAGCGCGCGAAGCCGGTCATGGCTTCTCTCCGAAAGTTGGCTCGACAAGAATCAGATCAGTGCGCCCCCGAGGCCATGCTACTCCTCTCCGAGGCACACAGCCGTGGCATCGGAGTCCGCCACTCAAAGGCGATAGCTCGCCGCTGGCTCCTCAAAGCCGCCGAAGCCGGCGACGAGGACGCCATCGAAGCACTTCGTCAGGCATCACAGAAGTGAGCTAGAGTTGCCCCGACTCCGCGGACATGTCTCAGGTCGAGAGTACACGCCTTCGGTTACGAGTCGCCGACCGGCGAACCCGGGCTGGAGTAATCCCTTCCCGGGACAGCCGCAGCCAACCGGGACAGCTTCCAGCACATATTCCTCGCCCCGCGACGCAACGGCTCGGACGTTCGGTCGATACGTAGGCATGCCTGCCGACCCCACCTTGCGATCGCCCCGCCGCTGCCGTCCGCTTCGACACGAGCAGGACGAGCGCCCGTGGTTCATCACGACCCGCACGATCGAGGAGCGCTTCTGGCTGCACCCGCTGCTCACGATGGGGCTCAAGCCAGTGGGCCGGCGGGCCCGTCGCGCCTGCGCGCGGCTCGAGGCGCGCTGCGACAAGCGCTTCGTCAAGCTCGCCCGTCAGGCGAACGCGCGGAAACGACCGATGGAGCCCGATCTCAGCGCGGCGGATGTGAAGCGGCTCGCCCGCGGCCTGGTTGGCGCAGCGCTCGCACGCGCGCAAGAGAAGTACGGGGCCGAGATCTACGCCGCGGTCTGCATGAGCAACCACGTTCACCTCGCGGTGCGCACGACCAAGCGCAACCTCTCGGCGTTCATGGGCTACTTCAAAGCGCGGGTGGCGGACGCGGTTCATCAGATCACCGGACGACGAGGCCCCCTGTGGGCCCGCCGCTTCGACGCGCAGCCCATCCTCAACGAGGAGGCGCTCATGGATCGCGTCGCCTACACCCTCGACAACCCCGGCAAGGCGATGCTCGTGTCCGACAGCCGCGATTGGCCCGGCCTGAACGTCGCGTATGGCCTCGACGAGGCGGACGCCTTCGGGTTCGAGTACTTCGACCGGACCGCGTGGCACCGCGCGAAACGCCCCGAGGACCGGGAGCGGTTCTGGCGCACCGTCACGCTGCGACTCAGCCCCATTCGGTGCGCGTGGGACGCGAGCCGCGAGCAGCTCGGCGCCGCGCTCCGTTCCGCGCTCGACAACGCCGCGCACGCCCGCCGAAAGGGCGGCATGTCGCCGCTCGGTCTCGAGCGCGTGGTGCAGACCGAGTTCGAAGCCCGCCCGAAGGCCCCGAGCTTTCGGCGTCGCCCATACGCGTTCGGCACCGCCCGCGAACGGCGTGCCTTTCGGAGCTCGATGAGCGACGTCAGCCGCCTGCATGCAGAGGCCTCCGTTCGCTTCCGTGGGGGCGACCGCAGCGCCATGTTTCCGTCCGGCACCTACCCGCCCCCGCTGCCGCTCGCGGTCTGACGCCGCCCCCAGCGACGCGTCGCCGAGACCGCGAGCACCGTCCCCCGAAGCGCCCGGCGTCGTACCGACTGGTGTGGACGGCTGCATGAGCGCCGATCCGTAGACAGCGGGCAACACGTGGCGTGCTGCCTACGCGACCGAATGCCCCCGCTCGTTCGCAAGGCGCCGTATGACGCGCTCCGTTCGCGATCACCCGATCGAGGCGCTCAGGTTCGCGCGCTCCGCGTGTTCACGTTCACGCAATACCGGCAACCAGCCCGA
>JAGQJE010000210.1 GCA_020430775.1 Myxococcales bacterium
CCCTGCGCGGCGGCCTCGGGGTCGATCCGCTCGGCGCGCTCGCCGCGGTCGGCACCCTGTCGTCCGGGCTCGCCGGCTCGCGCTTCGAGCTCGCGGAGGCGGCCGCGTTCTGCCGCCGCGAAGCCCCCGGGGTGCGCGCGGCGCTCGTCTCGACGCGGCCGTACCACGACGCGGGGGCGCACGCGGCGCAGGAGATCGCCTGGGCCACCGCGACCGGCGTCGACTACCTCCGGGCGTTGACCGAGCGCGGCCTGAGCATCGACGACGCCGCGCAGCAGGTGCGCTTCGCCTTCTCGGTCGGCGGCGACTTCTTCACCGAGATCGCGAAGCTCCGGGCCGCGCGGTGGCTGTGGTCGAAGGTCGTCGCCGCGAGCGGGGGTGGCGGCGACGCGCAGCGTATGGTGGCGCACGCGTGTACGTCGCGCTTCACGACGACGCAGCGCGATCCGTGGGTGAACCTCCTGCGCGGCACGGCCGAGGCGGCCGCCGCGGCGCTTGGCGGCGCGGACAGCATCGCGGTGCTCCCCTTCGACGCCGCGATCGGCGCCTCGACCTCGTTCGCCGCACGCGTCGCCCGCAACACCCAGCTCGTCCTGCGCGAAGAGGCGCACCTCGCGCGCGTCGCCGACGCGCCCGGCGGGAGCTGGTACGTCGAGTCGCTCACCGAGGCGCTCGCGCGTGCGGCCTGGACGGAGCTACAGCGCGTCGAGGCCGCCGGCGGCATGGCGGACGCCCTCGCCGGTGGCGTCATCCACGCCGCGGTCCGCGCGGCCGCGCGGGCGCGTGCCGAGGCCGTGGCCACCCGACGCGCGCCGATCGTCGGAGTGAGCGAGTTCGCGAGCCTCGACGAGGCGCCGGTCACCGGGGAGGCCGTCGCGCCGGCGGAGGTCGAGGCCTCCCTCGGCCGGCCGCTTCGCGACATCGACCCGGAGGCGCGCCACGCCGCGCTCGCGGGGCTCATCGCCGCCGTCCAGCTCACCCGCTCGGCCGTCGCGCCGTCCGAGGGCGCGGTGTTCGCGGCGGCGGTCGACGCGGTCCGCGCCGGCGCAGACCTCACGAGCGTGATGAGCGCGCTGCGCCGCGGTTACCCGAGCGTCCACGTCGACCCGCTCCGCGCGCGCCGGGCGGCCGAGCCCTTCGAGGTGCTCCGAGACGCAGGTGACCGGCTCATCAAGGACGGCGCGGCTCGCCCGCGTGCGTTCCTGGCGAAGCTCGGGCCGCTGCTCGAGCACAAGGCACGCGCGGCCTGGGTGAGGGGGCTGCTCGCGGCCGGCGGCATCGAGGCGCGGGCGGGTGAGGTCTTCGAAGATCCGGGCGACGCGGGCGCCGTCGCGCGCGCGTTCAAGGCGAGCGGCGCGCGCGTGGCGGTGCTTTGCGGCACGGACGAGCGCTACGAGGCCGTCGGTGAGTCCCTCGCGCGGGCGCTCTCGGAGCGCGAGGAGGGCGAGGACGGCGCACGGATGGTCGCGCTCGCCGGCCGGGGCGGCGCGCACGAGGACGCGCTGCGCGCGGCGGGCGTCGGGCTCTTCTTGTACCGCGGCGTCGACGTCGTGGCGGCGCTCGACCGCATCCATCGAGAGCTCGGGGTGACGCGATGACGACGACTGTGCCCGACTTCTCCGCCCTCGATTTCGACGCCGCGTCGACGCGCCCGGCGGCCGCGGGCGGCGACGCCGCCGGCGCGACGGCCGCGCCCTGGCACACGCCCGAAGGGATCGACGTCGCGCCGGTCTACGCGGCGAACGATCTGGACCCCGTCGGTCACCTGCAGACCATGCCCGGCCTGCCGCCCTACGTGCGCGGCCCGTACCTCACGATGTACGCGCAGCGACCCTGGACCATCCGCCAGTACGCGGGCTTTTCGACCGCCGAGGAGAGCAACGCGTTCTACCGGCGCAACCTCGCCGCCGGCCAAAAGGGCCTGTCGATCGCGTTCGACCTGGCGACCCACCGCGGCTACGACTCCGACCACCCGCGCGTCGCGGGCGACGTCGGCATGGCGGGCGTCGCCATCGACTCCATCAAGGACATGCGCATCCTCTTCGACGGCATCCCGCTCGGCGAGATGAGCGTGTCGATGACGATGAACGGCGCCGTCCTGCCGATCCTCGCGCTCTACGTCGTCGCGGCCGAAGAGCAGGGGGTCGAGCCGAAGCGGCTCACCGGGACTATCCAGAACGACATCCTCAAGGAGTTCATGGTCCGCAACACGTATATCTATCCGCCCACCCCATCGATGCGGATCGTCGCGGACATCTTCAAGTACACCGCAGCGCACATGCCGCGCTTCAACAGCATCAGCATCAGCGGCTACCACATGCAGGAGGCGGGCGCGACGCAGGATCTCGAGCTCGGCTACACGCTCGCCGACGGCCTCGAGTATGTGCGCACGGGGCTACAGAGCGGGCTCGACATCGACGCTTTCGCCCCGCGGCTGAGCTTTTTCTGGGCGATCGGCATGAACTTCTTCATGGAGATCGCCAAGCTGCGGGCGGCGCGGCTGCTCTGGGCCAACCTCATGGCGCAGTTCGAGCCGAAGAACCCCAAGAGCCTCGCGCTGCGCACGCACTGCCAGACCTCGGGCTGGAGCCTCACCGCGCAGGACGTCTACAACAACGTTGCGCGCACTTGCATCGAGGCGATGGCCGCGACGCAGGGGCACACGCAGAGCCTGCACACCAACTCGCTCGACGAGGCGATCGCGCTGCCGACCGACTTCAGCGCCCGCATCGCGCGCAACACGCAGCTCTACCTGCAACTCGAGAGCGGCACGACGAGCGTCATCGACCCGTGGGGCGGGAGCTACTATGTCGAGCGCCTGACGCACGAGCTCGCGAGGCGCGCCTGGGCCCACATCGAGGAGATCGAAGGGCTCGGCGGCATGACCCGCGCCATCGAGGCCGGCGTGCCGAAGCTCCGCATCGAGGAGGCTGCTGCTCGCACGCAGGCCCGCATCGACTCGGGTGAGCAGATGATCGTCGGCGTCAACGCCTATCGGCTCGACGAGGAGGAGGATCTCGACGTGCTCCGCGTCGACAACACCGCCGTCCGCGAGGCGCAGATCGCCCGCCTGCGCGCGCTGCGGGCCGAGCGGGACGAGCGCGCGCTCCGGCCGAAGCTCGAGGCGCTGACCAACGCCGCGCGTTCCGGCGAGGGCAACCTGCTCGCGCTCGCGATCGACGCGGCGCGGGCGCGCGCGACGGTCGGCGAGATCAGCGACGCGCTCGAGAAGGTCTACGGGCGCTACGAGGCCACCATCCGGAGCATCAGGGGCGTGTACGCAGGCGAAGACAACGACATCGACGGGGTGAAGGCGGCGCGCGCGCGCAGCGCGGCGTTCTTCGAGGCCCACGGGCGCAGGCCCCGCATCCTCGTCGCGAAGATGGGTCAGGACGGCCACGACCGCGGCCAGAAGGTGATCGCGACCGCGTTCGCCGACCTCGGCTTCGACGTCGACATCGGGCCGCTCTTCCAGACCCCCGAGGAGACGGCGCGCCAGGCGGTCGAGAACGACGTGCACGTCGTCGGCGCGAGCTCCCTCGCGGCCGGCCACCTGACGCTCGTGCCGGCCCTCCGGCACGCGCTCGACGCGCAGGGTCGCCCCGACATCCTCGTCGTGGTCGGCGGCGTCATCCCCCCGGCGGACCACGACGCCCTGCGCGAGGCGGGGGCCGCCGCGATCTTCGGCCCGGGGACGGTCATCTCGACCGCCGCGACGGCGCTCCTTGACCAACTCGACGCCCAGCTCGGGGACGACTGACGCGGCGCGCGCGCCGGCGCCCTCGGCTGCCCAGGCTCCCCGGGCCGTCGCGGCCGGGGCGCAGCGGTGGCCTTCCGGAGGGACGACGATGGCGAAGCTGAGCGTCGACGCCTATGTGCGGGGCATCGAGCGGGGCGACCGCGCGCTGCTCGCCCGGGCGATCACCCTCGTCGAGAGCGAGCAGCCGCGCCACGCCGCGCTCGGCCAAGAGGTCCTCGAGCGCCTGCTGCCGCGGACCGGCCGCGCGAGCCGCGTCGGCGTGAGCGGCGTGCCCGGCGTCGGCAAGAGCACCTTCATCGACGCGCTCGGCATGCACCTCATCGAGCAGGGCCATCGCGTCGCCGCGCTCACCCTCGATCCGTCGAGCACGGTGACCGGCGGGAGCATCCTCGGCGACAAGACGCGCATGACGCGGCTGTCGCGCGAGGCCGACGCGTACATCCGCCCGTCGCCCACGGGCGGCACGCTCGGCGGCGTCGGGCGCAAGACGCGCGAGACGATGCTCTTGTGCGAGGCGTTCGGCTTCGACGTAGTGATCGTCGAGACCGTCGGCGTCGGCCAGTCGGAGACCGTCGTCGCGGAGATGGTCGACTTCTACCTGGTGCTGATGCTCGCGGGCGCGGGCGACGAGCTGCAGGGGATCAAGCGCGGCATCCTCGAGGTCGCCGACATGCTCGCGATCAACAAAGCCGACGGCGACAACCGCGTCGCGGCCAAGCGCGCCCGCTCCGACTACGCCGCGGCGCTCAAGCTGATGCACCGCGGGCAGCGCGGGTGGAAGCCGCCCGTGTTGATGTGCAGCGCGCTGCACGACGAGGGCCTCGACGCGATCTGGGAGAAGGTGCAGGAGCACCGCGCGCAGCTCTCCGGGAGCGGAGCGCTACAGGCGCGGCGGGCGGACCAGGCGGTGCGCTGGATGTGGCGCATCGTCGAGGACGCGCTGTCGCAGGCGCTCCGGCGGCATCCAGACGTGCGCGCGAGGCTCGGCGCGCTCGAGCGCGACGTGCGCGAGGGCCGGGCTACCGCGAGCGCGGCGGCGCGCCAGATCCTCGACGCGTTCGGCGCCGGCGCCTGACCCGGCCGCGTCACCGTCGGTAGCTCAGCGCACGGTCGACAGCGGCACCATCCGCAGGGCGTGGCTCGGCGTCGTGGTCACGGCGGCGCGGCCCGCGTACAGGGCGAGCAGGTCGTCGCCCACGAGCGCGCGGCGGAAGCCGGTGAGCAGGCGGGAGCCCGCGTCGCCGTCGAGCAGCGCGGTGACGTCGGCGCGCGTGCCGAGCATGGACGCTGCGATGTCCTCTTCAGTCGCGCGCTCGGCGATCCAGGCCATGCACAGCGCGACGAGCGCCGCGGGGTGCGTCTCGCTGCTCGAGTCCGACGGCGGCCACCGGACCTCGCTCGCCGGCAGGGCCGCGCCCTCCCGGAGGGCGCGCAGGAGCGCCTCGGCCGCGCCGCCCGCGAGCTGGCGTGGGTCGAGCCCGCGGACCTTCCTCAGCGCGTCGGCGTCGCGCGGCGGGCGCATCGCCATCGACAGCAGCGCCATGTCGCTCAGCACGAAGCGCACCGGGAGGTTGCGCGCGCGTGCCTCGCGCTCGCGCCACGCGGAGAGGGTCTGGGCGATCGCCGGGCCTCGCCCGCGAAGCCGGGCGTGGCCCTTCACGCGCCACCACGCCGTGTGCGGGTCGCGCGGCTCATGCGGCTGCGCGCGCAGGCGCTCGCTCTCTTCCTCGGCCCAGGCGAGCCGCCCCTTGGCCGCGAGCGCCTCGCGGAGCGCGTCGTAGAGCGCGATCAGGTGCTCGACGTCGCTCGCCGCGTAGCGCGCGGCGCTCTGCGGCAGCGGCCGGCGGAGCCAGTCGCCGAGCTGGTCGCCTTTGTCGACTCGCACGCCGAGCGTCGCGTCGAGCAGCTTCGACAGGCTCGGGGTGTGGTGGCCCAAGAACGCGCTCGCGAGCTGCGGGTCGAAGAGCCGGGCGGGTGTGGCGTCGCAGGCGCGCTCGAGGATCGCGAGGTCCTGCGAGGCGGCGAAGAGCACGCAGGTCGCGTCCCCCGTCAACAGCCGCCGCAGCGGCCGCACGTCGACGGCGAGCGGATCGATGAGCGCGATTCCGCCCCGCCACGCGAGCTGCACGAGCGCGAGCGTCGGGTAGTACACGCGCTCGCCGTGGAACTCGGTGTCGAGGGCGTAGACCGACTCCCGGCAGACCTCCTCGACGAGCGCATCGAGCGCGCCCGGCGTGTCGACCCAGCGCGGCGCGGCCGGTCCCGTCACCGGCACCACGGCCGCCCCGGGTGTGGTCGGTGTCGCCACGTCTCGCGACGCTCGAGCCAGCCGCGCACCTCGGCGTTCATCGGGCCCGCGTTCGAGCGCGCCTGCTCGGGACTCACCGTCTTGGCGCGCGCGGAGGGGCGCGGTCGCTTCGCGCGCAGGGGCTCGACGTGACGGCTCGCGAGGAGCGCCCTGTGCCAGGGGTACATCGGCGGCATGTCGCGGCACCCGGCGCGCACGTCTTGCGGGGAACAGAAGAAGCGCAGGTGCATGTGGTCGTCGTGCGGCGGGCCGGGCTGACACGTCACCGCGCCGAGGCGCTCGAGGACGGCCGCCGGGGCGCCGTGGGCCTTGCCGTAGGCGAGCAGCCGCGCGCGCAGGTGCTCGACGATGAAGACGCGCTGCAGGCCGGCGCGCGGATCCTCGACGAGCGCGCGAAGGAAGGCGAAGGTGCGCGCCGTGTCGAAGCGCAGCGGGACGTCGTCGCTCGGGTCGCTGAGGTCTCGGAAGTCGACCGCGTGGCCCTCGGGGTCGAAGAAGGTCTGCACCGGCCGGACGGGGCGGCCGCGCGGATCGGTCTCGTAGAAGAGCACGTCGACGTCGCGTCCGCTCTGGTGCGAGCTGTGGTGGTCGAGCGGGCCGCCGCCGCGACGGCTCAGGTCGTTCACGACGAGCGGCTGGCCGCCGAAGCGGCGGTGGGTGATGCGCGCCGCGCGTACGATCGCCCGGACCACCTCGTCCGTCCCGTAGCGCGCGTTCTGCCCGTGCGGGTTCGCGAAGCGAAAGCCCGGACCGCGCCGCGGCAGCGCCCGGCCGTGCAGGAGCCGGCCGTCGTTCGGCTGCCCGAGCGAGGTGCTCGGCGGCTTGGGGTGCGCGGGGCGGGCGCGCGCCACCTTCGTCGCGCTCGCCGATGCTTGCCTGCCGCCCTGCGCTCCGGCGCTCGCCGCGCCGCCGCTCGCGCGAACGCCGCCTGCCGCGAAGAGCGCGGCGGTGGTGGCCAGCAGGGCGAGCACGCGGAGGGTGGACGAGGGCACGGCGGGACTATAGCAACGGCGCGCGTCTCGCTACTGGACGGCCGCCGCCGGCGCGCTGCGCTCGTGCCGGGGCCCGTCGTCGCGATCGCGCGCGGGTCGCAAGAAGGGCGCGAAGCTCTCGGCGCGCGGAGGCTGTGTGAGCATCCGCAGGCTCCCCCAGGCGTCGTCGTCGAGCGGAAGCACACGCGCGCGCCTGCCGCCGGGCGCGTCGTACGCCGGCAGGTGCGCGAGCCGGCGCGTGAGGACGGCCTCGGCGGCGCTCGCCGGGCGCGTCACGATGAGCAACACGACCTCGGCCGCGTAGCCGTACGCGACCTCGCGATCGCCGAGGACGAGGTCGAGGCGGATGAGCCCGTCGGCGCGCTCGTCGCTCACGAGGCGGATGCGCGCGTCCTGCCAACCGCCCTTCGAGTCGAGGTGCAGGGTCGGTCGGAGCCCGAGCGGGAGGTCGGCCGGCAGGCTTGGGCGGTTGGCCCACGCGAGCAGGTGGCCAAGGCGCTCGAGCGGCGAGAGCGGGAGCTGCCCGCCGGTGCCGTTGAAGAAGAGCGGGACGAGCAGCGCGAGGTGTGCGGCGACGCGCCCGAAGTCTCCGTGGCGCGCGGGGTCTGTCAGGGCGACCAGCGCGCCGACACCGAAGAGGAGCCCGACGCCCGGCAGCCTCGTGCCGTCGAGGAGCTCGAGCGCGTCGCGCGCCCACACGTGGCGCACCGCGCGGCGGGCCTCGGCGAGCTCGTCCGCCGTCGCGGGCCGGATCGAGCCCACGCGCGCCGTCGCCGTCGGGCGCGGGGTCGCGTGCAACCCGAGCAAGGTGAGCGCCGCGAACGCGCCGAGGCTCGCGGCGTCGGAGCGCGGGGCGAGCCAGGCGCCGGCGGCGCCGAGCGCGATCGCGAAGGCCGGGGCGGACCACGCGGCCGCGAAGGGGATGAGGGGGCGCGGTTCGAGGCCCCTCGAGCGGCACGTCCGCGACATCAGCGCGCGCTGGAGCAGCACGAGGAGCACGAGCGTCAGGGCGAACGTCCAAGGCAAGGTCGCGACGTCGACGCGCCCGGCGCTCTCGAACGAGGGGCGCGCGCCCGCTAGCCGGGGTTCGGCCCGGGTGCTCGATCGGGCCGCGTCGCCCGCTTGGCCCTCGGCCGGCGCGGATGGCGGTGGCGGCGCGGCGGCGACGCGGGCGGCGGGCAGCACGAAACGGACCGTCCACGGCAGCGTGCGCGGGAGCTGTACGCGGTGAAAGCGGAGCGTGGTCGTCGCGTCCTCGTCGGTCGACGTATAGCTCGTGCCGAAGTCGGGGTGCTCGGGCACCTGCGCGGCGCTCCCCCTCGGCGCGATGACGTCGATCGCGACGGGCCCGAGCGCGTTCGTCCAGGGAGGCAGCGTCCACGCGAGCGCGGTGCGGCCGTCCTCTGCCTGAGCCGCCGCGGCGCTGAGGTCTGCCCGGTAGCTCACGCGGAGCTGATAGGTCCCCTTGGTCAGCCGGTGGCGACGGTCGAAGGTCACGCTGAGGCGCCCCGTCGGGTCCGTCTCGACGGCAGGCTCGTACCAGGTCCCGTCGCCCGCGGTGAGGCGCGCGGGTTCGTCCGGGTCGAGCCTCAGCCCGGAGTCGAAGCCGGCGAGGTCGAGCCTTCGCAGGCGGCCACCGTCGACCTCGACCCGCATGTCGAGGCGTACGCGCGCCGTGGCATCCGGATCCACCGAGACCGTCGCGGTGATCGCGCGCACCCACGCGTCCGTCCACGCGAGCGCGCGCGGGGCCGGGCACACGAGCGCGGCCCCGACGAGGAGCGCCGCCGTCGCCATCGCGCGCGCCCATCGCCTGGCTGCCATCGCCCGAACCTACCAACGCCGCGCCGCGCGGCGAGTTTTCGGCAGGCTACTGGATGCGGAACCAGGTCGGCATGAAGAGCAGCACGAAGAGCGCCAGGGTGGCGACCGCGACGACGCGGCGCTTCGGCGAGAGCGTGTCGTCGTCCGTCGGCGGATGATCGATGCCGGCGAAGCGCGTCATGACGAGCAGCAGGATGCCCCACACGCCCCACTGCATGCCCGCGAGCGCGTTCGACACGAGCCGATCGCCGTGGTCGCCCGCGAGCCAGCTCGGCACGCCGTAGGCGAGCGAGACGACCACGGCGAGCGCGGGCATCAGCGCGAGCGACCACCGCGAGAAGCGGTCCTCGCGCCGCCCGAGCAGCGCGTAGGCGACGTGTCCGCCGTCGAGCTGTCCGAAGGGGATGAGGTTGATCATGGTCACGAGCAGCCCGGCCCAGCCGGCGAGGGCGGTCGCGTTGAGCATGATGTCGGACCCCGCGGGGATGGGGCCCTTGATCGCGAAGATGAGCCCGCTGTACAGCAGCGAGTGCCCCTCGACGTAGTGTGGGCCGAGGGGGATCGGCGCCACCGGCGAGGTCGCGATGCCGTAGACGAGCACGGGCAGCGCGACCGCCATGCCCGCGAGCGGCCCCGCGGCCCCGATGTCGAGCAGCGCGTTGCGCGTGCGGATCGCGCCGCGCATGCGGATGATGGCGCCCATCGTCCCGAGCAGGAAGATCGGCATCGGGATGAAGTAGGGCGGTGAGATGTCGACGCCGTGGAGGCGGCCCGCGATGTAGTGGCCGAGCTCGTGCGAGAGCAGGATGGCCATCAGGGGCACCGCGAAGACCCAGCCGCGCAGCCAGCCGAGCGGACCGGCCGGCGGGGTGCCGTCGCCCGCCCAAAAGGCCCCGACGTAGAGCGTCGACGCGAAGGTCGCCGCGATGAGCAGGAGGGCGACGCCCCAGCCCTTGTGGGGTGACGCGGGGGGCGCGTCGCCCGCGGGGCGCGGCCGTTCCGTCGCCGACGGTTCCGCCGGAGGGCGCACGGTGCCCTCCATCGACCCGGCCGCGGACGCGGGTGCGCTCATCGACGAGAGCCCCCACGCGACCGCTCGCCGCCGCCGACCGCGTCCGCGCGCGCCGCCTCGCCGGTGTCGCGGCCGCGCCGGTCGATCGCCTCGGCGAGCGCGTCGACCTGTACGGACAGCCGCGCGTCGAGTGTCCCGACGTCCGTCTCGATCACGCAGTCGCCCGGCCCGAGCGCGTCGTCCGCGACCACCTCGGTGGCGTGCCCCGCGCCGACGAGCTCGCGCACCCGGGCCACGCCGCCCGGCGCCACCCGGACCACCGCGCGCTTGGCGCGTCGGGCGCGCGTGAGCAGGTCCGCGACGATGGGGACGAGACCCGCCGGGTCGAGCGCGATCGTCTCGCGCACGAGGCGCGCGGCGGCCGCCAGCGCCAGGCGGGTGACGTCGGCGTCGCTGGCCTCGATCGCAGCGTCCCGCGCGCGGACCGCGTCGAGCCGGAGCAGCGCCACCTCCGCGCGCCCTTGCGCGACGCCGCGCTCGGCCGCCTCGCGCGTGATCGAGG
>JAGQJE010000211.1 GCA_020430775.1 Myxococcales bacterium
ACGGCGGTGGCGTCGTGACGGCCACGATGTCGGCCAGAGCGCGCGTACAGCGCGTGGTCGCCGTGGCGGACGTGCTGCGCGACCGGGCGCTCGAGATCAAAGCCGCGCACAAGCCCCGCCGCGGCCTGCCGCTCGGCCGGCCGTACTGGCGCGCCAACGCGACGCTGCTCGATCTCGCGGACCGGATGCGCGCGATGGGCCTCGACGAGGCGCTCGCAGCGATCGACGCGGCCATCGCCGCGCTCGAGGCGAGCGCGACCGAGGCGCCCCTCGACGAGGACCCGACGTCACGCCTCGACGCCCACCGCTACGCAGGGCTCCGGCTCGCCGAGGCCGCCGCCGACATCGAGCGCGGGGCGACGTCGTGAGCGCCGCGCTGACCCAGGGGCACATCGAGGGACGCCTCGAAGGCCTCGCCCTGAGCTTCGAGACCGAAGGCGAGGTCGCGCTGAGGATGCGCGAGGCCCCGGGACGCACGCTCGCCTACTGGCGGGTGGCGCAGCAGATGCGCCGCATCCGACGCCCGTACATGGCGATCGGCCTGGCTGGTGCGGCGGAAGACTTCGAGGCCGCTGCGCGCACGCCGGGCTACGGCGTCGACCCGGGCACACACGCCGAGGCCTGCGTCCGCGCGGCCCAACACCTCCGGCGCCTCGTCCGGTGCATCGAGGCCGCCGAGGCGGCCGACGACCGCATCCTCGGCGAGGCCGCGTCATGAAGCCCGCGGAGTACATCGGCGAGATCGACGTGTCGTCGAGGACGCCCGGAGACGTCTGCGCGCTTATGGCCGATCTCTCGCGATCGGGCCGCATCGCGCTCACCTACGTGCGCGTCGGCGACGAGATCCGCCTCGAGCTGGCGCTCCGCCCGCGCCCGGGAGACAAGCGATGAGGCTGTACGAGCTCGCAGCCGAGTACCAGGCGGTGCTCGATGAGGTGGCCGACGCCGAGGGCGTCCTCGACGAGGACCTCGAGGCGCGCCTTGACGCGATCGCCGGGAGCCTCGCCGACAAGG
>JAGQJE010000212.1 GCA_020430775.1 Myxococcales bacterium
CGACGCGCTCACGGCCTGGTGCCTGCTCCTCGTGCAGGTGGGCGCCGCGGACGCGGCCGCGCGGTACGCCGGCGCGCAGCACGACCCGCGCGCGCGCCTCGCCATGCTCGCCCTCGCCCGAGGGGAAGACGCGGTCGCCGACGGTGCGGCGCAGGGCCCGGACGCGGAGGCGTCAGCGGACGCCCTCGACGACGACGACGCGCTCTTCGAGACGCTCCGCCCGTCGGTCGACGAGCGCGCGGTGGCCGCGTTCACGCGCTTCTTCGCTGGCCGCCGCGACCTGTACGCCCGCCAGTGGCACGACGCGCGCCGCCGGCGCACCGGCTACCGACCCGTGCGCGAGCCCGTGACCGACGAGGTCGTCCGCGCCCACCTCGCCGGACGCATCACCATGGGCCAGTACCTGCTCTTCCCCGACGCCACGGTCTCATGCGGCGTGCTCGACCTCGACCTCGAGGCCTCGGCCGAGGCGGTGCTCACCGCCACCCACGGCGAGGGCGCCTCGGCGCTCGAGCACAGCGCCCTTCGTGCGTACGTCGAACGCGTCCACCGCCGCGCGCGCGACCTCGGTGTGCCCTTGGCCGCCGAGGACAGCGGCGGCCGAGGCGCCCACCTCTGGGTCTTCTTCGAGCCGCGGCGCCCCGCGCGCGTCGCCCGCGACCTGCTCGGCCAGCTCGTGAGCGCCGCCGGTGCGCCGCCCCCCGAGGTGCGCGTCGAGGTCTTCCCGAAGCAAGACCTCCCCGGCCCGCGCGGGCTGAGCAACCTCGTGAAGCTCCCGCTCGGCCTGCACCAAAAGACGCTGCGCCGGTGCCCGCTGCTCGACGCGCGCCTCGAGCCCTACGACGACCCGCTCGCCGGCCTCGACGCGCTGCGCCCGGTCGCCCCTGCGATGGTCGACGCGCTCATCGGCCGCCGGGTCGCGCCGCTGCCCGCGCCGGACCTCGAGCCCGCGGAGGCCGCGCCGCCCCTGCCGAGCGTGAGCTCCCCGCGCACCCTCGCCGAGGCGCTGCGCGCGATCGAGCCGGGCAAGCCGACGCGCGACGCCTGCGACCGGATGCTCGACGGGTGCGCCGTGCTGCGCGCGCTGGTCGACAAGGCCTACGAGCGCCGCCACCTCGAGCCCGCCGAGGCCCGCGCGCTGGTCTACACGATCGGCCTCGTCGGGCCTGAGCCCGCGCTCATCGACGAGGTCCTGGCCGCGGCCCACGTCTCGTTCGAGCAGCTCCGCCGGGCACGCGGCGGGCTCCCGTCGCCTACGGGCTGCAAGCGCATCGCGGCGCTCGCGCCCCGCGGGGTGCGCTGCGAGGGCTGCCCCGGCCGGGGCGCGCTGCCGTACACGACCCCGGCGCTCTTCGCGACCGGCGAGCGACCCCCAGCGCCGCCACGGGTCGAGGCCTTCGCGTCGTGGATGGACGCCGACGAGCGCGTGGTCGAGGGGCCGGTCAGCGCCCTCGGGCGCACCCTCGACCGCATCGAGCGGCGGCTACAGGCACTCGCGCCACACGACCCTGAGCCCGCGGCGCCCACCGAGCACCTGGCGCCGCCGCCGACCGATGCCGAGCGCGACGACGCCGGCACGCCCGCCGCACGAGACTCGAAGCCAGACCCGGCCAGCGAGCCGGAAGAGCCCGCGTCATGAGCGGGGCGCGCACCGTCTACGTCGCGCGCAAGGGCGCGACCCTGCGCCGCGACGGCGCCCGCCTCACGGTCGTGAGCCGCCAGGACGCCCCCGTGCCGGTCACCGTGCACGACCTCGGCCAGCTCGTGCTGATGGGCAACGTCACGCTCACGCCGGCCGCGCTCGAGATGCTGCTCCGCGAAGGCGTCGACACCGTGCTCTTGTCGTGGTCCGGGCGCTACCGCGGGCGCATCGTGGGCGGTCCGTCGCGCAACGTCGCATTGCGTGTCGCGCAGTACCGCGCGCTCGACGACCCGGCCCGCGCCTGCGCGCTCGCGAAGGACGTCGTCGCCGGCAAGGTCTGCAACCAGCGCGTGCTCTTGCAGCGGCACGCGCGGCGCCACAGCAAGACCGACGCGCTCGACCTCGGCATCCGCGCGATGCGCGCCTCGCAGCTCCGCCTCGAGCGCCTCGGCGACCTCGACCAGGTGCGCGGCTGCGAGGGCGCCGCGGCGGCGGCCTACTTCCGCGCCTTCGACGACCTCATCCGCGCCCCGGGCTTTCGCTTCGACGGGCGCAACCGCCGCCCCCCGCTCGACCCGGTCAACGTGCTGCTCTCGCTCGGGTACACGCTGCTGTCGAACGCCGTCGAGGCGGCCGTGCACGTCGTCGGCCTCGACCCCTACCTCGGCGCGCTCCACGCGAACACGGCTGGGCGGCCCTCGCTCGTGTGCGACCTCGTCGAAGAGCTGCGCGCGCCCATCGTCGACGCGCTCGTCGTCGCCGCGCTCAACAAGGGCGCCTTCTCGCCTCGCGACTTCGAGGACACCGGCCCAGGCGAGCCCGTTCGCATCACGCCGCACGCGATGCGGTGGTTCGTGACGCTCTTTGAGCGCCGGCTCGTGCGCCCCACGTGGTACGAGCCCGCCGGCTGCAAGCGCACCGTTCGGGACATCATCGAGGCCCAGGCCCGCGCCTTCGCGCGCGCCATCGTCGGCGAGGCCGACCGCTACGACCCCTACCTCACCCGCTAGGCACGGAGCCGTGCGCACCATCGTCGCGTTCGACATCTCCAACGACCGGGTCCGCGCCCGCGTCGTCAAGGCGCTGCTCGGCCGCGGGCAACGCGTGCAAAAGAGCGTCTTCGAGCTGCCCGACCTCCGGCGCGCGGCCTACGTGCGCCTGCGCAGCGAGCTCGAAGGCCTCGTCGACCCCAACACCGACAGCCTGCGGTACTATCGCGTCTGTGCGAGCTGCGCGGACCGCATCGAATGCTACGGCGTCGGGCCAGGCCTGGTCCGAGGGCAGCTCGCGTTCGAGGTCATCGACTGACGTGGGCGCCCCCGCGCGTCGCCGGGCCGCCCGCCGCGTGTCCCGCGCACGGCGTCACCGTCCGACAGGTGCGCCTCCTCGTCAGCCCGCCGGCGCCCGATGCAAGGCGCCCTACGAATGACCCACGCGAGCCGCTTCTGCTGCGCCCGGGGCGGTCCACACCTCTTTGAAAACCGAAGAAACAATCGTCGCGGCTCTAACTCAGCGCAATCATGGATGCTTTCGTCCAACGTATGGCAACGTATCACTCTTGACGCTCCCCCCTCCCGGGAGATCGTCGCGTTTGACATCCTAACCCCCCGAAGGTACACCGTTCTGACGGAGGGAGGCGAAACCCGCCCAACCCCGCTCAGGGGATTGAAACCGTGGAGGCGCGCGCTTTGTCGATTGCGTCGATTGCGGGCGAAACCCGCCCAACCCCGCTCAGGGGATTGAAACGACGAATCCCGTGAGAGCGCAATCTTTCGATAGCGGGCGAAACCCGCCCAACCCCGCTCAGGGGATTGAAACCCATGTATGCGGTCGACGCTGCGACTTGACTGTTGGCGAAACCCGCCCAACCCCGCTCAGGGGATTGAAACTTCGCGAGCCTGAGCTTCGCGAAGCGCTTCGATGTGGGGCGAAACCCGCCCAACCCCGCTCAGGGGATTGAAACTTTTCGATCATTTCGAGGGTCCGCTCTGTTTCCAGAGGGCGAAACCCGCCCAACCCCGCTCAGGGGATTGAAACTCCAGTGGCAGCGGGTCGATTGTCTGGGTGAACGTCAGGCGAAACCCGCCCAACCCCGCTCAGGGGATTGAAACTCCGCCTCCCTCATAAAATAATCATCCGCAGAGCATGGGCGAAACCCCCCCAACCCCGCTCTGGCCGTTGAAACCCGCGCACCGAGGGGCGAA
>JAGQJE010000213.1 GCA_020430775.1 Myxococcales bacterium
GAGGCCGCGCGCTGCATGGCGCTCCTCGGCGCCGAGGCCCTGCTCTACCCGACCGCCATCGGCTCCGAGCCCGAGCACCCGGACGAGGACAGCGAGCCCCCGTGGCGGCGCGTCATGATCGGCCACGCCGTCGCGAACGCGATGCCCGTCGCGGCGGCGAACCGCGTGGGCGACGAGGGCGGGTTGCGCTTCTTCGGTTCGTCGTTCGTGGCGGACGCGCGCGGGGAGCGCGTCGCAGGCCTCGGGCGGACGGCGGAAGGCGTCGCCGTGGCGCGCTTCGATCGCGCGGCGCTCGCCCGCTACCGCGACGCGTGGGGGTTCTTCCGCGATCGGCGGCCCGAGCTCTACGGCGCGCTCACCGACCCGGACGGCCCCGCGGGCGCCTGAGCGCGCGCCCGAGCCGCCGCCCCGCGCGCGGCGCTGGCCGCGGCCCGGCTCCGCTGGTACCTCGTAGGTGATGCGTCACACCTGGACCTGGGACCGCGCCGGGCTCTACGCCATCGTCGACCCCGAGCGCTGCGGGGGTCGCGAGCCTGCCGCGGTGGCGGAGGCGCTGCTCCGTGGCGGCGCGCGCGTTCTCCAGCTCCGCGCCAAGGTTCTCGACGACGCGGCGTTCATCGCCCTCGGGCGAGCGCTCCGCGCGCTTTGCGCGGCCCACGGGGTCCCCTTCGTGGTGAACGATCGCGCTGACCTCGCGCGCCTCCTCGACGCGGACGGGCTGCACCTCGGCCAGGACGACCTGCCGCTCGCAGAGGCTCGACGCGTCGTGCGCTCGATGCCGATCGGGCTCTCGACCCACGACGCCGTGCAGGCCGAGCGCGCCGCCGCCGCGGGCGCCGACCTCATCGGCTTTGGCCCCGTGTTCGAGACGGCGTCGAAGGCGCGCCCCGATCCCGTGGTGGGCCTCGAGGCGCTGCGCGCGGTCTGCGGCGCCGTGCAGGTGCCCGTGGTGGCGATCGGGGGGCTCACCGTGGAGCGGGCGCCGGAGGTGGCGCGCGCCGGGGCGCGGTTCGGGGCTGCCATCGCGGCGCTCGGCGAGGCCGAAGACCCCGAGGCAGCGGCGGCGGCGATGGACGCTGCGCTGCGCGCTACCCCCCCAGGGTGAGCGGCGCGCGCGAGCCGGCGGCCCAACGCGCGCGGGTCAGTGCTCTTCGAAGAAGCGGATGCCGCTCTCGACGGACGTGACGAGGGCCTGCTGCACGAGCCGCGCGGTCGCGTCCTCCGAGTGCTTCAGGGCCTCGTAATAACGCTGGCGCTCGGTCGCGTGGAGGATGGCGGGCGGATAGCCCTCGGACATCAGCAGCACGTTCATCGTCAGGCGGGCGACCTTCCCGCTGTGCTGCGGAAAGGGGTAGATGTGCAGGAGCTGGTGGTGGGCCTTGGCGGCGAGGCGCGTGATGTGCGTCGACCGGCGGGTCTCGGCGGCGTTCACCCACTGGATGAGCGAGCGCATCCGATAGCTGATCTTCTCGGGCGGCGCGATCTCGTGGAAGTAGAGCCGGTGCAGCGGCATGTCCTTGCGGTACTTCGGCGGCGCCTTGCCCTCGAGCTCCTCGGGCGCGAGCTGCGCGTAGAGCTTCTTCACGACGTCGAGGCTGAGCC
>JAGQJE010000030.1 GCA_020430775.1 Myxococcales bacterium
ACGAGCGTCGCGCGGCCGTCGCCGAGCGACTCGAAAAGCGGCGGCTCGCGGTCGAGGGGCTCACCGCGTCGCTCGCCGAGATCGACGAGGAAAAGCGGGCCGCGATCGAGCGTGCGGAGTTTCCGCTCGAGGGCCTCGGGTTCGCCGAGGAGGGCGTGACGCTCGGGGGGATCCCCTTTGCGCAGGCATCGGCAGCGGAGCGGCTCCGGGCGAGCGTCGCCATCGGGCTCGCGCTGCACCCGGACCTCCGCGTGCTGCTGGTGCGCGAGGGCGCGCTGCTCGATGACGACGCGCTCCGGCTCGTCGGCGAGCTCGCCGCAGCGCACGAAGCCCAGGTGTGGGTCGAGCGCGTCGGCGACGGCGACGAAGGCGCCATCGTCATCGAAGACGGGGCGGTGATCAGCACACCTGGCACCGCGTCGCCCGAGCGCGCCGAGGGGGTGGCCCAATGAACCGCGTGACCCTCATCGGACACCTCGGATCCGACGCCGAGCTGCGCGGTTACGATCGCCCCGTGCTGGCCTTCTCGCTCGCCACGAGCGAGATCTGGCGCGATGCGGCAAGCGGCGAGCGCCGCGAGCGCACGACCTGGCACCGCGTGCGCAAGTTCGGCCGAGGCGTCGAGCAGCTTGCTGGCTACCTCGGCAAAGGGCGTCTCGTCGCGGTCGAGGGCGCGATCCGCGTCCGGCAGTACACCGACGCGAGCGGCGTAACGCGCACCGCGTGCGAGATCGTCGCGGATCAGGTCGAGCTGCTCGGCGGCGCCGACCGGCGAGCAGCCACGCCGCCGCAAGCCCCCGAGCCCGACCCGAACGAATGGAGCGACGATGACATCCCATTCTGATCAACCGACCGGCGACGGTCGACGCGCCGCCAATCGCGCGCACGATCCCATGACGTGCCCGTGCTGCACGGCGCACGCGGTCCGCGCGGCCGAGCGAGCGCGGTACACCGAGGGTCTCGTAGCCGCGGGCCGATGCCTCGCCAGCGCGCTCGAGGAGGTCGCCGCGGTGACGGACTCGCCTCGCACCGGCGCGCAGATCGAGCGCACGCGTGACGCCGCGCTCGTGCGGTGGGTCGTAGCCGTGGTGGACTGGCGCAAGAGCCAGCGCATCCGCGAGCGTGGCGCGCCGGAGACCGAGTGACGATCGAGCGCTCTGCCACGTCGCCACCGGCGCCGGCGCCGGCGCCCCCGCCGGCGCCCCCGCCAGCCGGTGGGCCGAGGCCGCTCTCGGCCGCGGAGCGGGCGTTGATCCGGTACGCTGTGCGCCGGTCGCTCGAGGACCTGGTGGAGGCGAAGCGGGAGGCGCCGTGCAAAAAGACGGCTGGGCACACGCTCGCATAGCGATCTACGCGCGCTACTCGTCGGATCGACAGAGCGAGGCGTCGATCGAGGACCAGGTGCGCCGCTGCGTCGCGCACGCGGTCGAGCGCGGCGGCGCGGTGCCCGAGGGCGCCGTGTACTCCGACTACGCGATGAGTGGGGCGCTGCGGGAGCGACCAGGCCTCGTGCAACTGCTCGCGGCGGTCGACGCGGGCGAGGTCGACGTGCTCCTCGTCGAGGACCTCTCGCGCCTGAGCCGCGACGTCGGCGACGCCGCCGAGCTCCGCAAGCGCTTCGCCTACCGCGGAGTGCGGGTGGTAGGCGTCGCCGATGGGGTTGACAGCGGGCGCGCCGGCTCGAGCTTGCTGTACGGGGTGCGCTCGGTGCTCGGCGAGGCCTACCTCGAGGACCTGGCCGACAAGACGCGTCGCGGGATGGCGGGCAGGGCGCTCGCGGGACGGGTCACCGGCGGGTTGCCGTACGGCTACCGCTCCGCGCCAGCACCGGACGGCATCGGACGGTTCGCTCTCATCGACGAGGCGCAAGCACGTGAGGTGCGGGCGCTGTTCGCGGCCTACGCTGCGGGCTCGAGCTTCGGTCGCATCGCAGCGGACCTGAACACGCGAGCAGTCGCGCCTCCGCGCAAGGGCCAGGGCTGGCAGTCGAGCGGCGTGCGGGCGATGCTCGTGAACGAGCGCTACGCCGGCCGGTGGACCTGGAACACGCACGCGTGGGGGCGCGACCCAGCGACACGCAAGCGTCGCTACCGCGAGCGGCCGAAGGAAGAGTGGATCGTCGAGGAGCGGGAGGACCTGCGCATCGTCGACGAGACAACCTGGCAGGCCGTGTGCGCGCGCTTCGAAGCGCGACGAATGCCAGACGCCCCGAAGCGGGCGCGGCGGAGCTACCTGCTGAGCGGCATCCTGCGCTGTGGCGTGTGCGGTGCGCCCATGGTCATCACGGGGGCGCGCCGGTACTACGCGTGCAGCACGCGGCGCACCCGAGGCCGCTGCGGCAACCGGGAGACCGTGCGTGAGCCGGTCGCGCGCTCGCGCATCGTCCGCGCGGTGTGCGCCGAGCTGCTCCGCCCGGAGGCGATCGCAGCCTGGCGGGAGATCGCTGCCGAGGAGCTCGCGCGCTACGCGGAGCGGTTCGACGGCGCGCGGGTCGAGCTCGAGCGCGAGCAGCGGCGCCTTCAGGCGCAGGCGGAGCGGCTCGTGGGCGCGATCGCAGACGGGCTGAGCTCGCCAACGATCCGCGACCGTCTCGACCAGGTCGAGCGCCAGCTCGCGGGCATCGCCCGCCAGCTTCGCGTGCGCCGTCCGGTCGCGCTTCCCGAGCTCGGCGAGGTGGTCGCCCACGCACAGCGCCTTGGCGAGCGCCTCGAAGCAGACGTCGAGCAGGGCCGGGAGGCGCTGCGCGGGCTGCTCGAAGGCGGCCGGATCGGCTTGTACCCGCAGCCTTCGGGCGGGCTACTCGCCCGGGCGCGCCTGCTCAGCGGCGCGGTGTTGTGGCCAGACGCCCTCCCTGAGACCGAGGGTCCGAGGGAGGTGCCTACCGGTGGTTGCGGGGGCCGGATTTGAACCGACGACCTTCGGGTTATGAGCCCGACGAGCTACCATGCTGCTCCACCCCGCGTCGAGGTGAGGCGGACTATAGTGGCGCGCGCGTAGCTGTCAAAGGGGAGGTCGCTGATTTTCTCTCGGGGGCGCGCTTCGAGGGCTGCGTGGCGTCGGGCTGGGCGTCGACGTACCCGGCGATGTGGCTCTCGTAGTCCTTGCCGTCGATGGCGACCGTCCCGTCCATACCCGCGTTCTCGCCTATGATGAAGGTGTGGGCCTTCGGGATGCCGTCCATCTCGTAGGCGGCGATGTCGGTCGTGGCGTTGCCGTACGCCGCGACGAGGTCGTAGCCGAGCGTGTCGCTGAGGTTCGCGAGCGCGGCCGTCTTGTACTCGGTGGTGGGCTGCGGCATCAGCAGGAGGTCGGCGCTCGTGATGAGCGCGCCGTACGCGAAGCCGTGCCGCGCGAGCCACGCACGCGTCGCGGTCCGCACCGCGTCCGGGCGCGCGCTCAGATACACGACCTTGTAGCCCTTGTCCGCCCACGCTCGCGTCAGCTCAGGGCCGTGGCCCATGATCTTCCCGTCGTACGTCGGGTCCGCGAAGGTCTTGAAGAACTCGGCGTCGTCCGCGTTCAGCGTGCCGTCGATGTCCGCGACGACGATCTGGGTCTTCGCCGGCCACAGGAACACGCCGTGCGGGTAGCAGGTCTGCGCCCCCTCGAGCACCGCATAGACCCGGTTCTCTCCGACGCCGAGCCCGCTCGTCGCGCCGAGGTCGATGGTGTAGCCCCCGTCCTCGCCGGTAGTCGTCCGACCTAGCTGCTTCCAGGCGCCGTCGACCCACGCCCACAAGCTCAGGGCTTCGCCCGCGATCGCTTTGCCGTCGTCACCGACGGCGTTCGCGTTCTCCCCGCCGACGACGACGATGTTCCCCCGCACGACGACGTCGTCGCCCGGGTGACCGATGAAGTCGAGGTCTGCCGACTGGTCGAAGACCCGCGCGTCGTAGACACCCGCGTTGCTCGGGTTGACGAACGCGCTCGACTCGGTCGTAAACGGCAGGGTGCCGGCGTTCGGGCAGGTGAGGACCGGCGCGGGCGCGCTCGGCGTCGAGGACCCGCACGAGGACAGGAGCGCCAGCGCGAAGAGCACGAGCGGCGTGAGGGCGAGTCGAGGCAGGAACTTCATGAGGCCTCCGTGGTCCGCAGGCGGACGGGGTTTCGATGCGTTGTACTGGCTACGTGGCGTCCGCTGCACAAAAAATCGGCACGGACCTCGACTTCCCACGCAAAGCGCCGCGCGCGCGGATTTTTGCGTTTCTTCGGGCGGTCCCGTGGCTACACTGCGCGCCATGGCTATGACACCGGCTCAGGCGGCGCTCGACGCGGCTCGCACCTTCTTTCGGAACAACCCGGACGAGCTCAGCCGCGCGGTTCGCAGCGCGCTCGGGCTGCGCCTCGGGGTGCCGCTGGTCGCCCTCCGCTGGCTCGGCAAGCAGGCCGAGCGCACGGGCAAGGTCGACGGCTTGCAGATCGACTCCGTCCCGCCGGGGCTCCGCGTGGCTGCCAACGTCGACCTGATGAAGACCCCGGTGCGCGCCGAGGCGGTCGTCTACATCGATCGGGTCGTCTTCAACGAGCAGGAGCTGACGCTCTCGCTGCGGGTCGAGGACATCGATCTCCAGCTCACGAGCGACGCCGAGACCCCGGTCTCCGCCCTCATCAAGTCCGGCGCGCTCGATCTCTCGAACCCGGGCACGCTCGTCGGGTTTTTGCCGGGTCGCTCGCCCATCCTCGCCGAGGCGAAGGGCAACCGCATCGTGCTCGACCTGATGCGCGACCCGAAGATCGGAAACAACGAGCTGGTCCGCCGCGCGGTCGCCGTGCTCACGTCGTTCGTCACCCTCGACGGCGTCGAGACCGACGCCGGTCACCTCGACGTCGCGTTCCGCGCGCTGCCGACGGGGGTGCGGGGCGCGGCGTCTTCGCTGCGGCGCAGCCTGAGCCCGCGGCGGATTAGCTGGCGTCTGCCGGGGCGCTGAGCGTCGGGCCGGGCGCGCTCGCGGTGCCAGCGGCGCTCGCCTGAGGCGAGGCCTTCACGCGGGCCTGCGCCGCCTCGCGCCGGGCGGCCTCTGCGTCGCGCCGCGCGTTCGCCGCGTCGGCCTTCGCCTGCTCGAGCGCCGCTGCGCTCTGCTGGAGCGCGTCTTCGAGCTTGGCCTTGTCCTCGAGCACGGACGAGACGGACCGCTCGAGCTGGTCCGCCTTGGCGCTCTCCGCCGTGAGGCGCGCGTCGAGCGCCGCGAGCTGCCCGCGCATGCTGACCGCGTCGTCGTGCGCGGCGGCGAGCTGGTCCTGCGCCGCCGCCAGCGCCTGCCGCGTCGACTCGAGGCGGGTCTGGAGGTTCGTCGCCTCGGTCCGCGTCGCGGTGAGCGTCGCGTCGAGCTTGTCGGCGCGCTTCAGGAGCGCATCGCGCGCGTCCTCCGTCTGCCGGAGCCGCTGCGTCGTCTTGTCGAGCCCGTCGTTCGCCGCGCCGAGCGCGGAGAGGCTCTGCTCGAGCCGGGCGGCGAGCTGCTCCCGGGTCATCCGCAGCGCCTCGGCTTTCGCCTCGAGCTGCCGGCTGGTGGCGTGGGAGTCTTGCAGGTCGCGCCGGAGCTGGTCGGCGGTGAGGCGGGCCCGCTCCGCCTCGACCTGCTGGACGACGGCGCGGTGCCGGAGCGTCATCACGGAGACCGTCAGCACGATGCCGAAGAGCGCGACCAGCGGGACCGCCCACGAGAGCAGCGCGCGGCGCTTCGCTCGCCGCTGCTCGGGCGCGGTGAGCACGTCGAGCTCGGCCGCGAGCTCCGCCGCGCTCGGGCGCTCGGCTGGGTCGACGGAGAGCCATCGCCGGAAGGTGCTCGCGAGGTAGCGGTGCTCGCGGCGGGTGGGCGGCGGCGGGACCTCCCGCGACCGCGCCTCGATGAAGGACGCGACCGCCCCGCCGGGGACGTCCTCCTGCGTCTCCGGGTCGAGGGCGTTGCGGAGCGCGAGCGCGAGCGCGAACACGTCGGCGCGGTGCGACACGAGCGGCTTGTCGGGCGTCGACGCGAACTGCGCGGCGACCTCGGGCGCGAAGTACGTGGGGGTGCCCGCGAAGATCATCTCCGCGTCCTTCGCGGCGACGCCGAGGTCGAGCAAGACCGGCAGCAGGTCCTCGCCGTCGACGCCCGGGATCCGCGCGAGCAGGATGTTGTCCGGCTTGACGTCCTGGTGCCGCACGCCGACCGCGTGCATCGCGGCGAGCGCCTGGCTCAGGGGGCGGAAGATCCGCAGCGCCTCCGCCCGGGACAGCGGCGCGCGGCTGATGCGCGCCTCGAGCGTCTCGCCCTCGTACCACGGCATGACGAACCAGAGCCGGTCCTCGTGCCAGCCGTGGTCCTTGAACTGCACGATGGACGGGTGGAACACGGAGGCGATGAGCCGCAGCTCGCGCAGCGCGTTCTGGCGAGAGCGCTCGGAGAGCGAGGGTTGGTGCAGGAGCTTCAGCGCGACGACGTGGCCCGGGACCTCCGTGTCGCTCGCGCGGTAGACGTCGCCGAACGCGCCGGTGCCGACCCGCTCGTCGACGGCGTAGCGTCCGCCGACGACCGTGCCGGCCGGGAGCGGGTCCCAGCCCTCGGTCTCGCGGTCCGCGCGCCTCGCGATCTCGCTCGAGTCGAGCGCGAACGCCTCGAGGACGGCCCGCTCGAGCTCGAAGGGCTTCGAGCCGGTGCGGTGCGCGCGCAGCAGGGCGTCCGCGCGCCCCATCGCCTCGTCGAGCCGCACGAGCGCCTCTTCGGCGCGGAGGTCGAGCGCGAAGGCGAGCTCGTCCGCGCTCAGCTCGCGGGCGAAGCGCAGCTCGAGGACGAGCCGATCGCGGGCGTCGAGCTCGAAACGCAGCGCGTCGAGGGCCTCGCGCGGGACGCGGCTCGTCGGGTGGTTGCGCCACGGCAACGCTCGCAACGCCGCCCCGGTGGGCTCGGCGCCGCCGACCTCCCGGTGCATGGCGATCAGCTCTTCGGCGATGCGGTAGAGCCGCGCTCGGACGCCGGGCTCCTTGAGCAGCTCCTCGCTCTTGACCGCCGCGGCCGTCGCGCGCAGCCGGCGGAGCAGCGCCGCACCCGCGCCGACCTCTCCCGTCTGGACGGTCAGGTGCTGGCGGAGGCCCTCGGCGTAGTGCCGGAGCGCGCGCCCGTGCAGGACGTCGACCACCGTCTCCATGCCGGTTGTGCCGACCACCATCGACTGCTCGGCCGCGAGCGTCAGGACCGAGCCCAGGCCTTTGAGCTGCTCCAGGTAGAAGGGACGAGTAGCCATGCGAGAGTCTCCGGCGCGACAGTGCGAACACCCGCGCCCGGCCACATTCTTCCGCGACACTCGGAAGATCCAGGATTGCGCGCGCCCGTACGATCGATGCACACGGGCGCGCGGCTTGCCGTGGGTGGGAGGGTCTGAGACGCTCTCCCGGTCGGAGGTGCGATGCAGGTCCTGGTCCTGAACTGCGGAAGCTCGAGCATCAAGGCGGACGTCCTCGACCCCGACTCGGGCGCGCGGGCGCGATACGCGCGGGTCGAGCGTGTCGGGACGGCCACCTGCGCGATACGCGTCGGGGACGGCGCGGAGCAGGCGCTCGACGGCGCGACCCACGAGACCGCGCTCGCGGTGCTCCTGCCGCGGATGCTCGAGGGCCTGACCGTCGGAGCCGTAGGCCACAGGGTCGTCCACGGGGGCGAGCGCTTCACCGCGCCGACGCGCATCGACGACGCGCTGCTCTCCGAGTTCGAGGCGCTCTCAGCGCTCGCTCCGCTGCACAACCCGCACAACATCGCGGGGATTCGCGCCGCCCGTGCGGCCCTCCCGGGCGTCGCGCACGTGGCCGTGTTCGACACCGCGTTTCACGCAACGCTCCCGCGCCGCGCGCGGACCTACGCCATCCCGACGGCGCTCGCGGCCGAGCACGGCATCCGCCGCTACGGCTTCCACGGCCCGAGCCACCGGTGGGTGGCCGAGCGCGCCGCCGAATTCATGGGCGAGGACCTGCGCCAGCTCCGCATCGTGACCTGCCACCTCGGCAACGGCGCGAGCGCGGCCGCGGTCGAGTACGGCCGCAGCGTCGAGACCAGCATGGGCATGACCCCGCTCGAGGGGCTCGTGATGGGGACCCGCTCGGGCGACCTCGACCCGGGCGTCGTCGTCGAGCTCGCGCGCCGCGGGATCGACCCGGCCACGCTCGACCACACGCTCAACTACGAGTCGGGGCTCGCCGGGCTCAGCGGCGTCGGCAACGACCTGCGCGACATCGAGGCCCGCGCGGCCGAGGGCGACGACGCGTGTCGGCTCGCGATCATCGTCTTCGCGCACCGCCTCCGTAAGTACATCGGCGCGTACGCCGCCGTCATGGGCGGCGCGGACGCGGTGGTCTTCACGGGCGGTATCGGCGAGAACAGCGCCGAGATGCGTCACCGCGTCGCGCAGCGGCTCGAGTTCCTCGGGGCTCGCCTCGACGAGGACCGCAACCGCGCCGCGCGCGTCTCGCTCGAGAAGTGGTGCGCCGAGATCAGCGCGCCGCACGGGCGCACGCGGCTGCTCGTGGTCAAGACCGACGAGGCGCACGCCATTGGGCGGGACGCCGCGCGGATCGCCCGCGAGGCGGACGTGGTCGAGGGCGTCCTGCGCATCCCGGTCGCCATCTCGGCCCGGCACATCCACCTCGACCGGCGCTCCATCGACGCCCTCTTCGGCGCGAACTACGAGCTGACCCCGAGGTCCCCGCTGAGCCAGCCCGGGCAGTACGCCTCGGAGGAGCGGTTGACCCTCATCGGGCCGAAGGGCGAGATCCCGGACGTCCGGGTCCTCGGGCCGGAGCGCGCCGAGACGCAGGTCGAGATCGCGCGCACGGACGAGTTCAAGCTCGGCGTCGACGCGCCGGTCCGCGGCTCGGGCGATCTCGCGAGCACGCCCGGCATCACCCTGCAGGGCCCGAAGGGTCGCATCACGCTCGACCACGGGCTCATCTGCGCGCGGCGACACATCCACATGACGCCGGCCGACGCGAAGCGCTTTGGCGTCGAGCACGGCGACGTCGTCGAGGTGGCGCTCGACACGGAGGGCCGGGACCTAGTCTTCGGGGACGTGCTCGTGCGCGTCAGCCCGCACTACAAGCTCGAGATGCACGTCGACACCGACGAGGGCAACGCGGCGGGCCTCGGCCGCGGCGCCGAGGGGGTCCTCGTCCACACGGAGGGCGCGGTCCGGCTCCTCCGGAGGAAGGTCGCGTTCGACGCTTGAGCCTGACGCCCGCTTGCGCGTGAGCGGATGTTTTTTGGCAGAGCGGTATGGGTTGCGCCTGCGGGGCGGCAACCTACGATCAGCGCGTGGGGGGCCGCGCGACGGGATGGTCTGCGCTCGGTGTCTCGGAAAAGGTACAGTGACGATGCAGACCCTGCGCCGCTGGGCGATGTACGAGGTGTGGAGGCTCGACGGCGAGCACACACGACTCGACGCGCGCTTCCGACTCGTCGATGACGCGCTGCGCTACGTAGAGGCGAACCGCCACCGCGGCTCGTTCGCCGTCAAGAAGCCGGACGGCGGCTGGTACGAGCACGGGCGCTCGGTCAGCGGCGTCTTCGTCAAGGACGACGAGGCCGGCTGAGCCGCGCGCGCGACGCTCGGTCAGTCCGCGGCGGCGCGCATCAGCGACAGGAACTGCGGCGTCGCGATGGGGCCGGTGACGCGGCCGACCTCGGCGCCCGAGGCGTCGTGCAGCACGACGAGGGGCAGGCCGGGCTGCTTGTAGTCGCGGAGCAGGGCCCACTTCTGTGGGGTGTCCTGCCCGGCGCTCAGGTCGACGCGGACCGCGACGAAGCGCCGCGACTCCGCGACGACGCGCGGGTCGCTCAGCGTGTCGTGGTCGAGCTCCTTGCAGGCGCCGCACCAGTCCGCACCGAAGTCGACGAGGAGCGGCTTGTTCTGGGAGTGCGCCTGCGCCCGCGCCGCGGCGTAGTCCTCGTGCCACGCGATGCGTGCGCCGGCGGGCAGGGCGACCACCCAGAAGATCGCCGCGACGAGGCCGCCCGTGGCGAGCGCTACGCCGAGGCCCTTGCGGACGCGTCGGCCCGTCGAGGCATCCGTGAATGAGAGGTGGATGGCGCCTAGCGCGAGCCCCAGGACGAGCGCCACCGCCGCGCCGGCGATCCACGCGGTCGTGCGCTGGGCCGGCAGCGCGATCGGCAGGATCGGCATCACGTAGTAGAGCGCGAGCGCGAGCATGACGACGCCGAACGCGCTCTTGACCGAGGCGAGCCAGCGGCCCGACTTCGGCAGGCTCATCGCGAAGGTGCCGACGAAGAAGAAGAGCACGCCGAGCCCGAGCGAGTAGACGAAGAGGCTCAGGGCGCCGAAGGCGACGCTCTGCGTCGTGCCGACCCAGGTGAGCAACACGGCGAGCACGGGACCAGTGCACGGGGCGGCGATGAGACCGCTGGCGAAGCCGAGCAGGAACGCGCCCCGGTAGCCGGTCCCGCCGACCTGCGCGAGGCGATTCCGGAGGCCGGCCGGGAGGTTCAGGTCGAACAAGCCGAACATGCTGAGCGCCATGGCGCCGAAGAGCAGGCCGAGGCCGGCGAGCACGAAGGGGTTGCTCAGCTCGCTGCCCATCGCGTGGCCGGTCAGCGTCGCGATGACGCCGAGCGGGGTGAAGAGCGCGGCCATGCCGAGGATGAACGCGACCGAGAGCATCGCGCCCTCGATGCGGGTCTTCGCCTGGCGGGCGCCGAAGACGCTCACCGTGATGGCGATCATCGGGTAGACGCAGGGGGTCAGCGAGGTCACCAGCCCGGCGATGAAGATCATGCCGAGCGCCGGGCCGTAGTGGCCGCCCTCGAGGGCGGACTGGAAGGGGCGGGCGATGTCGTGGAGCATGTCCGCGCGGGCGGTCGAACTCACGAGCAGCGCGGTCACGCTGAGGGCGGCGAGCGAGGCGAGGCGGTGGCGCAGGAAGGGGCGGTGGCGGGTCATGGGCGAGTACGGGCCGTCGTGTCGTAGAAGGAGAGGTTGGGGCGAGCCCATGCGGTGCACCAGCCCCTACGCGCCACGCGGCGCTTGATTACATCAAATACCCGCGGGACGCGCTCGATCAACGTGATCTGGCCTACCGCCGAAGTTCGAGGGTCCCGTGCGAGCGTGTTAGAACAGGACGCCGTGCCGGTTCCATTCGTGTTGGCTTTCGCGATCGCGTCGGGCCTCGCGGTCGCGTGGGCCGGGAGGGTCGAGCTGCGGGAGCGCCCCGGGCTCGTGGCCCGGACCGGCGCCTTTCGCGCGTACGGCCTCTTCGTGGGGCTGGTTTTAGTTCCTGTGTCTGTGTACTTTTATGTGTTCTACGGTGACTGGTCGCTTGCTTACCTGCTGGACACCCGAACCATCCCGTCCGCCGTCGCGCTGCTGGCCTTCGTCCTCGAGGCCGCACTCGCCGCCGGCGCGTTCCTCCTCGGCGCCCGGTGGATCCGCGCCGAGCGCGACGGGCGCGTCCTCGCGCTCTCGGGCGCGGCGCTCGCCGCCGGGGTGCTGTCCTGGGTCGCGCTGGCCGGGCGGCTCTCGGTGGTCGGCACGGTGGCGCAGCACCAGGGCGGCTTCGGGTTGGTCCCTTTTGGCGCGAGCGCGCTCTTCGACGCGACGCTCTGGATGGGGGTCGTGGTCCTGGTCGGCCTCGGCTACGTCCTCTACCGCGTCGGCCGCGTCGGCAGCGTGGTCCGACCGGATGGGACGGGCAATGGCAGGTGAACGCCGGCAGCGAGCGCGGGCCTGGTTCGCGTCGGCCGCGTCGATGACGGCGATGACGTCGGTGGCGCTGTGCGCGCTGATGGCCGGCGGCTGCGTGGGCGGAGCCTACGTAGTGCATGTGCGAAACGCCGACTCCGCCCTGCAGACGGCGGAGGTCGCCGGCGCGATGGAGCGCGCCCCCTACCACTACTACGCCGCCCAGGCGTACCTCGCGCAGGCGCGGGTCGACGCCGGGCGGTCGGCGTTCGGCGCGGCGGATGCGCTCCTGCGCGCCGCCCGCTCGCACGCCCGCCGCGCGCTCGAGGTCTCCCAGGAGCGCACGCCCTCGCCCGCCCCGGAGGCGGCGCCGCTGCCGGACGACGACCCGGTGACGCGCACGGCGGCGGAGCGCGGTGCGTACCGGTGCGCGCCGCGGGAGCTGGCTCTGGCGCGCGTGTACGCGGCGCTCGCAAGGCGAGAGCGCGCGCGGGGTGACCGCGGCGAGGCGCGGGCCCACGCGACGCTCGCCTCGCTGAACGCGAGCGCTGCCCGCTCCCTGTCCGACGACTCGTGCGCCGCCCGCGCGGCCCCGAAGCACGCGGCTGCCGGCGCCCAGGGTGCGAGCGTCGCCGACCTCGCCACGCGGCCGGGTGCGGCTCGATTCGCCACCGCCCGAGGCGGCTCGTGAGCCCCCAACGCCGGGTCGCGAGCGTCGGGCAGGGTGGGCGCCGACGCCGGGCGCTCGCGGCGTTCGCGGCCGCGGTGACCGCCGGCGTGCTCCTGCTCGCCCCGGTCACCGCGCGCGCGGACGACGCAGACGTCGCGAAGGTCGAGGCGCTGCAGCGGGACGCGATGACGGCGTTCGATCAGCTCGACTTCGAGCGGGCCCAGGCGCTCCTCGACCAGGCCGTGGACGTCGCCGGCAGCGCCACCATCCCCGCCCAGGTGCGGGCGCGGACGTACATCGACCTCGGGGTCGTCGCGGCGGCCGGGCACAACGACTACGACGCCGCCGTCCGCTACTTCACCGTCGGGCTCGGTCTCGATCCGCGCGCCGAGGTGCCGCAAGGGCTCGGCACGCCGGAGGTGCTCGCCGCCTTCGACGACGCGCGCACGCTCGTGCCGCCACCACCCGCGTCCGCGGCGCCGACCGAGCCTCGCGCGGGCGAGACGCCGGCCGGCGCGTCTACCGAGCGACGGCGCGGCACGTGGTTCGCTCGGCTCGGGGTGGGGCTGTCGGCCGGGTACATCCCGAAGGGCGCGCGCACCGCCGACGGCGCCCCGCCGCTGAACCACACGGACGCCGGAGGCGCGGTCTATCCCTTCCAGTCCGACCCGCGCTATCAGGGCTACGCGTCGCCGACGCGCGTCCAACCGAACGGCGCCCCCGCCGTCTGCAACCCGGGCTCCTCGGACGGGACGCCCGATCCGGACGGCGCGCCGCGCGACGCGTCGTGCGACGTGCGCCTCACGGACTCCGGGCTGCTCCCGACCTTCGACCTCGACCTCACGGTCGGCTACTGGCTGTCCGAGCGCCTCGGGCTCGCGCTCCGGGTCCGCGGTCAACCGCACGCCGGTCATGGGACGCTCACGCACGCCGGCTTCGGGCTGCGCGGCCTGTACGCGCTCACGCCGGCGCGCGCGCGCGGCTTCGACGCCGCCATGTACGCGGGCTTCGACGTAGGTCAGCTCCAGCTCCAGCCGGACCAGGGGACGGTGAGCGTCTCGAACCCCGACACGTCGAAGGTCGAGACGGTCCGCGTGAAGCGGCCCTTCCTGAAGACGAGCCTGTTCAGCATGCACCTCGGCGTGACCCTCGGCTGGCACCTCACGCAGGTGTTCGGCCTGTACGTCGAGGTGGGCGCCGGGTACTTCATCCCGCCGAACGGGATGTTCGTGTTCGACGCGCACGGCGGCCCCGCGCTCAGGTTCTGAGGGGCTACGGCTGCGCTGTCGGCGCGGCGGCCGCGGCCGGTGCCGCCGCCTCGCCCGCGCCGTGGGCGGACAGCTCGGGCAGCCACCGCTCGGCGAAGTCGACCAGGTCGCGGAGCCGCTCGGGCGTGAAGTCGAGCGCGACGACCAGCGTGGGCCCCCGAGGGACGAGCGAGAGCCGGCGGAGCGTCGAGCCGAGCGGGCTCAGCGCGACGAGCGGGTGCTTCATCACCTCGGCGATGCTCGCCCGCAGCGCCGCCTCGAGCGCCCGGGCGTCGCCCGTGCCGGCCGTGCGGACGTGCGCGCTGATGACGAGCTTGCTGCTCAAGCGCACAGCGGCGCCGACGGAGCGGACGGCGTCGAGCGCGGTCGTCAGCCCGGCCGGCGCGTCGGCGAGCGCCGCGTCGAGCCGCCGCCGGACGTCGGGCCGGAGGGTGTCGCGCCACCGCTCCGGCAGGCGCGCCGCGAGCGCGATCTGCGCGTCCGGCTGCGCCCACCCGAAGAGCGGGCCGAGCGTTGGGTCGGTCGCGGCGCTCTGCGCCTCGCCGCGCACCGTGCGGATCACGGCGCGCACGGTGTCGACGGTCCCCGCGGCCGCGCCGTGTCGGCCGACGAACGCGGCCGCGAGCGGCGCCGCCGCCGTGAGGTTCGACGACCCGCCGAGCGAGCCGGGCACGTCGAAGCCGATGACGGCCGGCATCCCGTCGATCTCGGCGCGCTTCACGCCGTGGTCGGACCCGGCGAGTCGTTGCTCGAGGCACCGCGCGATGCCCGCGTGATCGAAGTCGCCGGTCGCGACGGCGGCGACCTGCGTGACGCGCTCGGGCGTCGGGCTCGTCGTGAACAGCATCAGCGTCGAGACGCCGCCGAGCGGGTCGAGGCCGCAGCGCGCTCGGAGCTGCGCGATCGCGCGGCCGACCGCGCTAGGCCGCGCGTAGTCGGCGTACCAGGACGAGTCGAGCACCGCCGGCACGTCGACGTACACCACGGCGTAGGCGCCCTTCGGCACCGCGTCGAGCGGCGCCTCGGGCATCTCGAGCCCCCGAAGGAACAGGTACGCAGCCACGCCGCCGGCGACGGCCACTGCGAGCGCGAGCCCGACGACGATCCGCCGCCTCATCGCCGCGACTCTAGCAGCCTGCCCGCGAAGCGGTGGCCGAGCGCCGCGCGCGTGTGCGGGCGCGTGCGCTCATCTGCGCGCGAACAAGGCGTAGACGAAGCGCTGCTCGCGACCGGCGGGCGTGACGTGTCGCGCGCGGCGTGACTCGAGCAGCTCGAAGGCGCCCCCGAGCGTGTCGCGCAATGACTCGGCGCTGTACCGGCAGACGGGAAGGCCGCTGCACCGCTCGGGCCCGTCGGGCGCGAAGGTCGCGATGATCGCGTGGCCGCCCGGGGGGAGCGCGCGCTCGAGCGCCGCGACGTAGGCGTCGCGGTCGGCCTGCTCCGTCAAGAAGTGGAACACGGCGCGGTCGTGCCACACATCGAAGGGGCCCGCGGGCGCCGACGAGGTGACGTCGGCCTGCACCCAGCGCACGCGATCGGCCGCGTCGCCGAGGCGCGCCCGCGCGATCGACAGCGCGACGGCGGACACGTCGAGCAGGGTGAGCGCCGCGTAGCCGCGCGCGAGGAGGCTGTCGACGAGCCGCGAGGCGCCGCCGCCGATGTCGACGATTCGGCTCGAGAGCCCGGGGGCAGCGCGCTCGATCAGCGCGAGCGACGTGTCGGGCGAGGCCTCGAACCAGCTCTGCTGATCGGCGCTCTTCGCCCGATACGCGTCGTCCCAGTGCTCGCCTCTTGCACGCATCGCTCGCAACGGCCCGGCTCTGTGCACACGGCGCTACTCGCCGCGCGTGCGGAGGTAGGCCTCCTCCTCGTGCTCCATGTCGTCGAGCAGGGCCCGCGCGAGCTCACGCGCGCCGTCGAGCAGCTTCGCACCGGCGCCGGTGGCCTCGAGGTCCGCGATGATGCGGTCCATCTCGCCGCGCTGCGCCTCGTGCTCTTCGAGCAGGGCGCGCGCGTCCTCGTCGCCCGTCTCGACGTTCTCGCGGAGCGCGGGCACGAGGAAGCGCTCCTCGAAGCGGAGGTGGCCCCGCAGCAACACGCGCAGGTCGCGCAGCGCGCGCCGCAGCGCCTGGACCGCGCCCTCTTCGCGCCGCTCGACGGCGTCCGCGCTCTGCTGGACGCGGACGATGCGGGCCTCGAGGCGCTCGTGCTCCGCTCGGATGTGCGCGCGGGTCTCGGAGGTGAGCGATGGCGGCTGTGATGGGCGTGCGTTGCGATCGGACATGCGTTCTGGTCTGCGGACGCCGCTCTTGCTCGCCGCTCCGCTGCTCACATTCCTGTCCGCAGCGGGGCCGCTGCGCAACTCGACGCAGCGCGCGCGCCGTCACGACGGCTTCCGGCCAGGGGCTCCCCGCTCGGTGGTACGCGCAGATCTCGCGCGGGTCACGGCAGTCTTTTCGCGGGCAAGTGACGCGAACTTTGGTAGGCTCGCAGCGTCCAAAAACTGGAGGCATCCATGAGCAAGCAAGAGTCGACGTTGACGCGCCGTGAGATCCTTGGCGGAGCGCTGAAGCTCGCCGTCATCGGTGCGCTGCCCATCGGCGTCGCAGGCTGCAGCAGCAAGAAGCAGGCGCTCAACTGCATGGACACGTCGGGCCTCGATCAGAGCGCCGTCGCCATGCGCAACAACCTCAAGTACACCGACCACTCGCCCTTCGGCACGCAGAAGGACTGCAACAACTGCCAGTTCTTCACGGCCGCCGGTTCGGACGCGTGCGGCTCCTGCACGATCCTGAAGGGCCCGATCGCGCCGACCGGGCACTGCACGTCCTGGGCGAAGAAGGCCTGAGCCGGCGCGGCGTGGTCGTCGTGAGTCACTCGCGACGGCCGCCCGCCGCTGGCTCGGGGGGGGCGCTCGGTGGCGCTCTTCGAGCTGCGTGACATCACGACCGGTTTCGACGGCCGCCCGGTCCTGCGTGGCCTGAGCCTCGACATCGAGGCCGGCGAGGTCGTGACGCTCATCGGCGAGTCGGGCGTCGGCAAGACGCTCCTGCTGAAGCACATGCTCGGCCTGATGCCGATCGACAGCGGCACCATCCGCTTCGACGGCCAGGCGGTGGAGCGACTGCGCGAGCGCGACTGGATCGCCGTCCGCCAGCGCATCGGCATGCTCTTTCAGGAGGGCGCGCTCTTCGACTCGCTGAGCGTCGAGGCGAACATCGCCTACCCGCTCTATCAGCAGACGGACATGACCGACGAGGCGATCCGCGAGCGAGTCGCCACCGCGCTGTCGCTCGTCGGTCTCCCGGGCATCGAGCCGCTCTGGCCGGCGAGCCTGTCCGGCGGCATGCGCAAGCGCGTCGCCCTCGCGCGCGCGGTGGCGGTGCACCCGGAGGTCATCTTCTACGATGAGCCGACCGAGGGCCTCGACCCGATCAACGTGACGCGCGTGAACCGCCTGCTCCTCGGGCTGAGCGACGCGCTCGACGCGACGTCGGTGGTCGCCACCCACAACCTCAAGAGCGCGTGCGCGACGAGCGACCGCATCGTCTTTTTGCACGAGGGCGTCGTGCACTTCGACGGCAGCCCGAACGAGCTGCGGACGACGACCGACGAGCTGGTGCGGACCTTCTGCGGTAACCGGGACCTCGGCCCGGTGACGACCGACGCCTGACGCGCGCGGGCCGCCGGCGCGTCGCTAGGGCCGGAAGACGGCGAGGGCGATGATGACGACGGCGATGAGCGCCATCACCCAGCCGAGGATACGGAAGGTGCGCGGGGCGACCTCCGCGGAGCCGCTCGCCGTCTTGCGCAGCTTGCCGCTGAGCACGCCGGTGAGCGCGGCGAGCACGACGACGAGCGCGAGCTTGCCGTGCATCCAGCCGGCCTTCGCGTAGAGCGTGGTCCAGTTCGGGATGAGCATCCCGAGCCCGCCGATGAACGCGAGGACCATCCCCGGCGTGGCCACGAGCAGCGAGGCCTTGCGCAGCCCCTGCGCGGCGCGCTGGGCCTCCGCCGAGGCGGGCGGCAGCCGCGCGGCGGAAAGCGCGACGGCGACGGCGCCGCCGACCCACAGCGCCATGCCGATCATGTGCAGGAACCGATAGACGACCATGACCCCGCTCGTAGCACACTCGCAGGGTCGCGGCGTTCGAAAGCCAACGACACTGCGCGATGCGGTATCGTCGCGCCGTGATCGCGCGACGACACAGCGTGCTCGGGAGGCTGCTCGACTCCGCCGTCGACGACGAGATCCGCGCTCGCGTCGCCCGGATGGGCACGCCCTTCAACGAGCTCGGGTACGACTCCTGGGGCGGCTCGCGCCTCGCCACCGAGCGGATGCTCGCCCTGTCGCGCTGGTTCTATCGAACCTACTTCCGCACAGAGACGCGGGGTGTCGAGCTGATCCCGCCCGGGCGTGTCTTGCTGATCGGCAACCACAGCTCTCAGCTCGCCTACGACGGGATGGTCGTCGCTGCTGCGGTTGCGCTCGAGGGAGATCCGCCGCGGCACGTGCACGCGATGGTGGAGCGCTTCTTCGCGGGGCAGCCCTTCGTCAACGTGTTTATGGCGCGCACCGGCCAGCAGATCGGCCTGCCGCGGCACTGCGAGCGGCTGCTCACGCGCGACGAGGCCGCGGTGCTCGTCTTCCCGGAGGGCGCCCGCGGCGGCGGCAAGGTCTTCCGCGACCGCTACAAGATCATGGGCTTCGGGACGGGGTTCATGCGCATCGCGCTGCGCACGCGTACGCCGATCGTGCCCTTCGGCTTCGTCGGCGGTGAGGAGATGTGCCCGAGCTTCTCCGAGATGAAGCCGCTCGCGCGTTTGCTCGGCGCGCCGTACCTCCCGCTGACGCCGACCTTGCTGCCGCTGCCGCTCCCGGCGCGGTGTTACCTGCGCTTCGGGCCTCCGATGCGCTTCGAGGGCGTGGGCGACGAGGCGGACGAGGTCATCGGCCCGATGGTCGCCGACGTCGAGCACACCGTGGCGGCGCTCATCGCGGACGGCCTCGAGCGCCGCGAACACATTTTTTTCTAGCGCGGGCGCGCAAGGGGCTTCCGACCGGCCCGACGGGGCGCCACGTTCGAGGGTACGATGAGCGCGCGCGTCGGCGAGACCGCGCGGGGCAGCAATCGGAGGTGATCTCATGAGCGGAGCACAACAACCCACCGGACCGGACCTCAGCGCGGGTGTCGCCGCGGCGGACGTCCCGGAGGGCGGGATGCTCGCGGGCCACGTCGGCGACGAGTCGGTCCTGATCGCGCGACGGGACGGGCGGCTCTACGCCATCAGCGCCACGTGCACGCACTACGGCGGGCCGCTCGGCGAGGGGCTGCTCGTCGGCGACACCGTGCGCTGCCCGTGGCACCACGCCTGCTTCAGCTTGCGCACCGGCGAGGCGATCGCCGCCCCCGCGCTGAACCCGGTCTCCTGCTGGCACGTCGACGAGAAGGGCGATCGCCTCTTCGTGCGCGAGCGCCGCGACGAGGCGCCGGTCGCGCGCAAGCCGTCGCGCTCGCCCGAGTCGGTCGTCATCGTCGGCGGGGGCGCCGCGGGTGACGCCGCCGCCGAGATGCTCCGGCGCGAGGGCTACACCGGGCCGGTGACCATTGTGAGCGCTGACGCCGCGCCCCCGTGCGACCGGCCGAACCTCTCGAAGGACTACCTCGCGGGCACCGCCGAGGCGTCGTGGATCCCGCTGCGCGGCGATGCGTTCTATCGCGAGCACGAAATCGACCTTCGGCTCGGCGTCACCGCCCGCTCGATCGACGTCGAGGCCTCGCGCGTCACGCTCGACGACGGCTCGGCGCTGCCATACGGCGCGCTGCTCCTCGCGACCGGCGCCGAGCCCGTCCGCCTGCCGCTCCCCGGCGCGGACCTGCCCCACGTGCACTACCTCCGCTCGCTCGCCGACAGCGACGCCATCATCGCCGCGGTCGAGGCGGGTGCGCGCCGCGCCGTGGTGATCGGCGCGAGCTTCATCGGGCTCGAGGTCGCCGCCTCGCTGCGCGCGCGCGAGCTCGAGGTGCACGTCGTCGCCCCGGAGGCGCTCCCGCTCGAGCGCATCATGGGCACCGCGCTCGGGCAGTTCGTCAAGGGGCTGCACGAGTCGAAGGGGGTCGTCTTCCACCTCGAGCAGACCGCGACCTCGGTCGACGCGACGCACGTCACCTTGAAGAGCGGTGAGCGCCTCGCGGCCGATCTCGTCGTCATCGGCGTCGGCGTGAGGCCCCGCACCGCCCTCGCCGAGGAGGCGGGGCTCGAGTGCGACCGCGGGGTGCTCGTCGACGCCTTCTTGCAGACGAGCGCCGAGGGCGTCTACGCCGCCGGCGACATCGCGCGCTTCCCCGATCCGCGGTCCGATCGCACCTTGCGCGTCGAGCACTGGGTCGTCGCGCAGCGCCAAGGGCAGACCGCCGCGCGCAACATGCTCGGGGCGCGGGAGCGCTACGTCGCCGTCCCGTACTTCTGGAGCCAGCACTACGACGCGGGCATCAACTACGTCGGCCACGCCGAGCGCTGGGACCGCGTCGACACGGACGGCGACGCGGGCGCCTACGACTTCAGCGCTCGGTTCATCGAGGGCGGCGAGACGCGCGCGGTGGCGACCATCTACCGCGACGAGGTGAGCCTCCGGGCCGAGCGCGAGATGGAGCTCGCGACCCCGGCGGAGGAGCCCCCGGGCTGAGCAGCGTCCCAGCGAGATCCGGTCAGGTCGGGTCAGGTCAAGTCAGGCCGCGGCGCAGGGTCTCGAAGAGGTGCGCCTTGCGGGCGTCGATGAAGCCGTCGAGGTCCTCGGCGATCTCGGGGCTGAACACCGTCGCCGTCGGAAGCACCACGAAAAAGCACATGCAGCAGGAGACGATCGTCAGGACGACCTGGATCGGGTCGCCCTGGCGGAGCTCGCCGGACCGCATCGCGGCCTCGACGCGGTGCAGCAAGTGCCCGGTCTGCGTGTCGGGCCGGTCGTACAGACGGCGCAGTCGCGGGGCGAGGGTGCCGCCGCCGCTCAGGTGCTCGATGAGGAGCAGGCGCACCACCTCGGGCCGCTTGCGACCGAGCTCGACGTAGCTGTCGATGAAGGCCCGCAGCGCGTCGTCGAACGACGCCGCCGCCGCGAGCCGGGCGGCCGTTCGCTCGAAGAACTTGTGCACGATGTGGTCGAAGGTCGCCTCGTAGAGCTTGTTCTTGCTTCGGAAGTAGTAGTGCAGCATCGCCTTGTTGATCTCAGCCTCGTCGGCGATGGCCTGCATCCGCGCGCCGTCGCGGCCCTTCAACGAGAACACGTGCAGCGCGGCGCGGAGGATGCGCGCCTCGGTCTCGCTGAGGTCGGTCGACGCGCCGGGGACGGTCGGGGCGCTCATCGCCGCCCCGCGAGCGTCGCGAGCAGGTCGCCGACCGCGTGGTGCAGCGCGGACTGCCGGAGCAGGATGTCGTACGACACCCGCGCCTGGCCGAGCCGCGCCTGCGCGAGCGTGGTCTCCGCGTCGAGCAGGTCGAGGTTGGTGATGGTGCCCGCCTTGTACCGCGTCCGCGCGAGCTCACCGGCCTGCGCGGCCTGCGTCGCCTGCGCGGTGGCGCTCTCGAGCTCGGCGAAGCTCGCCTGCAGGTTCTCGTAGGCCTGCCGCACCTCGGTGTCGACCTCGCGCCGCGTCCGCTCGGCGTCGGCGGCCGCGGCCTCGACCCGGGCCGCGGCGACCTTGGCGCCGCGTCGCGCCGTGCCGTCGAAGAGGGGCACCGTGAGCTGCGCGCCGACGAGCGAGTTGAAGTGCGCCTTCGTCACGTCGATCGGGTAGCCGTCGCGCACGCCCGCCTGCGCGGAGACGCCGAGGGTGGGGTTGTCGGAGGCGCGCGCGCTGCGGGCAGCGTCCTTGGCGCGCGCGAGCTCGGCGCGTGCCACCTGCAGCTCCGGCCGCAGGCGCTCGGCACGCTCGACCAGCGCGGAGGGGTCCTGGGCCTCACGCGTGTGATCGAGCGAGCCGCTCAGGTCGAGCCGGGCACTCGCCGGCAGGCCGAGCAGCGAGCGCAGCCCCGTGAGCGCGTTGCGGCGCGCGCTCTCGATCGAGACGAGCCGGCTCTCGGCCGCAGAGATGCGGGTCTCGGTCTGCAACACCTCGAAGTCGGTGCCGACGCCGTGCTCGCGCCGCTCGACCGCGACGCGCTTGGCCTCCTCGAAGCGCGCGATCACGTCGCGCTCGACCTTGGCGCTGACCGCGAGGAAGAGCGCGGCGTAGAAGCCCCGTACGGCGTCGAGCGCGACGCCTTCGCGGACCTGGTCTGCGCCGGTCTGAGCGGCCCGCTCGCCTGCCTTGGCCTCGTCGACGCGCGCGCGCGTGCGGCCGAAGTCATAGATCTGCTGCTCGACGCCGAGGTGCGCGTCGTAGACGTCGTGCGGCGCGATCGCGACCTCGTGCGGCGCGCCGCTCGCGCTCGGTAGGGTGAAGGTCGCGACAGGGTCCTGGCGCTGATACGCACCGGAGAGGCCGATCCGCGGGAGGTAGGCGCTGCGGGCGAGGCCCACGCCCGCGGCCGCCGCCCGGACGTTCGCGTGCGCGGCCTGCACGGCGGGGTAGGTCGCGACGGCGCGCTCGACCACCGCGTCGAGGGTCCACACGGCCGGGCCATCCGCCACGATGTTGCCGGCGGCGGGCGTGACGCGGTTGCCGGACGTGGGCGCCGCGGCGTGTGCGCCGTCCGCGCGGGCCGTCGCGGTGAGCGCCCACAGGGCGCAGGTGAGGAGCGTCGCACACGCGCGCGCGGCGGCCGGCGCGGAGATGGCGTAGTGGGCGTGGTGGTCGTGGGCGGTGAGGTGCATGGGGTTCGCGACCGAGGGCGGAGGTAAGCCGGCCTGGGGCCTGAAGTGGACACGAATGCGCGCCGGCGTTTAGTGGGCGGGCATGGCCGGGCCCCCCTCGACCCGTGGGACGAGGAAGACGATGGGGACGCAGATGAGGAAGAACAGGCCGATGTAAAAGAAGAGGTCCATGTAGGACATGAGGGCGGCGTTCTTCATCACGATGCCGTTCAGCGCGGCGAGCGCCTGCTGCTTGGCGTCGTAGAGCGTCGCGCCGCTCGCGACGAACGCCTGGGTCAGCTCGTGGACGCGGACCTGGGTCGCCTCGCTGAACGCGCTGAGGTGGCTGACGAGGTGGACCCGGTGGTACTGCATCCGGTCGTCGAGGACGGTCGCGGCGAGCGCGACGCCGACCGAGCCGCCGAGCTGCCGCGACATGTTGGTCAGCCCGGAGGCCTGCCCGACGTCGGGTCCCTTGAGCCCGGACATCGCGATGGTGGTCAGCGGGACGAAGAGCAGCGCGACGCCGACGCCGCGCACGAGCAGCGGCACCGCGAAGCTCCCGTCGAAGGGATCGCCGCCGGACTGCAGGCTCATCCCGGTGAAGAGCAGGCAGAAGATCCCGCACAGCACGAAGCCGACCCCAGCGGCGAGGCGGATCGAGACGCCCTTCCTGAGCGCGATGCCGATGAAGGGCAGCACCGCGAGGGAGGCGAGCCCGCTCGGCATCAGCGACAGGCCCGTCTGCATGGGGCTGTAGCCGACGAGGTGCTGGACGTAGACCGGGTAGATGAAGAGCGGGACGTAGAGGCCGAAGCCGAGCATGAAGAGCAAGAAGGTGCCGATGCCCGTGGACCGTCGCGCGAGCACCCGCAGGTTCACGATGGGGTGCTTGGTGTGAAGCTCCCAGACGACGAACGCGATGAGGCCGGCGACCGCCGCGACCGCGAGCCACCGGATGTAGCCCGTGGAGAACCAGTCCTCGTCGTGACCCCGCTCGAGGAAGGTCTGCAGCGAGCCGAGCCCGACGAGCAAAAAGAGCAGTCCCGGCCAGTCGAGCTTGCCGCCCCGGTGGCGGTGCTCCTCGGGCGGCTCGGGGACGTAGGTCAGCGTCAGGATCGTCGCGAGGATGCCGATGGGGACGTTGACGAAGAAGATCCACTGCCAGGAGTAGTTGTCGGTCAGCCAACCACCGAGGACCGGGCCGAAGGTCGGCCCGACGACCGCGCCGATGCCGAACATCGCGTTCGCGAAGCCGAGCTGCTCCGGCGGGTACGAGTCGACGAGGATCGCCTGCGACGTCGCGAGCAGCGCGCCCCCGCCGACGCCCTGCACGATGCGCCACACGACCAGCTCGTCGATCGAGACCGAGTGGCCGCACATGAACGACGCGAAGGTGAAGAGCAGGATGGAGCCGGCGAAGTACCGCCGGCGGCCGAAGGTGCCACCGAGCCAGCCGGTGATGGGCACGACCACCGCGTTCGCGAGCGCGTAGCCCGCGACGACCCAGCTCAGCTCGCTCAGCGTCGCCCCGAGCTCGCCGCCGATGACCGGCAGCGACACGTTCACGATGGTCGTGTCGATGAGCTCCAGGATCGACGCGGTGATCACCGTGAAGGTGATGAGGAAACGCTGCAGGCTGCTCTCGATCACGGCGGCGCTCCCCGGTTCAGCGCGCGGGCGCGGTGCGGACCTCGACCGTGACGTTCATGCCGGGTCGGAGGGGGCGCGTCGGGTCCGGGTCCGTCACGAGGAGCTTCACCGGGATCCAGCGCTGCACCTTCACGAAGTTGCCCGAGGCGTCGTCCGGAGGGAGCAGGGTGAGCGCCGAGCCGGTCGCCGCGGCGAGCGAGTCGACGCGACCGTGGAAGGGGTGGTCTTCGTAGGCGTCGACCTCGAGCGTGGCGGTCTGGCCGACCGCGATCTTGGCGATCTGCTTCTCCTTGAAGTTCGCCTCGACCCACGCGGTCGAGTCTTCCGCGACCGCCATCAGCGGCTGGCCCGCCTGCACGAGCTGGCCGGGCTCGACCGACTTCTTGACGACGTGCCCGTCGATCGGCGCCTTGACCTCGGCGTAGCCGCGATCGCGCAGCGCCTCGGCGAGCCTGGTCTCGGCGCTCGACACGTGCGCCTTCGCCTCGGCGAGCGCCGCCTCGCCGCGCGCGATGCCGGCGACGGCGACCGCGACGTGCTGCTTGGCGACGTCGAGCTCGGCGGCCTTCGCGCTCGCCGCGCTGGTCGCGTCGTCGAGCGCCTGCCGCGTCGTCGCGTTCCCTCGGAACAAGGCGCGCTGCCGGGCCCGCTCGCGGTCGGCGTGGCGCGACTCGATCTGCGCAGCCGTCACCGCGGCTTCGACGGCCTTCCGCTGCGCGGTGGCGTTGTCGAGCGCGGCCTCCGCGCTCGTGACGGCCGTCTGCGCGCTCTTCACGGCGTCCTGCGCGCCCTGCACCTCGAGGTCGAGGTCCGCCGTGTCCATGCGCACGAGGACCTCGCCCGCGCTGACCTCTTGGTTGTCGTCGACGAGCACCTTCGCGACGTAGCCGGTGACGTGGGGGATGACCGGCGCGATGTGGCCTTCGACCTGCGCGTTGTCCGTCGTCTCGTGCGTGCTGGCGAACTCGTAGTACCGGACCCCGGAGTAGGCGCCGACCGCGAGCACCACGATGGCGACGGCGAGCAGGACGCGCTTGCGCTTGCGGCCGCCGCCCGGTTTCGCGGCGTGCGCCTCGTTGCCGCCGGCGGGTCGGTCGTCGTCGTCCGCGGGCTTTGGCGGTGCGCTGGGCGCGTCCGCGCGCGCCGGCTCCGTCGAGTCACGGAACTGCAGCGGACGATCGGGTTGCATCTCGAGGGAGTAGTCCATCGGCGCGGTCTTTCAGCGGGAGGGTGCGACGAGACCAGCGGCCTGCCGCCCGCGCGAGGCTCCGAGGAACCCCGCGCCGAGGCGGCGGTGTCTGTCCAACTCGCGGCGCTGTGCCCATTCATGAGCCCGTCCGCCGCGGCTGTCAACCATATGGTTGGTTTAAACGGTTGGCGTGGTCCATTCGGCCGAAAATTGCGGGATCACGGCCGGGGCGCTATCGGGCTCGCGGTGTCTTGCTCCGCCTCTTCGCCTCCGCGCCCGCGCCGGCGCGGCGTACGCCTGCCCGCGCTCGCGGTCGCCTGCGCGCTCGTAGTCACCGCGTCCGCCCCGGTCGCCTCTGCCCAGGTCAACGTCGAGCGCCTCCGCCAGGAGGAGGTCAAGGGGAAGGCGCAAGGCTCCGTCGACTTCTCCGCGCGGCTGCGCCGGGGCAACACGCGCTCGCTCGAGGCAAACCTCGGCGGTCGCTTCGGGTACCGAGGGAAGATCCACCGGCCGCTGGTCGTCGTGACCGCGGGCTACGCGGAGGGCGCCGGCGAGCGCTTCGTATCGAACGCGTTCGCGCACCTGCGGTGGACCGCGATGTGGATCGAGCGCGTGGGCTCGGAGCTGTACGGCCAGGCGCAGTACGACCAGTCGCTCAAGCTCCGCCGCCGCCTCGTGACCGGCGCCGGCGTGCGCGTGCTCCCCGTCATCGCCGAGCTCGCGGAGCTCGCCATCGGCACCGGCTACATGCTCGAAGACGAGCGGCTGAACCTCGAGGCGACCGATCCGTATCCGACCCACACCCTCTACCATCGCTGGTCGACGTACGTGACCGTCGTCGCGCACACCAAGGACGAGCGCGTGACCTTCTCGAACACCGCCTACGTGCAGCCGCGCTTCGACGCCTTCGCCGACGTGAAGCTGCTCGACGACATGGCGCTCGCGGTGAAGGCGACGAAGTGGTTCTCGCTCGTCGCCTCCGTCAGCTTCCGCTACGACTCGCGCCCGCCGAAGGAGCTCGAGCGCTTCGACGTCGACGTCGAGACGAAGCTCCGCTTCAGCTTCTGAGCGCGGCGCAGATCAGGTCACGCCCGCCGGTGCGGCGCCGACGACCCGCTCCGGCGTGATGACGGCGCGCCTGCACGAGCGGTCCGCGCGCGCCCCCGGCCACACGATCACGTCCGTCAGCGCGACGCCCGCTGCGACGGTCGCTCCCGCGCCGACGGTGGCCCGCCGGAGCCGCGCGCCGGCCCCGATCGCGGCGGCGGGGTCGATGAGGTTGCCCCCCTCCGGACGCACGGTCGGCCAGCGCAGCGTGCCGCCGGCGAGGGAGGCGCCCGCGTCCACGTAGTCCGCGACGGTGCCGAGGTCCTGCCAGGGCGAGGGGTCGACGACCGCCGCGATCCGCTCGCCGCGCTCGAGCCAGGCGAAGTAGGCCGTCCGGATCACGCACCCACGCTCGGGCAGGTCGTCGAACGCGCGCCGGGAGAGCAGATGCACGCCGGTGAACATGCAGCGCGCGGCGGGTCGGCCGACGCTCCCGCGGCGGGCGCGGCCGAGGATGGTGTCGACCAGGCCGTCTGCGCCGATCCGCACCTCGCCGTACCGCCCCTCGGGGTCCGGGCGCAGGACCATCGTCGCGATCGCGTCGTAGCGCTCGTGCGCGTCGAGCGCGGCGCCGAGGTCCGGGGCGAAGAGCATGTCGGCGTTCGCGGCGACGACCGGCGCGTCCGGGTCGCCGTCGAGCAGAAAGGCGCGCGCGTTGCGCAGCCCGCCGCCGGTCCCGAGCACGGACTCCTCGCGAAAGAAGCGCGTCCGCACCGCGCGCGGCAGGTAGGGCGCGAGCGCGCGCTCGAGGCGCTCCGGCATGGGGTGGGTGTTGATGGCGATCGCGTCGATACGCGGTCCGGGCGCCCGCTCGAGCGTGAGCGCCTCGACGGCGAAGCTCGCGAGCGGGCGGTTCGCGAGGGGCACGGCCGGCTTCGGCAGCTCGAGCGTCAGCGGAGCGAGCCGCGTCCCGAGGCCGGCCGCGAGGATCATCGCGCGCATCAGCGCTCGCGCATGCGGGGCATCAGCTCGGCGAAGTTGCAGGGCCGGTACCGGATGTCGAGCTGCGAGCGGAGGATCCCGTCCCAGGCCTCTTCGCAGGCGCCGGTCGAGCCGGGGAGCGCGAACAAAAACGTGCCGTCCGAGACGCCGGCGGTCGCGCGCGATTGGATCGTGGCGGTGCCGATCGTCTGGTAGCTCAGCATCCGGAACAGCTCGCCGAAGCCCGGGATGGGCTTGTCGTAGAGCGACTCGAAGGTCTCGGGCGTCACGTCGCGGCCCGTCACGCCCGTGCCTCCCGTCGCGATGACGACATCGACCTCCTTCGAGGCGATCAGCGGGAGCAGCGCCGCCTCGATCGCCGCGCGGTCGTCTTTGACGATCTGCTTGCTGACCACCTCGTGGCCGTCGGCCTCGGCCCGCGCGACGAGCGCCGCGCCCGAACGGTCGTTCGCCTCCGTGCGCGTGTCCGATACGGTCACCACCGCGATACGCAGCGGCCGAAACTCGATGCTCTCGTCAATGCCAGCCATGCGCGGAAACATAGCAGCCCCTCGACCGGCCGGCTCGGCCGCGCGCCGGGCGGTGCGGGGCCCCCCTCGGTGGCGCCCGCGTCCGGCAGCGCGCCGCGTGTCAGGTGCGGAGCGACGCTTGACGCTCACGATCGCCGGCCGCAATTACCCTGCGCCGCTCGACGCAGCGCCGGCCGTGTCGTGGAGTGCAGCGACACGTCGCGCTACGACATCATGGCGAACATGACCGACATCTCCTCGAACGCACAGCCGCTCATCTCGAGCGCCGAAGCCGGTGCGACCGCGCCGATCGTCTCGAACCTGCCGGCGGCGCAGGTCGCGGGCACTCGGTACAGCGTCATCGGCGCGGTCAGCTTCGTGCACGTCTTGAACGACATGATGCAGTCGGTGATTCTTGCGATCTATCCGCTGCTCAAAGGCGAATTCGACCTCAGCTTCTTTCAGATCGGCGCCATCACGCTGACCTTCCAGTTGACGGCGTCGCTGCTGCAGCCCGTGGTGGGCATCGTCACGGACAAGAAGCCGCTCCCGTACTCTCTGCCCGTCGGCATGTGCTTCACCTTGTCGGGGCTTCTGCTCATGTCGGTCGCGCCCAGCTACCCCGTGCTCCTCGTGTCAGTCGCGTTGATCGGATGCGGCTCCTCCGTGTTTCACCCCGAGTCCGCGCGCGTCGCGCGGATGGCCTCGGGCGGCAAGTACGGCATGGCGCAGTCCGTCTTCCAGATCGGCGGCAACCTCGGCCAGGCGCTGGGGCCGCTGCTGGCGGCCGGCATCGTCCTGGCCTACGGGCGCGAGCACGTCGGTTGGTTCGGCCTCGCGGCGCTGCTCGGCATCGTCGTCCTGCTCCAGGTCAGCCGCTGGTACAGTGGCCACATCAACGAGCGCGTCCGGGCGCGTCGCCCCTCGGACGCGCCGCTGTACCCGGCTCCGGTCGTGCGACGCACCGTCGGCGTGCTGATGGTGCTGATGTTCTCGAAGTTCTTCTACTTGGCCAGCATCAGCAGCTACTACGAGTTCTACCTGATAAAGCACTTCGGTCTGTCGATGACCACGGCGACGCATCTGCTCGCGGTGTTTCTCTTGGCGGTCGCGGTCGGGACACTCCTGGGCGGACCGATTGGCGACCGGATCGGGCGCAAGCAAGTCATCTGGTTTTCGATCCTCGGTGTCGCCCCCTTCACGCTGCTGTTGCCGCACGTCGGCCTCACCTGGACCGTCGGCCTCAGCGTGGTGATCGGCTTGCTGCTCGCGTCTGCCTTCCCCGCGATCATCGTCTATGCGCAGGACATGATGCCGCACAGGATCGGCATGATCTCGGGGATGTTCTACGGCTTCTCGTTCGGTCTCGGCGGCCTCGGCGCGGCCGTGCTCGGCGTGTTGGCGGATGACTGGGGCATCGTAATGGTCTATCAGGTGTGCGCCTTCCTGCCGCTCTTGGGCCTGTTCGCCGTGTTCCTCCCCGACGTGCGCCCACCGGCCGCGGAGCCTGCGACGGCCACCCCCGGCGCTTGACGCCGCCGGTGCGAGCCGGCGCGGGGAGGGTGTGCAGGGCGGCTCAGCAGATGAGCGCGCCCTCCATGAGGGCGACGCCGCGGAGGTGGCGGTACCAGCGCTCGACCGGGTGGTCGCGGATGAAGCCGGCGCCGCCGAGGAGCTGGACGCCGTCGGTGCCGATCTGCATCGCCTTGTCGCCCGCGAAGGCGCGGACGTGGTGGGCGTGCTCGCGGAAGGGCAGGCCGTGGTCCGCGCGGCTCGCGGCCCGGTACACCAGCAGCCGCAGGCCCTCGACCTCGATGGCGATGTTCGCGATGGTGAAGGCGACCGCCTGCCGGTGGGAGATCGGCTCCCCGAAGGCGACGCGGTCGTTGCAGTACTCGATGACGTAGTCGAGCAGGGCGGCGCCCGTCCCGACGGCGAGCGCGCCCCAGCCGATGCGGGCGCGGTCGACCAGCGCCTCGTAGCGCTCGGTCGAGACGTCGCCGCCGAGGAGGGCGTCGTCCGCGAGGCGTACGCCCTCGAGCTTCACGTCGGCGAGGGCCGCGCCGCGGAGGCCCATCGTCGGCGCCGGCGTCACCGACAGCCCCCGCGCGCCCCGCGGCACGAGGAAGAGCCCGACGTCGCCGTCGGCTGGGGCGCGGCGCACCGTGGGGGTGACGCGCCCGCCCACCCTGGCGGCCACCTTGGCGGCCGCCCTGCGCTCGACGCGCGCCGCGACGAGCAGCACCTCCGCGCGCTCGGCGAGGGGGACGAGCGCCTTGGCGCCGCGGAGGGTCCACCCGCCGCCGCTCCGGCTCGCGCGCGTGCGCAGGCGCCGCGGGTCGAAGAGCGCGCCGGGCTCGAGCACGGCGAACGCGGCGGGGTAGAAGCGCTCGCCCGCAAAGCGCGGGAGGTAGCGCGCCTTCTGCGCGTCGGTCCCGTGGAGGGCGAGCGCGCTCGCGACGCCGAGCGGAGCCATCAGGGCGAGCGCGAGCGCCATGTCACCGCGCGAGAGCGCCTCGGCGATGAGGGCCGCGGTCGCGGACGAGGGGGGCTCTCCCTCGCCGCCGTAGGCCACGGGCAGGGTGAGGTGGGCCGGGCCGAGGGCTTGCCAGGCGTCGAGCAGGGCCGCGCCGGGAGCGCAGGCACGATCGGCAGGGTCGGCGGCGGGGAGCAGCTCCGCGCGCGCGAAGCGCCGCACCGTCTCGCGGGTGAGCTGCTGCGCCTCGGTCGGCGTGAGGTCGAACCGCGTGGGGGTGGCGGCAGCGCCGGTCGCGTGCGCGCGGCCAGGCCGGCTCGCGGCGGCCCGCTCCATCGCCGCGACGGCCCGCTTCGACACCTCGTAGACGACCTGCTCGGCTCGCTCGCGGAGCCCGGCGCGGTCGAGCAGGTCGGTGCTCGCCAGGTACGTCAGCGCGCGCATCGCGCCACCCATCGCTTGCTCCCACATCGACGCCTCCGCGCGGACGAGCGTCGTAGCGACGGCGCGAGATTGCAAGGCCACGACGCCGCACGCCGCCGACTGTCGCCGGGACGGAAAGATCCACGGCGCGAAATCTACTCTCGGAGGATCCGCGGAGCCGGGATCTCATTCAAGCGGAAAGATCCAGCGCGCCAAATCTACTCTCGGAGGGCCGTGCGGGGAGGCGCGGGCTGGGTCGCGCGGCCGGCGAATGCGGTACCATCACCGGATGGAGCCAGCGGACTTGCTTCGAGGTCAGCCCGAGGGGCGCACCCGGGAGACGGCGATTCGGCGCGACGCGGCCGGTCGCTGGTGGAACGGGGCGGACCGCATCGCGCACCCCAACCTGACCCGCTCGTTCGACGGCTGGGTCGACCGCGCCGAGGACGGCCGCTTCTGCCTCAGCAACGACATCAACTGGGCCTACGTCGCCATCGAGGGCCCGGCGTACTTCGTCCGGTCGGCGCGGGTCGAGCCGAGCGGGGCGGTCGAGCTCGAGCTGTCGGGCGGGCGCCAAGAGCGGCTGCGCGCGGTCACGCTGCGGCATGGCGCCGACGGCGCGCTCTGGTGCGACGTGCGCGACGGACGCTGCCCGGCGCGCTTCGACACCCACGCGGTCGCCCAGCTCGCGGGCGTCGTCGGCGAGGACGCGCGCGGCGTCTACCTCGACCTCGGCGGCGAGCGCGTCTACCCGCCGTCTGCCGGCCGCGCCGGCTGACCCCGCGCGCTCAGCGGAAGCCCTTGATGGCGTCGAGGACCACCGGGCTCGCCCAGTTCAGGCCGCCGTCGTAGCGCAGGCGCACCACGCCCTGCTTGTCGATGATCCAGGTCTCCGGGAAGAGCTGCGTGCCGTAGAGGTCGTGCACGACGTGCTGGCTCGGGTCGAAGAGGTACGTCGCGTGCTGCGGCTCGGGCACGATGGCCTTCACGGCGTCCCACCCGCGATCGATCGAGACGGCGACGACGTCGACGTCGCCCCAGCCGGCCGCGATCTCCGCGAGCGTGTCGATCGAGGGCAGCTCGCGGATGCACGGCGGGCAGTCGATGCTCCAGAAGTTGAGCACGACGACGTGGCCGCGGTGATCGCTCAGCGTCCAAGGGGTGCCGTTGCGGTCTTCGAGCGTGAAATCCGGGGCGCGGCGGTCGTCACCCATGTAGTGCGGGAAGCCGCCTTCACCCCGCTTCAGCGCGTCGTAGCGGTCGTCTCCGAGCATCGCCCGGAGGGGGGTCTCTTCGTAGCGGACGGTCGCCGCCGTGACCGACCGCGCGAACAAGAACATGAGCGGCGCGCCGACGAGCAAGGCCAGCGCCGCCGCGACGATCTCTCGCTTCGGCATCCGGGACATGTAGCAGCCCGCCGGGGGACCGGCGACCAAGAACCCCAGGCCGACGGGCCGCGGCGGGGGCACGCTCAGTCCGCGACGAGGACCTCGAAGAGCACGGCGCCCGCCGTCACGAAGAGCACGTCGAACGCGAGGAGGATCTGCAGCCAGCCGAGCGTCTCGCCGAGGGTCGCGCCGTCGAGCAGCTCGCGGGTCGCGACGACGCTCGAGAGCAGAGCCGGCGTGATGAGCGGGAAGATGAGCACGCTGAGCATGAGGTCGCGCGCGCGCGAGCGGACGGTGAGCACCGAGAAGAGGGTGCCGACGGCGACGAAGCCGACCGTGCCGAGCACGATGACCAGCAGGGCGGGCGCGAGCGCCCAGGTGAGGTCGACCTGGAAGAAGAGCGCGACCAGCGGCACGAGGATGGCCTCGATGGCGAGCATCAGGACGAGCGAGCCGATCGCCTTGCCGGCGAAGATGGCCGCCCGCGGCGCCGGCGAGAGCAGCAGCGCGCGCATGACGTCGTTCTCGCGCTCGTAGGCCCACGCCCGGCCCATCGCGAGCACACCGGAGAACGCGATCGCCACCCAGAGCACGCCGGGCGCTACGCGGCGGGAGGTGATCGGATCGATGTAGAACGACAGCGACGCGAGCACCACGACGAGCACGCCGAAGAGGCTCGTCGTAAGCACGGTCTCCTTGGTGCGCATCTCGATGCGGAGATCCTTCGCGGCGATGAGCCAAGCCGCCTTCAGCAAGGACACGCCGAGACCTCCTGGACCCGCCCGCGGTGCAGGCGCACGCAGACGTCGCCGACGCGGTCGCGGAGCTCCGCGTCGTGCGTGACGAGGGCGGTGACCGTGCCCGCGGCGCGCTCCGCCTCGAGCGCGGCCTCGAGGTCGGCGACGCCTCGCGCGTCGAGGCCCGTGGCGGGCTCGTCGAGCAGCAGCAGGGAGGGGCGGTGCAGCAGCGCCCGCGCGAGGGCGACGCGCTGGAGCTGGCCGCGCGAGTAGGTGCGGCACGGGCGCGCACGGTAGGACCCGATCGCGAACCGGTCGACGAGGTCGTCGATGCGCTCGCGCGGCGTCTCGATGGCGTACAGCCGGGCGAAGAGGGCGAGGTTCTCGACGCCGGAGAGGTCGGGGTAGAGCATCGCCGCGTGGCTGAGGACGCCGATCTGCGCCCGCAGCCCGGGTTCGTCTTGCCGGTCGCTGCCGTAGTCGACGGTACCGCTCGTCGGCCGCGCGAGGCGCGCGACGACCGCGAGCAGCGTGCTCTTGCCCGAGCCGTTCGGCCCCTCGATGACCGTCACCTCTCCTGCCCGCAGCTCCGCGTCGATTCCGGCGAGCGCGCGGGTCGGTCCGAAGAGCTTGACGAGCTCGCGCACGACGACCCGCTCGATCCGTTCTCCCATGTGGCGGGGAGCCTAGCAGCCCGCCGAACAACCGGCTCGGTCGCTCCGCGGGCGGGGCGCGGCCCTCCGCGTCGTGGGCTCTCCTCCCCAAACCGCGTGACACGGAACGAAGCGCCGCACGGCGCTGGCTGCGTCGCGTGCGACGTGATAGGCCGCCCGCCGTGCCCTGGCGGACGATGCGGCTGCGGGACGCGACGGTGCTCGCGCGATGCGACGACGAGGGCGCGCTGCGCGTCCGCGGCGGCCGCGTCGAGGTGCGGTACGGGCCGACATCCCCGAAGGCCTACGCCGCCTCGCCGCGCAACCTCGAGGCGATCGAGGGCGGCGCCGTATACCCGGACGCGCACTGCGTCGACGCGGCGCCCGCCGCGAAGGCCGGCGGTCGCAAGTCGAAGGCCGCCTCGCGCGCGCCCGCCGGGGTGAAGAGCGCGTCGAAGCCGCCGACAGAGCCCAGAGGCGACGAGGTGCTCGCGTACGCGGACGGCGCGTGCAGCGGGAACCCTGGACCCGCGGGGCTCGGCGTGGTGCTCCGCCACGACGGCCGCTCGCGCTGCCTGAGCGAGTACCTCGGCCGCGCCACCAACAACGTCGCCGAGCTGACCGGCATCCTGCGCGCGCTCGAGGCGACCCCCGACCCCGCCCGCCCGCTGCGCATCTACACCGACTCGACCTACGCGATCGGTGTGCTGACGAAGGGCTGGAAGCCGAAGAAGAACGTCGAGCTGATCGCGGAGATCCGCGAGGCGCTCGATGGTCTCGACGACGTGCGCATCCACCACGTCCCGGGGCACGCCGGCGTCGAGCTGAACGACCTCGCCGACAACCTCGCGGTGCAGGCCGTCAAGAGCCGCCGCTCGACCGGCTGGACCGAGTGACTCCCTGACCCGACCTCAGGCCGGCTCCGCGCGTCGCTGCCACAGGTAGTAGATGAGCGGGATCACGAGCAGCGTCAGCACGGTCGAGGCGAGGATGCCGAAGATCAGCGAGATGGCGAGCCCGCCGAACACCGGGTCCGCGAGCATCGTCGCGGAGCCGAAGACCACCGTGAGGGCGGTCAGCAAGATGGGTCGCAGGCGGACGGCGCCCGCCTCGATCACCGACGCGCGCAGCGGCTCGCCCGCGACGCGTCGCTCCACGATGAAGTCGATGAGCAAGAGCGCGTTGCGCACGACGATCCCCGCGAGCGCGATGACGCCGATCATCGAGGTCGCCGTGAAGGGCTGGCCGAGCAGCCAGTGGCCGGGGAAGACGCCGATGAGGGTGATGGGGATCGCGATCATCACTACGACCGGCATCAAGAACGACTGGTAGTAGCCGACGAGGAGCAGGTAGATCAGCACGAGGGCGACCATGAACGCCGCCCCGAGGTCCCGGAACACGTCGAGCGTGAGCCGCATCTCGCCGAGCCAGTGGAGCTGGTAGTTGCGCAGATCGCTCGGCGTCTCTCGAACGAACCCGAGGTTGCCGACCTCGAGCGTGCCGCCGTCGACCGGCGCGCCCGACAGCGCACGCGTGAGCGACGTGACGGCGTAGACGGGGCTCGAGCGCAGCATGTTCCCCGACACGTAGACCGTCGGGTACTGGTCGCGCGTGTAGAAGCGCTTGTCCGCCGGACGGCGTTCGAGGCGGGCGATCGTCGACAGGGGCACCCGCGCGCCCTGCGGGGTCATGAGCGTGAGGGTGTCGAGCAGGTGCGGGTCGGTGCGGGCCTGCCGCGGCAGGCGCAGGACGATCGGCACGGGCTCGAGGGAGCCGGTGTGCTCGATGTCGCCGACCGCGCGGCCGGCGAAGTAGGTCTCGAGCGTCTGCGCGATCTGCGCGGGCGCGACGCCCGCCGAGGTCGCCGCGTCTCGGTCGACCGCGAGGCGGAGCTCCTCGACGTCGTCCCCGACGGAGTCGTCCTGGTTGATCATGCCGTAGACGCGGCCGTAGCCGTCCGCGCGAATGCGCCCGCCGAGCGACCGGAGCGTGTCGTAGTCCGGCCCGTAGAGCGCGGCCATCATCTGAGAGCGGACCGGGGGCCCCGGCGGGGTCTCGAGGATCTTGATGCGCGTCCGAGGGAAGGCCGCGCGGACGGGTGCGAGCGCGTCGTAGAGTTCCTGCGCGATCGCGTGTGAGCCGACGTCCCGCGCGTGCTTGCCTACCAGGCCCACGCGGATCTGCGCGAGCTGTGGGCCGCTGCGCGCGGCGTCTCCGCGTACCATCGCGGCGAAATCCTCCGGCGCCGGCTCACCGACGAAGGTCTGGTAGTCGGTGACCTGCGGGTGGCTGCCGATGACCTCACCGACGGCCTCCGCGATGCGCGCGGTCTGCTCTCGCGCGGTCCCGAGCGGCGCGTCCACCTCGACGAGGAGCGTGTCGACGTTGTCGTCCGGGAGCATCTTCAGCTCGACACCGAAGGGCGAGAGCGGTCCGTCCGCGCCTTGCGGGCGCACGAGCTGCCACGCCGGCTGGAGCATCACGACGAAGAGCAATGCGACGACGCCGCCGAGGAAGAACCGGCGTCGCCGCCGCCCGTCGAGCAGCGGGATGAGCAGCCGCGTGTACGCGCGGTGGAGTCGGTCCGCCTGCTGCACCGACTCCTGCTCGAGCGGGCGACGACTGACCGCCTCCATGACCCGTGCGTTCTTGCGACGGAGCCAGTGCCACGCGAGATATGGGACCACCGTGTAGGCGATGATCAGCGAGGCGAGCATCGCGATCGGCGCGTTGAAGGGGATGGGGCCCATGAACGGGCCCATCATCCCGGTGACGAACGCCATCGGGATGAGCGCGAGGATCACGGTGAAGGTCGCGACGATCGTGGGCCGGCCGATCTCGTTCGCCGCCTCGACGACGAGGGCGTCGAAGCCTCGCCGTGGTCCGCGCAGGTGCGCGTGCCGGTGGATGTTCTCGATGACGACGATGCTGTCGTCGACGAGCAGCCCGAGCGACAGGATGAGGGCGAACAGGGTGATGCGGTTGATCGTCTGTCCGGCGACCCAGCCCGCGCCGAGCACGACGAAGAGGATGAGCGGGATCGAGAGCGTGACGATCGACGCCTCACGCCAGCCGAGCGAGACCAGCAGGATGACGACCACCGTCGCGATCGCGACGACCAGGTGCTCCATCAGCGTGTTGACCGCGTCGTCGGCCGTGACGCCGTCGTCTCGGGTCACGGTGACGTGGACGCCCTCCGGGAGCGCCGCGCGCTCGACCGCGTGCAGCCGCGCGAGCACGTCGCGCGCCACGGTCACGCCGTTCGTGCCCTTCTTGCGGGCGACGCCGATCGTCACGGCGCTGTGGTCGACGCGCGGGGGGCGCGCCTGCGGGTCGGCTGGCCCGAACGCGATGGAGGAGCGGACGCGGTCGTCGGCGGGGCCGTCCCTCACGTCCGCGACGTCGCCGAGGAAGACCGGCTTGCCGTCGAAGCTCCCGACCATCACGCCGCGGACGTCGTCGGCCGAGCCGAGCGCGGCGGCGACGCGCAGCGGGTGCTCCCGTCCGCCGTAGGCGACGTCGCCGGCGCCGCGGTTCACGTTGTTCTGGGCGATGGCGCCCGCGACCGCGTCGACGTCGAGGCCGTACGCGGCGAGGCGCGCCGGGTCGAGGTCGACGCGCACGGCTGCCCGCGAGGCGCCGGAGACCGTCGTCTTCCCGACGCCCGGCACGCTGCGAAGCTGCTCGACCACGTGCTCGGCGACGCCGCGCAGGGTGTCCGGAGCGAGCGTGTCCGAGTAGAGCGCGAGCGTCACGATCGGCACGTCGTACAGGCTCACCGCTTGGATGAGCGGCGGCGCCGTGCCGGGCGGGATGCGGTCGAGGTTGCTGTTGATCTGGTTGTAGACCTTGACGAGGCTCCGCTCTTCGTCTTCACCCACGTCGAAGCGCACGGTGACGATCGCGCGATCGGTCTCGGCCTGACCGTAGGTGTGGTCGACCCCGGGGAGCGAGCCGAGCAGGGCCTCGAGCGGCTTGACGACCTGGTCGAGCATGTCCGCGGCGTTGCGGCCGGGACGCGAGACCATGATGTTGACGACGGGCACGACGACGTCGGGGTTGTAGGTGCGCGGCGTCGCGTACACCGCGAGCGCACCGAAGAGCGTGACGCCGACGATGATGAGCGGTGTGAGCTTCGAGCGGAGAAAGACCGCCGCCATCTTCCCGGCGACGTTCAGCCGGATGTGTGAGGCGGCGTCCCTGGGCTCGTCCGGCGGGCTCGCCGCCGTCGCCGAGGCGGGCGCGGCGGGCGATGGGCTCGCCGCCGCCGCCGGGGCTTCCGCGGCCGTCGGCT
>JAGQJE010000214.1 GCA_020430775.1 Myxococcales bacterium
ACGAAGAACGCCTTGTCGGGCTCGCGGCTGCGGAAGGCGCCGTTGTTCATCTGCGTGAGCAGGAACGCGGTGATGGTCCGGCGCACCTGGGCGCGCAGGCCCTCGGTGTTGTTCTTGTGCCGCGCGAACTGGAGGCCCTGCTTGAGCGAGCGCTCGATGAAGCTGACGCCGCGGCGCTCGGCGACGTAGGGGAAGTTGCCGTCGCCCTTGAGCGTGCGCGAGCCGTCGATGTAGCGCGGCAGGCCGGGGCCGGTGGTCAGCGGGTTGATGCGCTTCGGGTAGACGAGGTCGCGCTTGCGCTCCTCGAGGACCTCGTCGGTCTCGAAGCCGAGCACGCCGAACATGCGCCCCTTGTCGATGCCGGCCGGCGGGTCGTAGACGCCGCCCGGGCGCCCGCCGTCGGTGCGCGAGAAGACGCCGGCGATGATGCCCGAGGGGGCGACGACGAGTTGGTCGCTCGACCCGAACACGCTGCGCGAGGGGTTGAGCACCTTCACGCGCGGCCAGTAGATCGCGGCGTGCTCGCTCAGGTTCCCGAGCGCGGCGGTGTTCAGCACGTAGTCGACGATGCCCGCCGCGCCGAGCCCTGCCGGCGGGTCGAGGACGGCGAACACCAGGCCCTCTCGCGGGCCCTCGCAGTAGGCGACCATCGCGTTGTGCACCGCCGCGGTGGCGCGCCCGGGGACGAGCAGCAGGCTCAGGTCCTGGATGGTGTCGAGCGCGCGGAGGCCTGTCTTGCCGACCTCCGAGCCGATGAAGTCGGTGTCGGTCAGGCCCGTGAGGCCGTCGTCGCCAGAGATGAGCCCGGCCGTCTGCACGCCGAGCGCGGGGGAGCCGGGCAGCGCGAGGTCGGTGACCCGCACGAGCGCCGAGCCGCCCCGCGGCGCGTTGATCACCGCCTCGACGTGGCGGGCGGCGCCGGGGGTCATCGTCAGGTCCGCGAAGACCTCGCGGTAGACGCCGTCCTCGACGACCGCGACGTCGAAGGTCCCCGCCTCCCCGCTCGTCGGCGGGCGCACCTCGACCTCCAGGCGGTTCGCGTAGGCGCCCGGGTCCTTGCCCTCGACCAGGAGCGCCGCCGCGGCGCCGCCGTCGCTGCCGCTGTGGGCGGCGTTGTCGAGGCCGAGCCGCTCGTCGAGGGTGGACTCGGGCAGCACCTGCAGCGAGGCGAGCGCGCCGGTGCTCACGGTGCGGAGCCGGAGCGCGCCGGCGACGACGTCCACGACGAGCCCGGGGATCGCCGCCGCGACGATGCCCGCGAGCACGTCGGGCGTGACCTCGGCGGACATCGCGACGTTGCCGCCGCCGAGCACCTCGCCCGCGGGGAACGCCAGGACCACGTTCGCGTCGCCGCCTGTGACCTCGAGCCCGACGTCGGTGCCGCCGAGGTCGGTGCGGATCCGCAGCTGCCCGGCGTCCACGCCGACGCTCACCAGGGAGAGCTGCGCGTTCATGCGCGCGGCCACCTCCTCGACGCTCTGATCGGCGGCGTCGAAGGTGACGGTCTGGTCCATGCCCATCACGCGCAGCTCGAGCGCCTCGCCGCCGGCGAACCCGGTCGGGAACACGCCCGCGCTCACGAGCTCGGCGCGCGTCGCGACGACGGTCGCGGTCACCGGCGCCCCGCCGTCGACGGCCACGACGAGGGTGTCACCGTCCTGGACGAACACGCGGCCCACCGGCGCGCCGAGCAGCTCCGCCGGGCTCGGGACCGCGGCGTCGGCCAGCAGCGTCGCCGAGCCGCGGAGGGCGGTCTGGCTCAGCGGGTCCTGCACGTCGCCGTAGTGGACGGTGCGCACGACCCAGAGCTGGGTGCCGCCGTTCTCGAAGAAGCCCATCGCGGCGAGGGCGAGGTCGGCGTCGGGTGTGAAGCCGCCGAAGGTCGCCTCGAACTCCTCGAGCGACGAGCAGAGCACGGGGACGCCGATCGGGCCGCGCTCGGTGAGGCCGACGGCGCCGGCGACGGAGGTGGGCACCGAGGGGATCCCGCGGACGCGCGGCTCCTCCTCGACGACGACGACCTTGGACGAAAGCAGCTGGGCGCTCATCGGGACTCTCCTCGCTTGCGGCGAGCC
>JAGQJE010000215.1 GCA_020430775.1 Myxococcales bacterium
CCCCGCGCGCGCTCCGCCCCGGTACGCCCTGCGCCTGCCAATCGCCACCCACCTCACAAGGCCGAACCCATGAAATCGAGAAAAAAAGCACCTCTCGCCCCTTGCACACGTGGCCCGTTCAGAGTCGTTGAGTCGGGCACGGGTTCGGGCACGGGTTCGGGCACGGGTTCGGGTACGGGTTCGGGCACGGGTTCGGGTACGGGTTCGGGCACGGGTTCGGGCACGGGTTCGGGCACGGGTTCGGGTCGCCGCGCCACCGGGGTACCCAGGGTACGCCGCCGTTGGGTTCAGTCTTGCCCCCGCAAGAGTGCAACCAACGGCGTCCGACCACGACGCCAACGCCGATACGTGAGGCGCCGCCCCGGCGCCGAACCCCGCGGGGTGGGAGCCAAGGGCGGATTCGCCGCGCGCTGCGCGCGGTGAATTTGCGCTTGGGAGGGGGCGCGTGCCCCCTCCCCGAGCAAAGCGAGGGCATCCACCAATCAACTCACGGTACGCCGCCGTTGGGTTCAGTCTTGCCCCCGCAAGAGTGCAACCAACGGCGTCCGACCACGACGCCAATGCCGATACGTGAGGCGCCGCTTCGGTGCCGAACCCCGCGGGGTGGGAGCCAAGGGCGGATTCGCCGCGCGCTGCGCGCGGTGAATTTGCGCTTGGGAGGGGGCGCGTGCCCCCTCCCTGAGCCGAAGGCGAAGGCATTACCAACCCGACCACGACGCCAATGCCGACGCATCTGGGGTGCCGCGCGCAGGCTGCAACGTGTCGCCTCGGAGATGGTTCCGCTGCTGTCTGCAAGGGTTGCGTCGTCCGTCGCGCGCGTGCAGTCTGTGCGCTTGCCCACACGCGGGATCGCGCCTCTTTGGAGGATTCCGCGCCGGCACGATTCATGCTCCAGAAGTGGAGCCGACCACCTCGCACGCACGACGTTCGCGAGCGCCCGTGCGGCGCGTGGCGCTCTTGACGGCAAGGGGTGCGCGATGACCATGAATCCGGGCGCGATCGGTTCGCTGGAGGTCGATCTCGGGGGCCTCGAATGGCTCGCCACGAACCAGCGCGGCTCGTTCGCGCTTGGCAGCGCGGACCGCGTGCCACGGCGCAAGTACCACTCGCTCCTCACCGCCCGCGGCGCGCAGGATCACGAGGCGCTGGACGTGCTGCTCGAGGTCGAGGAGTGGGTCGAGCACGAGGGCGTCTGGCACGGGCTGCACGCGCTCGACTGGGGCGAGGGCAAGGTCGAGCCGCGCGGCGACCGGCTCCTCCGGAGCTTCGGCCCCGGGCCGCGGTGGGTCTACGAGCTCGGGCCGCTACGAATCACGCGCGTCGTCGCGCTCGACCCGGACCGTGACGGCGTCTGCGTCGGTTATCACCTCGCCGGTGCGAGCGCGCCGGTGCGCGTGCGCCTGCGCCCGCTGCTCCGGTGTCGGCCCCTGCACCGCCTCACCTTCGCGAACCCCGCGCTCGACGGGAGCGTGCGCGAGACCCCACGCGGCGACGTGAGCCTGCGACCCTACACCGGCGTGCCCACGGTCCACCTCGGCGTCCGCGGGACCGGCGCGGCGTTCCACGTCGACGGCACCTGGTACGAGCACGTCCACTACGCGTGGGAGGCGGCCCGCGGCTACCCGGCCTTCGAGGACACCTACACGCCGGGCGAGTACCGGCTCGACCCGGTCGAGGGCGCGTCGTTCGGCATCTGGGTCGGGCTCGAGGCATGCCCGGACGCGCTGCCGACCGTAGAGCCAGAGCCGTCTCCTCGGGCGCAGCGCCGGCGCCGCGCGCTGCGCAAGGAGCGCGCCGACCTCGAGGCGCTCCGCGCGTCGCTCGATGCGGCCGCCAAGTCGTTCATCGTCCGGACACCGGACGAGGCCGGGATCATCGCCGGCTACCCGTGGTTCGGACAATGGTCGCGTGACACCCTCATCGCGCTGCCGGGGCTGTGCCTCGCGCGAGGAGAGCGCGCGCTCGCGCTCGACATCCTCGAGTCCCTCGCTGCGCGCCGTGAGCGTGGCCTCATCCCCAACATCCCGGTCGCTCCCGGCACGACGGCCAACCTCGACTCGGTCGACGCCTCGCTCCTGTTCGGGCGTGCGCTCCGACTCGCGCTGTACCGCTCGCGAGACCCGCGGCGCGACGCGCTCCTCGGCGCGCTCTGCGACGTCATCGACGCGATCGGCGATCGCGCCGACCCGCGCGTCGTCGTGGACGACGACGGTCTGCTCTTCGTCGAGGACGGTCCGTGGGCGCTGACCTGGATGGACGCCAAGGTGGACGGGCAGCCCGTCACGCCCCGCGCCGGCTACGCCGTCGACTCGAACGCGCTGTGGCTCGACGCGCTCGAGACGGCGCTGCGCTGGGCCGCGCGCCACCGGAAGACCTTCGCCTCGCGGTGGCAGCCGATCGCGAAGCGCCTGCGGGCGGCCTTCGCCGACCGCTTCTGGCTCGAAGACGCAGGCTACCTCGCGGACACGCACGACGGGACGCGGGCGGACCGGAGCCTCCGGCCGAACCAGCTCTGGGCCCTCGGCGCCGCGCCGGCGCTCATCGCGCGCCCGCGCGCCGTGAGGGCGCTCGGCGCGATCCGCGAGCAGCTCTTGACGCCGCTTGGCCTGCGCACCCTCGCGCCGACCGACCCCGCGTACCGCCCGCGCTACGAGGGCGACCAGGCAGCGCGCGACCGGGCCTACCACCAGGGCACCGTCTGGCCCTGGCTGCTCGGGCCCTACGCCGACGCCGTCGTCGCGGTCGAAGGCGAGAAGAAGGCCCTGGCAGAGCTCGGACCCGTGCTGGCCCGGCTCGCGGAGCACGTCCGCTACGAGGCCTGCGTCGGGCAGGTGAGCGAGGTCTTCGACGGCGACGCACCGCATCGCGCGGGCGGCGCCCCGGCGCAAGCGTGGAGCGTCGGCGAGGTCACCCGCGTGCTCGCGCTGGTGACGCGATGAAGGTGTTGATGCTCGGCTGGGAGTACCCGCCGCACATCAGCGGCGGGCTCGGGACCGCGTGCGAAGGGCTGACGCGCGCGCTCGCTCGGCACGGCGTCGAGGTGGACTTCGTGCTCCCGCGCGTCTACGGCGCCGAGGACGCGGGCCACATGCGGCTGCTCGACGCGAGCGAGGCGCCGGCGTTCGAGGCCGCACAGCCGACGCCGTGGGTCTCGGGGTCGTCTCGGCCCCCCGCCGGGCGCCGCGCGCCGCCGAGCTCAGGAGCACGCGACCCCACACCCGCAGCAGCGGGGAGCGCGACGCTGTCGGAGGAGGCGCCGACGCTTGCAGAGCCGATCGCCATCCCCGCCCTGCTCCTGCCCTACCTGTCGCCGGCGCAGTACGAGGCGCTTCGCGCCGAGGCGGTCGGCTCCGCCCCTGACGCGCCGAGTGTCGCCCCGCCCATGAGCGCCCCGCGAGCGCCCACCTCGGGCGCAGCGGCCGCCGTCGCCGGCGCGGCCGGAGCGCCCACAGCCGAGGCCACGTTAGGCGGCGCCCACCTCCCCGCGCCCGGCGCGGTGGCGCACGCGCCCGCGGCATCCCACGCGCATTACGGAGAGGATCTCTTCGCCGAGGTCGCCCGCTTCGCCCGGGCCGCGGTCGCGCGCGTCGGCGCCGGGTCCTACGACCTCGTGCACGCCCACGACTGGATGACTTACCCCGCGGGCATGGAGCTCGCGCGCCGCCTCGGCCGTCCGCTCGTCGTCCACGTACACAGCCTCGAGTACGACCGCTCTGGCGACGGCGCGAACCCCACCATCGTCGCCATCGAGCGGGCCGGGCTGTGGGCCGCGACGCACGTCGTCGCCGTCAGCTACTTCACGCGCGCCCTCATCGCCGAGAAGTACGGCATCCCGCTCAGCAAGATCAGCGTCGTACACAACGGCGTCTACAAGCCCGTCACGGTCGCCTCGCACGCCCTCGCGCAGGGCAGGAAGGGCCCGACCGTGCTCTTCCTCGGCCGCGTCACCTTCCAGAAGGGCCCCGAGTACTTCGTGGAAGCGGCGGCGCGCGTGCTCGAGCACATCCCGACGGCGACCTTCGTCCTCGCGGGCAGCGGCGACATGCTCCCGCGAATGCAGGCGCTGGTGGACGAGCTGGGCATCGCCGCTTCGTTCGAGTTCCCCGGCTTCCTCACGGGCCTCGAGCGCGAGCGCGCGTTCGCCACCGCCGACGTGTACGTGATGCCTTCGGTGTCCGAGCCTTTCGGCATCACGCCCCTCGAGGCGATGAGCTACGATACGCCGGTCATCGTGTCCAAGCAGTCGGGGGTCTCCGAGGTGCTGCGCAACGCGTTGAAGGTGGACTTCTGGGACGTCGAGCAGCTCGCGAACCTCATCATCGCGATGCTCGAGTACCATGAGCTTCGCACGTCCATCGTGGCGATGGCGCGCGAGGAGATCCGCCACCTGCACTGGGACGCCGCGGCGCAGCACCTGCTGCCCGTCTACCGCGCGGTCCTGCCCGATTGAGGCGTCGCGATGCCCTCCGTCTGCTTCTATTTCGAGGTCCATCAACCACACCGCGTCAAGCCGTACGGCGCGCTGCGCGTCGGCCGCGACCATCACTACTTCGACGACACGCTCAACGAGGCGGTCATGCGCAAGGTGGCGGCGAAGTGCTACCTGCCCGCCAACGAGACCATCCTGCGGCTCATCGAGCGCACGGAGGGCCGCTTCCGCGTCTCGTACGCCATCACCGGCGTCGCGATCGAGCAGATGCGCCGCTGGACGCCCGAGGTGCTCGAGAGCTTTCAGCGCCTCGCGGCGACGGGCTGCGTCGAGCTGATCGCGGAGACCTACTACCACTCGCTCGCGGCGCTCTACGACGTCGCGGAGCTGCGCGAGCAGATCGCGCTGCACACCGCGCTGATGCAGGAGCACTTCGACCAGCGGCCGCGCGTCTTCCGCGACACCGAGCTGATCTACAACGACGCGATCGGCCGCGAGATCTCGGAGCTCGGCTTCGAGGCCATGCTCGTCGAGGGCGCCGATGACATCCTCGACTGGCGCAGCCCGAACTTCGTCTACCAGATGCCGGGGCTGCCGACGCGCTTGCTCACGAAAAACTACCGGCTCTCGGACGACGTCGCCTTCCGGTTCTCGACCCCCGGCTGGCCGGAGCTCCCGCTCACGGCCGACAAGTACGCGCGCTGGCTCCACGGCATCAGCGGCAACGGCGACGTGGTCAACCTCTTCATGGACTACGAGACCTTCGGCGAGCACCAGTGGGCGGAGACCGGCATCTTCGAGTTCCTGACCCACCTGCCGCAGTTCGTGCTCGCCCGGCCGGACTGGGACTTCCGAACCCCGATCGAGGTGGTCGAGCGCTATCCTTCGCGCGGGGAGCTTCAGTTTCCGCGCACGGTCTCGTGGGCGGACGAGGCGCGTGACATCAGCGCCTGGCGCGGCAACGACATGCAGCGGCGCGCGTTGAGCGAGATCTACGCGCGCGCGCCGGCGGTCCGCCAGCGCAACAACCCGGCGCTGCTCGCGCTGTGGCGGCGCCTGCAGACCTCCGATCACTTCTACTACATGGCGACCAAGACCAGGGGAGACGCCGCGGTGCACGACTACTTCAGCCCGAACGACAGCCCCTACGACGCCTTCATCCACTACATGAACGTCCTCAAAGACCTCGACGCGTCGGTGCTCGGCCCCGACGCCGTCGCGCCGGTCGGGTGGTGACAGCGATGCCTTTCCCGCGCGTGGTCTTCGAGATCTCCTGGGAGGTCTGCAACATGGTGGGCGGCATCCACACCGTGATCGCCTCCCACGCGGCCGAGATGATCGGCAAATACGGCGACGGGTACATCACCGTCGGCCCCAAGCTGACCCGGGAGGACAACGCGACGCCCGTGTTCCGTCCGGAGGTCTGGATGCCGGAGCTGCTCGAGTCGCTCGCGGGCCACGACGTCGGCGTGCAGATGGGCCGGTGGCTGGTCCCGGGCGAGCCGCGCTGCCTGCTGATCAACCACTCGCGCCTGTACGCTCAGAAGAACGAGATCTTGAGCCGGTACTGGGAGCGCTTCGAGCTCGACTCGCTCTTCGGCGGATGGGACTACTACGACCCGCTGCTCTTCGCGCACGCGTCAGGGCTCATCATCGAGCACATGCGCGACCGCTTCTTTCTGAAGGAGCGCCGCGAGGTCGTCGTGCACGCGCACGAGTGGCTGTCGGGCGCCGCCGTCCTGCACGTGAAGGCCGCCGTGCCGGACGTCGGGACCGTGTTCACGACCCACGCGACGATGCTCGGGCGCGCGGCCTCGGCCCACCACCCGGGCGAGGACCTCCACGCGCTGCTGCCGACGGTCAACCCGGCCGAGCTCGCGCGCTCGCTCAACGTGTCGGCCAAGCACTCGATGGAGTCGGTCACGGCGCGCGAGTGCGACGTGTTCACCACCGTGAGCGAGCTCACGGCGCGCGAGTGCGATCACCTGCTCGGACGCACGCCCGACCCGATCCTCCCGAACGGCTTCGGCGCGCACCCTGTCCCGCCGGAGCGCGCCGCCACCGCGCGGGAGCGGCTCTTTCGCATCGCCGAGCTCGCGACCTGCGCGCGCTACGACCGTGACAAAACGACCGTCGCCGTCCTCGCGGGACGCTACGAGTACGTCAACAAGGGCGTGGACGTGTTCATCGACGCGGCCGCTGCCCTGCGCGGCTCCGAGTGGGCGAGCGGCGGCCGGCGCCTGCTGGCGTTCGTCATGATGCCGACGGGGCACGCGCAGCCAAAGCGCGTGCTGTCGAGCCGCGCGCGCGGCGAGCCCTGCGCGGACGAGCCCCTGATCTGCACGCACGATCTCATCGACGAGCACAACGATCCGACGCTCCGCCGCCTCCGTGAGCTGGGCGTCGCCAACGCGAGCGGCGACCTCGTGCATGTCGTGTATGTGCCCATCTACCTCGACGGCTCCGACGCGCTCATCCCGGACCGCTACTGGGATCTGCTCCCGGGCGCGGACATCGGCGTGTTCCCGTCGCGCTACGAACCCTGGGGCTACACGCCGCTCGAGTGCGTCTCGTTCGGCGTCCCGACCGTCACGAGCGACCTCACGGGCTTCGGCCAGTGGGTGAAGCCGCTCGGCGACTTCCGCGCGACGGGCGTCGACGTGCTGCCGCGCGAGGGGCGCTCGGCGCAGGAGGCCACCGCGACGCTCGCCGAGCGGCTCGAGGGCTTCATGGCGCTCGACGACGGGGCGCGCGCGGAGCTGCGGGCGGCCTGCCTCCGAACCGCCGGCGAGACCGACTGGTCGCACTTCGCGGCGCACTACTACGACGCGCATGGCCGGGCGGCCGCGGCCGCCGCGCAGCGACGCCGCGAGACGCCGCTCGACCGGCTGCTCGAGGCCGCCCGCACCGAGGCAGCGCCGATCGCCGAGCGGCCGGCGGCGCACGCGTTCCGGCGCGCGTTCACGGTCGCCAACACCCTCCCCACCGCGCTCGAGCCGCTGCGCGACCTCGCCGCGAACCTCTGGTGGCGGTGGCATCCGCGCGCCGCGGACCTCTTCGAGCGCCTCCACCCCGAGCTATGGACCGAGGTCGGTGAGGACCCACACGCCCTGCTCGAGCGCGTGCCGTCGAAGCGCCTCCGCGCCCTAGCCGAGGACGCCGGCTACGTCGCGACGCTCACAGAGGTCCACCGCGCGATGACCGACGCGCTCCATGGCGCGAGCAGCAAGCCGCAGATCGCCTACTTCTGCATGGAGTTCGGGCTCGCGGGATTCCTCCCGCTCTACTCCGGCGGGCTCGGCATCCTCGCAGGCGACCACCTGAAGGCGGCGAGCGATCTCGGGCTCCCCTTGTGCGCGGTCGGGCTCGCGCACCAGCACGGGTACTTCCGGCAGCTCATCGACGCGGACGGTCATCAGGACGCCGCGCCGGACACGCTCGACTTCACCGAGCCGCCCTTTACGCCCGTCCTCGACCAGCAATACCTCCCGCTCACCGTCGAGGTCGCGATGCCGACCGGCCCCGTGCAGGTCCGCGCGTGGCAGCTCGCGGTCGGGCGGGTCTCGCTCTACCTGCTCGACACCAACGTCGAGGGCAACACCCCGGCCGCGCGTCAGATCACCGACCGGCTCTATGGCGGCGACCTCGAGCACCGGCTGCGGCAGGAGGTCATCCTCGGGCTCGGCGGGCACGCGCTGCTCGACGCGCTCGGCTTCGAGCCGCTCGTCTACCACATGAACGAGGGACACAGCGCCGCCCTGGTGCTCGCGCGCTTGCGCTACCTCGTCCGCCGCCGCGGCCTGCGCCTCTACGAAGCGCTCGACTACGTCCGCAACACCACGGTGTTCACGACGCACACCCCGGTCCCGGCGGGCCACGACCACTTCGGCGAGGATCTCGTCCGGCCCTACCTCGCCCCCTTCGAGAGCCAGCTCGGCGTCGACTGGCCGCGGCTGATGGCGCTCGGGCGCATGGCGTCGCGACCGACCGAAGAGTTCGGAACGACCGCGCTCGCGGTCCGCGCGTCCGAGTACGTGAACGGCGTCAGCGCGAAGCACGGCGAGGTCACGCGCTCGATGTTCCGCGAGCTGTACCCGGAGATCGAGAGCCCGGAGGACGTGCCGGTCGGCAGCATCACCAACGGTGTGCACGTGCCGACCTGGCTCGCCGCGCCGTGGCAGGAGCACTGCGAGCAGGCGATGGGCGCCGACTGGCAGACGCATCTCGCGACGCCGGAGCGCTGGGCGTGGGTGCGCGACCTCCCGAACGCCGACGTCTGGGCGATGCACCGCGAGCTCCGCGGGGCGCTGGTCGCGGCGCTCGAGCGTCACCTCGAGGCCACCTGGGCGCGTCGCGCCGACGACCCCGCGATCCTGCGCCTCGTGCTCGACCGACTGCACGGCGACGGCGCGGTGTTGACCTTCGCGCGGCGCTTCGCGCCGTACAAGCGCGCCGAGCTGCTGCTCGAGGACCCCGAGCGCCTCGCGCGCGTCTTCGAACGGCACCCGGACGCGGTGCTGCTCTACGCCGGCAAGGCGCACCCCGCCGACGGGCTCGGGCGGGATCTCCTGCGCAGGGTGCACGCGATCTCCCGCCGTCCCGAGCTGCTCGGCCGCGTGGTGCTCCTTGAGGGCTACGACATCGACCTCGCGCGCCGCCTGGTGTCGGGCAGCGACGTGTGGGTCAACACGCCGACGCGCGGCCTCGAGGCGAGCGGCACCTCCGGCATGAAGGCGGCCATCAACGGCTGCTTGAACCTCAGCGTCGACGACGGCTGGTGGATCGAGGGCTACGACGGCGACAACGGCTGGAACATCTCGCTGCCATCCGCGGGCATCCGGGACGCCGAGCCCTACGACCGGGCGACGCTGTTCGGGTTGCTCGAGACCGAGGTGCTCCCCTGCTACGCCGACCGCGACGAGGGCGGCGTTCCCCACCGCTGGGTCGAGCGCATGAAGGCGAGCGTCGCCTCGATCATCCCGCGTTTTTCGACGCGACGGATGCTCGAGGACTACGTCCGGCTCGCGTACGACCCCGCGCGCGCGGACGCGGCGGCGCTGCTAGACGACCAGATGCGCCCGCTGCTCGAGCTGACCGACACCCGCGCGCGGCTCGTCGAGCGCTGGCCGGAGCTGCGCGTCGAGGGCGTCGAAATCTCCCGCCTCGGGACGGACGAGGTGCCCGTGGGCGCGCCCATCCCGCTCCGGCTCAAGCTCCTGCACGAGGGTCTCGACGCGCAGGATCTCGTCGTCGAAGCCGTCGCGCGCGAAGGCCACGGCGGCGGCGGGCGGATCGTGCAGGAGCTGAGCTCCCCGGGGGGCGCAGGCGCGAGCGTCTGGTCGGGCGCGCTCGTTCCGCAGGCGGGCGGGCGCTACGAGCTGCGCTTCCGCGTCCGACCGCGCCAGCGGCGAGAGGGTCGCGCGGGGAAGCTGGGGCTGCACATCGAACGCTGGCTTTGAACGCCTTCGGGCCCTGAGCGGCGCATTGACCGGCTTACGTCCGCCCTCGCTCGCCGGTGCGGGCTCGGGATCGGGTGCGGGCACGGGTTCGGGCACGGGCACGGGCACGGACTCGATTCGTGGGAAGTAACTCGGGGTCTGGGGCTGCAAAGGATCGACTTGAGGGATCGGGGATGCGATCGTCGGGGCATGTTCATGTCGACGTCGCGGCAGCG
>JAGQJE010000216.1 GCA_020430775.1 Myxococcales bacterium
GGACGCGGACTCGGACTCGGGTACGGGCGCGGCCACGGACGCGGACTCGGACTCGGACTCGGCCACGGACGCGGACTCGGTCGCGGTCACGGGCGCGGTCACGGGCGCGGGATCGGGTACGGAAACGATTCGTGGGAAGCAACTCCTCAGGCCGGCTACGGCCCACTACATGATGTGGTCGACGACGGTCGGTGGCCACGATATGTTGTGGTGCCTCCCGTCGACATCGAGTTGCTTCCCACGAATCGGGCACGGGACCGGGCGCGGGATCGGGCGCGGGCACGGTCACGGGCGCCGGGTGCGGTGGTCGGTCAGATCGTGGCGCGGTTGATGGGGAGGCGCATCTTCCAGAGGAAGCCGTCGAAGTAGAAGTGCCACATGGACTGGTAGATGGTGTAGACGGCGACGACGTGGACGGCGGACCAGCCGAAGATGGTGGGCGCGTGGCCGGTGGGGAAGATCCACCGGCCGTAGTACTTGAGGTAGAGGAACGCCGCGCCGAGGACCAGGACGAAGCCGAGGTATGCGACGGCCGGGTGTCGGAGGATGCGGCCGAGGAGCGGCTGGTGCGAGAGCGGCGCCTGGTATCGCCGCCGCTGGTAGGCCCAGACGAAGACCATGTACTCGACGGCGTGGCTGAACGCGTAGGCCAGGTAGGCCTTGACGGGGTGGATCCACAGGAAGCTCGACGCGAGCAGGGTCGTGCCGACGGCCATCCACAGCCGGGGGGCGTTGCGCAGGCCGCTCGCGCGGTGCTCGTAGTAGACGAAGAGCCCGATCGAGACGGCCACGAGCGCGAATGAGGGCGGCAGGAGGAAGGGCTCGGCCCGCGTGAAGAACGCGAGCACCGGCTCGAGGGTCGCCCGGCCCTGGGAGAAGTTCTCGAAGACGACGCCGGCGTAGCGCGGGCTGAGCCAGGCGAAGTAGAGCGGGAGCCACGCGAAGATGAGCAGGCGGTCGACCCAGCCGGGGACCGTGGCGGTCGCGCTCGAGCGGTCGCGCTCGGTGGGCTCCCCCGCGGCGAGCGCGGCGGCGCGGGCGCGCGCGGCCTCGCCTTCGTGCTTGGCGTTGTACATGCGGAAGATGCCGTACTTCTGCATGTAGACGTGCCAGATGTTCCAGACCGCGGCGAAGACGGCGATGGCGTTGAACACGGCGGAGACGCGCGGGCCGGTGCCCGGGGCGCCGCCCGTCAAGAGCCACACGCCGGCGACGGCGACCGACCCCACGCCGAGCGTCCACGTCAGCGCGCGGACCGTCGCGGCACGGAGCCCCGGCCCGTCCGGGCGGTCCGAGCGCAAGACGCTGATGAAGCCGGCGAGGGCGCCGGCGCAGAGCGCGAGGCTCAGCGGCGAGACCGTCGCGCGGCTCCCGTACGCGAAGATGGCACCCGCGAAGAGCGCGGCCATCAGCAGCGGGAACGCCGTGAAGCGGATCGGGTGCCGCGTGAAGACCTGCCGGTCGAAGTAGACGTAGGGCATCCCGAAGTGGCGGTGTACATCGGTCGCGACGAGCACGACGAGGTACACGCCGAGGTAGTCGATGCGGAAGCGGTCGCCGACGAAGAGCATCGGCACGAGGACCCACAGCCAGCTCAGCGCGTAGGCGCCGACGTCGACCACGGGGGAGACGTGCCACTTGGGTACCGACGCGTCCGGGCTCCGCACTCCGAGCGCCGCGCGGACGCCGCGCCCGACGGCACCGCGGACGCGCGGGCGACGTCCCGCCGGTGCGCTCCGCTCTGCGACCGCCGCCTCGCTCACGCTCACCCCGACGCCTTGCGCGCGTGCACGTAGCGCAGGCGCAGGTCGTAGAGCACCTGCGTCAGCAGCCGCTCCTCCTCGCCGGTGAGGTTGCCGCGCGTCTTGTCTTCGAGCATCGCGAGGCAGTCGATCGACTGCTGCGCGAGCGGGAGGTTCGGCGCGGGATCCTCGCCTTCGATCGCCATCACGCCGAGGTGGATGAGCGCCGACGTGTTCAGCGAGAGCACGAAGGTCATGAAGTCGATCGCCGGGCCTTGGGCGGAGTGCGCGCGCTCGTACGCCCGCTCGCTGACCTCCTGGCGCGCGCGCTCGCTAGCCTCGGGCGCCGCGGGGGCGCCGTCCCCTTCGGGTGGCGCGCCCGGTGTGGCCTGCGTCGCGCTCGGTGCGTCCTGCGCGGGCTCGGCGTCGTCGCGCCCTCGACGGTCGGTGACCTTGAACGGCTGCCGGTCGTCCTCCCGTGCCATCGTGACTACCCCTCGTGCGCCGGCGCGGTCGTCGACCCTTCGTCCGGGGCGTGCTCACCGCGCGGGCCGGCGCCCTGCTCGGCCGCCGGCTCGTCGGAGCCGAGCGCGGCGTCCACGTAGACGCGCACCGTCTCGGTGTTGTCCTCGACGTCGGGGAGCGCTCCGAGGTGAGCGGAGACGGCCTCCGGGGTCACCAAGCCCTTGGCGATGTTGCGTTCCACGACGCGCTTGTCGAACAACCTCTCAGCGACCTTCGGCATGCTGCGCAGTCTATGAAGGCGCCTGCCGCTGTCAAACGCCGCTTGACCCCGCCGAGGCGATGGCGACACCCTAGCGAATGGCCCTGAGCGTACCTCCGTCGCCCGAGCAGACGCGGGAGCTAGAGGTGCTGATCGAGGCACACCACCCGCTCCTGATGACGGAGACGGTCGAGCACGAGCGCCTGGGGGAGCTCTTCGAGCACGTGGCCGAGCGGCTCGGCCTGCCCCTCTTCGAGTGGGGCCCGACGACCGGGCTCGTGCGCCGCCGCCCCGACAAGGGCCGCCCGCTGGGCACCGAGACGTTCGAGGGCTGCCTCGGCTTCCTCGAATCGGCCGACCTCGAGGCGATCTTCCACGTGCACGGGCTCGCGCCCGATGTGCTCCAGGAGCCGGCCATCATCGCCCGGCTGCGCTCCATCTACCGGCGCTACTTTCGGCACCGCGGTCTCGTCGCCGTGAGCGCTCCGAGCGTGCCGCTCCCGCCGGAGCTCGAGCCCTTGTTCACGCCGCTTCCGCTCGAGCCGCCCTCGGTCGCTGCCTATCACCAATACGTCTCCGAGATCGTCCGCGACATCGCAAAGCGCCGCGCGGTGTCGGTCGACATGACCTCGGAGGACGTCGACGAGCTCCTGCACGCGCTGCACGGGCTGACCCTCTTCGAGGTGCAGAAGATCATCACGCGCGCGGTCATCGTCGACGGGCGGCTCTGCCGGGACGACATCGCGCGGGTCGTCGAGGCGAAGCGCCACATCATCGAGCGCTCGGGCGTGCTCGAGTACTTCCCCCACAGCGAGCAGATGGGCAACGTCGCGGGCCTCGCCACGCTCAAGGCCTGGCTGCGCAAGCGGCGGGAGGCGTTCACGGACCCGACCCGCGCGCGCGCGTTCGGGCTGTCACCGCCCAAGGGCCTGATGCTGATCGGCGTGCAGGGCTGCGGCAAGAGCCTGTGCGCGAAGGCCATCGCGTCCGCCTGGAAGATGCCGCTCGTGCGCCTCGACCCGTCGAACCTCTACGACAAGCTCTTCGGTGAGAGCGAGAAGAATCTCCGCCGCGCGCTCCGGACCGCCGAGCAGATGGCGCCCGTGGTGCTGTGGATCGACGAGATCGAGAAGGCCTTCGGCCGCGGGGACAACGACTCCGGGACGAGCCAGCGCATCTTCGGCACCTTCCTGACGTGGCTCCAGGACAAGAAGGAGAACGTCTTCGTCATCGCGACCGCGAACGAGATCGACCAGCTCCCGCCGGAGCTCCTCCGCAAGGGCCGCTTCGACGAGATCTTCTTCGTGGACCTCCCATCCGAGGCGATCCGCGCCGACATCCTCGGCGTGCACCTGCGCCGCCGAAAGCGCGACCCGGCCGCGTTCGACGTCGAGCGGCTCGCGACTGCGTCCCATGGCTTCAGCGGCGCCGAGCTCGAGCAGGCGATCGTCTCGGCGCTGTACACCGCCTTCTCGAACGACGAAGAGCTCTCGACCGCCGCGATCGAGGCGGAGCTGCGGGCGACCCGGCCGCTGTCGGTGACGATGGCCGAGCGCATCGAGGCGCTGCGGAGCTGGGCGCGGGAGCGCGCGGTCCTCGCCGACTGAGCGGCGGGCGGATCGCGCTCAGAACAGCCCGATCGAGAAGTGGAACGCGCCGAAGCCCTCGTCGAGGTAGCGGCGGCGCGCGAGCAGGATGCCGTAGTCGAACGCGATCGGCCCGACCGGGGTTCGGATGCGCAGGCCGAGGCCGGCCGTCGGGCGGAGCGCGAGCGGGTCGAGGCGCTTCGGGTCGCGCCACAGGTTGCCGAAGTCGGCAAAGAGCCCGCCGCGCAGGCTGCCGACGATGGGGAAGCGGAGCTCCGCGCGCGCGAGCAGGAAGGTGTCGCCGCCCTGGACGACCTGGCGCGGGTCGAGCTGGGGGTTGTCGCGGATGGCGTCGGCGAGGTCCTGCGGGATCATGGCGTCCTGGCGGTAGCCGCGGACGGTGTCGATGCCCCCGAGGAAGAACTGGCGGTTCGGATAGGTCTCCGAGCGGTGGCTCAGGTGGATGATGCGTCCGTAGCGGCCCTGCAGCGCGAGCACCGTCTCGCGCCCGAGCGGCACGTAGCCGGTGAGGCCCGCGACGATCGAGAGGTGGTGGCTGAAGAATTGCGTCCGCTCGTTGCCCGTCTGGACCGACTGCGTCTCGAGCGTATGCACCCACTCCGTGTCGATGGAGAGCAGCCCGCCGCGCGTCGGCGTGAACGGGTTGTCGCGAAAGTCGAGGTCGCCCCGCAGGCCGACGAAGACCAGGGTCGATCGACCCTGCGGCACCCGCAACAGCTCCCGCAGCCGCTGGTCGGACTCCTCGATGACCTCCTGGTAGGTCTTGCCGTCGATGAGCAGGCCGACGTCGCTGTTCTCGATGCCCTGCGAGAGCGCGAGGGTGAGGAGCGGACGCGGCCGGTACGTGAACGTCAGGTCGAGGCTCGTCTTGTCGAGGCCGAAGTTCCGCTCGTTGTCGCGCTCGTTCAGCAGGCTCAGCGACGCGCGCACGTTCGGGAGCGGCGGCAGGTAGGGGAACGACAACGCGATGCTGACCCGCCGCTCGAGGCGGTCGGCGAGTGAGAGCCGCGCGTAGCGGTCCTTGAGCTGTTCGTCGAGAAAGAAGAACTGGTTGGCGAGCTGCACGCCGAGGGTGACGGCCATCGCCGAGCCGAAGAGGTTGCGGTAGGTGTAGTCGAAGCCGCCGCGCGCGCCCTCGCCGGTCGAGACGCCGGCGCGAAAGTCGAGCACCTGCGTGTTGCGCTCGGTGAGCCGGACGACGATGGGCTTGACGCGCTCGGGCAGCTCCGCGTTGCGCGGTCGGATGACCACCGCGGTGAAGACGCCGAGCTCCATGAGCCGGCGCTCTGCGTCGCGGATGCGCTCCGGTACGAGCAGGTCGCCTCGATGCAGCGGCAGCACGCGGCGGACCAGGGCTTCGCGCGTCCGCACGGCGCCGACGATGGTCACCGTGCCGATGTGCACCGGGTAGCGCTCGACGACGTCGAAGCGCACCGCGGCGCGGGTGCGGTCGCCCGAGAGCAGCGTCTTCGGCTCGACCCGGACGTAGAGGTACCCGGCCCTCTGATAGCGCGCGACGATGCGCCGCCGCGCGGCCTCGACCGCGCCCTTGCTGAACGGCATCCCGCGCGACAGCGCCGTGGCCTCGATGAGCGCGCGGGTCGACAGCGCGCTGTTGCCGGTGATGCGCACGCGGTGCAGGAAGGTGCGCGTGCCCTCGACGACGGGGACGACGACGCGCGCGCGGGTCGGGGCCTCGCGGAGGAGCCTCGCTGGCCCGACCTTCACGTCGAGGTAGCCCGCCGCCTGGTAGAGTTCTTCGATGTGGTCGACGGCGCGCTCGTACGCGTCCGCGTCGTAGACCTTCGCAGGCGGCAGGATGACGGGCCCCGGGTCGTCCGAGGCGCGCTCGACGCGAGCGTCCATGAGGAGCGCGACGACGCGCGGGTCGATGACGTCGGTGACGCTGTCGCCCCGGAGGGCCTCATCGAGATAGCTGACGACCTGCCCGCGCAGGAAGCCCGCCGAGAAGTGCGTCGCGCCGGGGAACGCGACGCGCTCGACGGCGACGAGCGGCCCGCGTTCGATCGCGACCGAGAGCAGCGCCCACCCTGCGCTCGCGCTCGCGCTCCGGAACACGCGCGCCTTCGCATCGAGGTAGCCCTTCTGTCGATAGAGTCCCTCGACGCGTCGCGCCATCGCCGACAGGACGCCGGCGTCGAGGCGGTCCTCTCCGACGCGCAGCGCGGCGAGCACGTCGCTGCGGTCGAGGGGCGCGTAGCCGCGGAAGCGCAGCCGGTAGCGCGGCCCGACGTGGCTCGTGAGCACCAGGTCCGCCTCCGGCCCTGTGGCGGCGTCGTCCGCGGTCGCTTCGGCGGCCTCCGAGGCCCCCGCCGATGCCGCTGTGACGCGCGCGATCCGCGCGAGGGTGAGGCTCGCTTCGAGGAAGCCCTGCGCCCGCATACGGTCCTGCGCCGCCTCGATGGCCTCGTCGAGCGAGGAGGGATCGAGGCGCGCGCCGGGCGCGACGCCGTGGTCCGCGAGGACGTCGATCGCCCCGCTCGCGGGCGGCGGCTGGTCGCCCTCGAAGCGCACCCGACGGATGCGGGTGGGGCGCCCCTCGTCGACCGACACGAGCAGCACGTCGCGGGTCGGATCGTCGGTGACCCGCAGCGACAGCTCGACGCTCGCCTCGTCGTACCCGTGCGCCGCGTAGGTCTGCCGGAGCCGCCGCCTGATCTCGGCGAGGCTCTCGTCGTCGATGGGCGATCCCTCGTCCACGCCGAGCGCCGACCGGAGGGTCGCCGCGTCGAGCGCGCGGTTGCCGCGGAGGTCGACGCGCAGGACCAGCACGCGCGGGACGAGCCAGGCCACGAGGCGGACGCCGCCTGCGGTGGGGAGCGCGTAGAAGCTCACGTCCGCCCAGCGCCCGCTCGCGAGGAGCCGCTCGGTCGCGTCGCGGAGCAGGCGGCGGGTGAGGACGGCGCCGCGGGCGATGCCGACCACGCTCGGGTCGGCGACGCCGGCGGCCTCGCCCTGGAGCGCCACCTCCACGATGTGCTCGCCGCTGAGGCTCGGGGGGACCTCGGCGCGCGCGACGGAGGCCCACAGCCCGAGCGCGCACAGCGCTCCGACGAGCCACCGCGCCGCGCGCGCCGGCGGGCGGCTCACTCGATCTCCAGACGCCAGCGGAAGTCGACGCCGAGGTTTCCGAAGGACGACGCGGTCGCGCGGTTCACGTTGTCGTAGCTCGCCTGCAGGCTCGTGTGCGCTCCGAGCTGCCACTCGAGCGAGGTGCTCACGTCGCGCGTCGTGCTCGACAGGCCGGTCGACGCGCTCAGTCGCAGGTGGTCGGAGAGCTGCTTGCCGATGGTGACCTGGGGCTCCGGGCGGTTGGTCTGCTGAGAGTAGACCGTCGTGAGCGAGATCGTGTCGATCACGCGGAGCGCGTCGGTGACCTGCTCGTCGACGCCGCTGACGGCCGTCAGCGCCTCGAGCGCCGTGCTGCCGAGGTCGCCCGCCTGCAGCCGCTCGGTCTCCGCGCTCGTCATCCCGATGGTCAGCAGCAGCATGAGGTCGCGCTGGGACATCGGCGGCACGCTCGAGGCGTCGATGCGGAAGCCGTCGAGGTTGCCGTGGGCGTTCAGCGTGATGCGCCAGCTCGGGCCCGTGAGGTCCTCCTTCCGATGGATGGTCGTCACGGCGGTCAGGTCGAAGCTCGGGTTGAGGTCCGTGCGGTCGTCGAACTGCACGACCCCTCGCAGCACGTCGAGCTCGGTCGACCGGAAGCGCAGCTTGCCGCGGGGCACGCGGACGGTTCCGATGGCTCCGACGCGCTGGTCGGTCCCGACGAGGCGGAACGGGCGCTCGGCCGACGCGATGGTCAGGTCCATATCGGCGAGGTTGTTCCGGACGCGGATCGGCGCGCGCGAGACGAGCTCGAGGTCGAGCGCGATGTGGTCATCGGCGGGGTCGTACGGACCGATCGGTGCGCGGGTGGGCCGGTTCAGCTCGCCGAGCGTCGGGGCGAGGTCGACGCGGCGCGTGTACCGCGCGTGATCGATCGAGATCTTCCCTCGGAGGGTCGGGAGGCGCTCCCCGCGCTGCCACGCGAGGGTCGCGTCGCCGCTCAGCCCGACCTCGAGCCCCTCCTCCGGCTCGAGCGTGACGTGCGCGAACGTCGTCGAGAGGCTGTAGCGCAGCAGGGCGCGATCGCTGATGTTCGCCGTGCCGTTCAGGTCGACCTGCCCTCCGCCGAAGCGGGCGTGGGCGTTCGCGAGCGAGATGCGGCGGCGGTTGAAGAGCAGCTCGCCCGAGAGCTGCTCGATCGGCGGTTCGAGCGCCGGGACGCGGATCGTCGCGTCCTTGAAGGCGGCGGAGCCAAAGACCGCCGGGTCGTCCGGCGGGCCCTCGACGCGGGCCTGCACTCGGACGCGCCCGCTCGCCTCCTGCACGGTCGACGAGAAGAGCGTCCCTGCGAAGCCGAGCCCGATCGAGCCGTCGAGCCGCAGCGCGAGCCCGCCCTGCACCGAGCCTCCGCCGGCGACGGTGAGGTGAGAGTCCGGCCCGGTCAGGCGCGCGTCGAGCACGTCGAAGCCGTCGCCGCGCAGGGCGATGCGGACGGGCGCGGCGGTCTCGAGCGGGACGCCCTCCGCCATGACGCGGGCGTGGCTCACGGTCACCTCGCCGGCGAGCGCGCCGAGGTCGCGCAGCGCGCCGCCGGTCAAGACGGCGTGCCCGCTGGCCGACCCGCTGACGGTGCGGCCGGGGGCGAGGTCTGCGAGAAAGGGCGTCAGGTCGAGGCCGTCGACGTCGACGCGTCCGCGCAGCGGGTAGCGCCGGGTCCAACCGATCGCCATGTCCGCGTGCACGTGCCCGTCGAGCGCCGCGCCGCACACCAGGAACGCCATCGGGCGGGCGAGCGCCGGCCGTGGCCCGTCCGGCGTGTGCAGCGGCGGGTCGGGCGCCCAGCGGCCGTGGGCGAGCCCGGCGCGTGCCGAGGCGCAGGGCTCCCGCGGGGCCGGGTGGCCGAGGCTCCACGCGCCCGCCGCCTGCACCCAGGGATCGCTGCGATCGGTCAGGCGCACGCGGAGCCGGCCGTCGCCCAGCGCGTGATCGCCCCAGTGCAGCCCGTAGAGCCCGACGTCGAGCTGCACCCGCGGGACCGAGAGGGTGCCGCGGACGGTCCCAAGGAGGCTGTACTGGCCGCCGAGCGCGCCGATCGAGCCGGCGAGGCCCTCGGTCTGCTGCAGGCGGAGCTGATCGGCGGCGACCGTGAGACGCAGCGCACCCCCGAGGCCCATCGCCCCCATCACGACGAGCGTGCCGGCCCCCTTGTGCAGCGTGAGCGCGTCGAGATCGAGCGTCATCCCGTCGGTGCCCTCGCTCCAGTCGACCGCGCGAAACCTCCCGCGCAGCGTCCCGTCCGTGAAGGCGAAGCCCGCGAGGTTGGCGGTAGGCAGCCGTAGGTCCATGTCGCCGCGCAGCGTGCCGGACGGGCCGTCGCCCTCGAAGCCGCTCGTGTAACGCAGGTCGACCGCGCCCGTCAGGAGGCCCTGGTAGGGATCGAAGCGCTCATCGCGGTCCACGCCGAGGAGCGTGTAGAGGTCGCGCAGGTGCAGCGCGGTCGCGTGCACCCGCGTGTCGAACGCAAAGCGCCCCGCCGAGAAGTCGAGGAGCAGATCGTCCGCCGCGTAGCGGCTCTGGCCGAGGGTCGCCGCGACGTGCGGGAACCGGACCGCGATGCCGCCCTTGACGAGCTGCCAGTCCGAGTCGATCGCGCCGAAGCGGAGCCCGTCGAACGAGAAGCCCTCGAGGGCGAGGTGCCCCGACACGCGGGGGTCGCCGTACGAGCCCTCCACCAGGAGGCGTACGCGCCCTCGGCCCGTGATCGGGTAGCCGGCGAGTGGCGTGATGTCGCGGAGGTCGACGGGGTCGAGGTCGGCCGCGACGCGGAGGTAGTCCGAGAACCCGATCAGGACGTCGACGCGGGCGCGCGTCCGGCCCGTGTCGAGGCGCAGGTGCTCGAACCCGAGGCCCCGCGGGCGCACGCTCACCTCGCCGTCGACCGTGGCGTGGCGCACCGACAGGACGCGGTCCGGCGGCGACTCGTGCCACGGCCCCGTGGTCACGCGGAAGCCGTCGGTCGCGACGTGGATCGGGCCGCGGAGATCGAGCGGGCGCAGCGTGCCCGTGAGCGCCGCGTCGCCGACGTAGGGCCAGCGCACGATCGCGTCCGGGGTCACGCCGAGCTGGTCGAGCAGGCGCGCGAGCTCGAGGTGATCGATGTCGAGCTGCGCGGTGAGCGGCAGCGACGGGTCGCGCAGGTCGACCGTCCCCCGGACGCCGACGACACCTCCATCTTTGACCACATCGAAGCGCGCGCGCGTCAGGCGCACCTCCGCCGGGTCGAAGGTCGCGTCGAGGTCCACCGACGTGCCGAGGCCGTACCCTTCGATGTGGACGTCTCGCAGCGTCGCGTGGGCGTGGCCCCTCGCGCCGTGCTCGTCGACGGCGAGGTTGCTGGTGACCGTCGCGAGGCCGTCGAGGCGCGGCAGGTCGACGCCGAGCGGGAGCTGGGCGAGGCGGTCCAGCTCCACCGTCGCACCGACGCGGCCGGTGAAGTGCCCGCGGAAGGGGAGCGGGATGCGGGCGCGCTCGACGTTCAGGGCGCTGCGGGCGCTCTCGAGGTGGACGCGCTCGATCTGCACGGAGCGGCCGGGCTCGACGCGCACCTTCGCGTAGAGACGGCCGACGGGCGCGTGGCGGCCGTGGTGGAGGAAGCCGCCCCCCGTCGCCTCGACCTCGACGTCGAGCGCGCCCTTGCGCCGCCGCCGCAGGTCGAGCTCGATGCCGTTCAGGGTGAGCTCCGTCGCGTCCGGGCCGTCGACGGTGACCGCGGCGCTGTGGATGATGAGGCGCCGAAAGGGAAGCTCCACCTCGCCGCTCGTGCCGCGCGGCATCGGCGGGAGGTTCACGATGCGGCCGTCCCGGACCACCAGGTGCAGGCGCGGGCTGTAGACCTCGATGCGGGAGAGTCGGAAGCGCCCGAGCAGAAGCGACGTCAGCGACGGGCTCAGCCGCAGCTTGTCCGCGAGCAAGAGCGGGTTCGCCGCCGCGCTCCGGGCCAAGGACGCGGCGGGTGGACCGCCCGGCACCTCGATGCGGCGCGCGCTGACGATGATCCGCGGCGGCCAGGCGCCGAGGGACACACCGACCTCGCGCAGCGTGACCTCGACGCCGAGCTGCGTGCGGAGGGCGTCCGTCGCGAGCGCGCCGAGCTGGAGCCGGGCCCACCGCGTCTGGGCGAGGCCGTATCCGGCGCACGCGAGCGCCACGAGCGCCACCGCGGCGCGGCGCGCCCACCGCGTGCGCCGCCGGGCGGGCTTCTTCCGAGCCGGGATGCTCGTCACCGAGCCCGAAGGTAGCAGCTTCGAGCCCGAGATCAGCGCGACGGTGCGAGCGGCGCCGCGGAGCACTTGGCGCGACGACAGGCCGCGGAATCGCAGCCCAGCCCTCCGAGAGTAGATTTAATGGGCCAGATCTTTCCGCTCGGGCGGTAGAAGAGCCTTCCGAGAGTAGATTGGGTCGCTGCGAGGGTAGATTTGATGGTTCGGATCTTTCCGGTTGGGCGGTAAAAGAGCCTTCCGAGAGTAGATTCGGTCGGTCAAGTCGCGCTTACGCCAGATTTTTCCGTTCCAGCACGACTAAAGGCTTGGCGGCCGATCTACCCTCGGAGGATTGGGTCCGCGCTCAGGGCAGGATTTTTCCGTTTTTGCGCGATCTTGGGCGGGGTGGTCGATCTACTCTCGGAGGGTCGGGCGCCGGGCCGCGGCCTTGCTGCCCGCGGAGGCCGTGGCTACACCGTGCGTGTGTACCGCGAACCGGCCCGCTTTCGTGGGGGTGGGGGGCTGCCGCCGCTCACGCCGCTGACCAAAGTCCTGCTCTTCGGCCTGCTCGGCGTCTTCGTCGCGCAGCTCGTCGCGAACAACTTCCTCCGCGTGCCCCTGTTCGACCTGCTCGCGCTGCGCGTCGGCCACTTCGGGCTGCTGACGCCGGTGCAGCTCGTCACGTGGTTCGTCGCGACGCCCCCGACGCCGGGCTCCATCCTGCCCTTCGCGATCACGATGCTCTTCCTGTGGTGGATGGTGGGCCCGATGGAGCAGCTCTTCGGCACGAAGAACACGGTGCTGCTCTGCGCGGCCGGGGTCGTCGGTGGGGGGCTCGCCGCGCTCATCGTCGGCCTCGTGTTCGGCCTCGACGGGCTGCTCTTCGGGCCCGAGGGCATCTTCCTCGCGCTCATCGCGGCGCTCGCGTGGGTGTACCGCGACCGCGGCGAGGTCAGCCTCTTCGGCCTCTTCTCGATGAAGGCCATCCACGTGCTCTACCTCGCGCTCGGCTTCTCGGTGCTCGGCTTTCTCGCGTCGCGCAACGTGAGCGCGCTCGTCGCCGACCTCGGCTCGATCGCGGCCGGCATCGGCTTCGTCGAGTGGACCCGCCGCGGCCGCGGCGGCCGCCCGGGCCGGCGCACCAAGCGCAAGGCCGGCGGCAAGAAGCGCAAGCGCAGCTCGCACCTGCACGCCGTCCCGCGCCCGCCCGCACCGACCGATGACGACGAGGAGCGCCCGCGCTGGCTGAACTAGCGGTGAAGCCTCGGACTCCTCACCCGTCGAAGGTTCTACGCTCGCCTTCGCGGCTGCCTCGCACTCAGGCACGCGCGGCACGGGTCTTGCTGGTATACCCACGACGGATGGGTCCAACACCCGCGCGGAAAGGACGTCCATGACCCGCCTTCGCTTCCTCGGCCTGACGGCCTCAATCCTCTTCCTGCTCCCGGGGTGCTTCGTCGGTTCGTCGCGGCAGGCGATCTACGAGACCTGCTCGAGGGACCGCGACTGCACGCTCGACGCCGACCTGTGCGCCGGCGTCACGGTCGAGTACTCGAACAGCACCATCCGCGACGCGATCTGCACCGTCGACTGCCGCGACGACGCGGACTGTCCGTACAGCTACAACGGCGAGCCCGGCGGCTGCTACAGCCAGGACATCGGGCGCGACGACACGAGCGGCCCGCCCATCTGCTTCGAGCGCTGCTTCGACGATCGCGACTGCCTCGAGGGCTTCCGATGCCTCGACTCGACGCAGCTCCTGATCGATCGCGGCGACTCGATCTGCGTCCCGGGCTGACCGCACCGTGACCGGCGGGTCACGCCCACGCGACGACGCCGTGAATCGCAGTTCACACCGTGCTAGGCCTCCCGCCGTGCTCTCGCCCTCCGCGCGCGCTGCGCTCCCCCCACCGACGCGAGACGCCGCCCCCGCGCGGACCGCTCGCGCCGCGCTCGCCGCGGCCATCGGCGCGCTGGCGTTGGCGACGGCGGGTTGTAGCTGCAACCACCTGGTGCCCTTCGGCCTCGACGCGGGCGCCCCGACCGCGCCCGCGAAGACGCCTGGCGCGCCCAGCGCCGAGGCCCCACCTCCCGGGGCGCCGTCCACCCCGCCCGCGCCGCCCGCTCAGTCGCAAGACGCCCCCAAGGCCGAGACGTTCGCTACCCCGGTGCCGCAGCTCGACGTGGGCGACGCGAAGTTCTCGCTCACCGAGGGCGGGGTCGCCGCCGCGCTGATCACCGACCTCGACGACGACGGCGACCAGGACGCCGTGCTCGCGCGCGTGCTGCCGGACGGGAGCCTCACGCTCCTAGTCGCGACCCGAGGCCCCGACGGGTTCTCGCTCGCGCCGCTCGCGACGGTCGATCCACCCGCGCCCGACGCGAAGCTCGCGACGTCGACCTCCCCGACCCCCGCGGTCGCACCCGACGGCGCCGGCCACCCGAGCGCGCCGGACGCCGACGCTCCGGTGCGCGCGGTCTCGCTCGGTCCCCGGTTCGGTGCGTTCGTCGCGCGCTTCACGTCGGGCGACGAGGCGCTCCCGGTGGCCGTCGCGCTTCGGCTCGACCAGCCACCGCGCGTGCTCGAGCGCTGGGCCGTGCTCCCGGCGGACGGCCGCGTGCCCGGCGCCGTGTCGCTCGCGGTCCGCGGCGCGGACGCCGACGGCGACGGCCACGTCGACCTCGTCGCCACCGTCGCGCTGGCGCCGCCCCAGGGTCCGCCGAGCTCGGTCGATCTCGTGTGGCTCGATCGCCCGAGCGGCCTGTCCCTGTCGCCGGACGAGCCGGAGCAGAGCATCGCGACGCTGGCAGACCAGGCGCGCGGCGCGCTCGGCAACGCACCCGGCGACGCGCTCGATCTCGCGGACCGCGCGCTGCAGCTCCGCGCCGCGCTCTGCGCGTCTTCACCCCGCGCGCGGCTGCAGGTCGGGAGCGCGCGCGGCGTTCGCTGCCCGCGGTCGAAGGGCGCCGCGCTCGCGACCGCGGTGCGCGCCGCCGCCCTCGCGAAGGCGGGCGCCCTGCTCGACGCGCTCGACGCCCAGCGCGCGCTCGATCGCCCCGGCCTCGACGTGACCGACAAGACCCGCGCCGTCGTCGAGGGCGCGCTCACGGCGGCCGCCCAGACCGAGGGCGTGGGCCTGCGCAAGCTCGGTCCGCTCGCCGCCGAGGTCGACGCCCCGCTGTCGATGCGCGACGACGACACGCTCCTCGTCTACACGAGCCCCGCCCGCAAGGTCGACCTCGCGACGGGCGCGTCGAGCTGGATCGTTCGCCAGCTCGTCCCGCCCATCCACGACCCGCTCGGCCGCTTCACCGTCGGGCCCGTTCGCCGGGGCTGCGACGGCTACTTCGCGCCGATCATCGACGCCGCGCTCGGCCCGCAGTCGGCGCCTCTCGGCCACGCCCTGATCGAGCCGGTGGAGCCCCCGAGCGGCGTCCGGTGCCCACCCACGCCTTCGTCATTCGCGCAGGACACCGGCGGATGGTCGTTGCTCGGCTGGGCTCCGCAGGGGCTGGTCGCCGTCCGAGGCGCCGAGGTCCGCGTCGCGCCGCTCGATGCGCACGGCCACGCGGCCGGGCCCTCGTTCGCGCTCCGCTCGGGTGCGCTCGCGCCCGCGCCGATCGCCGGCCCGGCCATCACGCCCGATGGGCGCATCTACGCCCGCGCGCTGCCCGCCGGCCTGCTCGTGCAGACGCTCGGCCCCGGCGGGGGTGCGCGCCTCATCCGGCCGGAGGGGTGGGCCGCGCTCGAGGGCTCGGTCGAGGCGCTCGCGCTCGCGCCGAGCGGCCGCCGCGCCGTGGCCCACAAGGGCGCGGCGCTCTATGTGCTCGACTGGTGAGCGCGCCGGGCGACGACCGATCGTGCGCCGCGAGCGTGCCTGCCCTGGCTCCGCGAAGCGGCTCGCCAGCCCCCGCGATGATACGCTCCCGCGCGTGATGCGCTCTCGCTCGCGGCTCGGCGTCGCCGCGCTCTTCGCTCTCGGCGCGGCCGTCGGGTGCGCGGCCAGGCAGCCCGTCCCGGCCACGCCCTGCATGTCCGACCGCGAGTGCCGCGCCGGGCGCATCTGTCACGAGGGCCGCTGCCGGTTCCTCGAGGTCGTCGAGCGCGAGCTGGGTCTGACGCCCGGCGCCGGCGGGCCCGGCGGCAGCGCGCGCGGAGGACCAGGATCGTCGCCCGCCGCCTCGCCGCTCGGCGCGGACCCGATGTTCATGGGCGACGCGCAGCACACGGGACGCAGCGCGTACGCGGGCCCGGCGACGCGGCCGGTCGAGCGTTGGGCCTACCCGACCGGCGCCCGCGTGTTCGCAGCGCCTGCGGTCGACGGCGCCGGCCGGATCTACGTCGGCTCGCTCGACCAGAGCTTCTACGCGATCTCGCCCGCCGGGGCGCTGATCTGGCGCTTCACGGCCGCGGCGAAGGTCTACGCGACCGCGGCGCTCGGGCAGGGCGGGGTCGTCTTCATGGCGAGCGAGGACGGGCACTTCGTGTCGCTGTCCCCGCAAGGGCAGCCCCGCTTCGATCTGCACCTCGGCGACGGCATCGACGCGAGCCCGGTCGTCGCGAAGGCCGGGCGTGTGTTCGTGGCCGCGGACGGGGTCTACGCCTTCGAGCCAGACGGCAACGCCCTGTGGCACACGCCCCGCGCCGACCACCTGCGCAGCTCGCCCGCCGTGCATCCCCGCGGCTTCGTCGCCGTCGGCACCCCGTCCGGGAAGGTGCTCGCGCTCTCGACCGACGACGGGCGTGTCCTGTGGACGACGGACGTCGGCGGGAGCATCGACGGCAGCGTCTCCATCGACGACGCCGGCTCGCTCTACGTCGGCACCGATCGAGGCGAGCTCATCGCGCTCGACGCCGGCGGCGCGGTCCGCTGGCGCTTCGAGACCGGCGGCGACATCCGCGGCACGCCGGCCATCACGCGCGACGGGCACATCGTCGTCGGTTCGTATGACCACTACGTGTACGCCTTGACGCCCGCCGGCGCGGTCGCGTGGAAGACCGCCACGTGGGGCCGCGTGCGCGCGTCGGCGCGCGTCGACCGCGACGGGCGCATCTACATCGGGTCCCAGGACGATCACCTTTACGCGTTGTCGCCGTCGGGCGAGGTCCTGTGGCGCTACGACCTCGGCCGGGACGTCGACTCCACCGTCGCGATCGGTAAAGATGGCGTCCTCTACGTGGGCGCCGACGACGGCGCCGTGCACGCGCTCGGCGCGGCCCCGCCGCCGGACCACTCGGCGCAGGAGCGCCCGGAGTGAGGCGCGCGGCATCCTTTCCATCCACCCGGGGCGATGCGATCTCCGAGCGAGGTCGCCCCCGCCAGGAGCTCTGTTCACCATGAATCGAATCGAACGAGGCGCGGTCCTGTCCGCGCTCCGAGAGCGCGCGCCGCGCTCGTTACACCTCGCCGAGCTCGCCTCGAGGCTCGGCGTCCCGAAGAAACGCCGGGATGAGGTGCTCGACGTGCTCGACCAGCTCGTCGAGGACGGCGCGGCCATCGAGATGCCCGGCCTGCGCTTCCGCGCCCGCAAGCGGGCCGAGGCC
>JAGQJE010000217.1 GCA_020430775.1 Myxococcales bacterium
GCGGTGATCGTCGTCATGCCGCCACCTCCGTCAGGAGCTGGTCGTACGCGAGCAGATCGACCGTCGGTGCGACGAGGTCGGGGATCGCTGGCGTCGCGGCGCGCCCGACCAGCTCCTTGACCCGGTCGGCGGTGATCGGCTCGGCCTGGTCGAACAGCGCGACGAGCGCGGCCTCGACGTCGACCTGCATCGTGCTCGCGGCGAGGTAGAGGATCCGCAGGTACTCGAGGTCGCCGGCGGTGCCATGGTGCGGCGTCTGGATCGCGTCGTACGCCCGGCGGAACACCACCGACGGGAACATCTCCTCGCGGTAGACGTAGCGCGCGAACCCGCCGGGCTTGCGGACGAGCGACCAGATCACGTGGCGGTAGTCGATGCGGTGCCCGTTGCGGCCGCGCAGGCGCTCGCACGCGAGCTCGAGCTGGTCGCCGAAGTACGCCTCGATGCGGTCCTCGTAGAGATGGACGCGCAGCGCCTCGCCGATCAGACGCGACGGCACCGAGTACGCGTTCTTGCAGATCCGGATCGTGCTCCATTCGCTGACGACCGCGGTGTCCTCGACGAACTCGGGCAGCCGCCCGACGTCGAGCGGGCGCATTGCGGCGAGCTCCTCGCCGACGCGCGGCCCTCGCCGCCGGTTGGCCTTGCGCAGCTGCTCGTCGACGAACGCCTGCCACGCGTCGCGGTCGGCGAAGTCGCGACTGCCCCGGATCAGTAGCGCCTGCTCGAGGCGCCGCTTGAGCGCGCGGTGGCCCGCTTCGACGTCGCCGTTCTGCTCCTTGGCTCCGACTTCGGTCGTCCGCGGCGTCATCCCGAAGTGCCGCATCATCGCGAGGTAGCCGTCGTTGAACGGTCGCCTGCGGCCGTCGACGAAGCCCTTGTCGCCGTCGGGGATCCGGTGCGTCGCCGCCGTCGAGTTGTCGGTCTGGTGGTGGCGCGGCACGCGGCCGAGCTGGAACAGCGCACGCTGCACGCCCCGGCGCAGCGCCGCCAGCGACTCCGACAGGCACACCGTCGCCCACTGCCAGTTCGAGTACGGCAGCACGAGCACGCAGAGCAGGTGCACGAACGCCTGGCCGGCGATCGTCACGCCGAGCTCGGCGGTGGTCGTGAAGTCGGTCTGCGCCGCCTCACCGGCGCGGTGCCGCTGGCCGAGCACGACC
>JAGQJE010000218.1 GCA_020430775.1 Myxococcales bacterium
GCGACAAGAGCGTGCGGGGCGACTGGGGCCGTCCGGGCGTGGTCTCGGCAAGCGTCGACATCCGACCAACACCCTGCACGACGTGCCCTCCGCGCGCCTTCAGGCTGCCCGTAGGAGGCTTACGTAGGTGAAGACGTTCGTGAGCTCGCCGCCTGGCCATTGGTGCGAGGCGGACCTCGGGGCGCCGAAGTCGTCGTGCACGTAGCCGCTCGTGACCGTACCGGCGTGGGCGATGAGCGGCAGGCCGTGCGCAGCGGTGCCGTCGTGCGCGGGCGTCGCGGGTGGCGTCAGCGCAAGGAGGCTGCCCTCGGCGTCGAAGCCGAAGCGCGCCGTCGCGCCGTCCGGCCCCGTCACCGACTCCGGCCGCAGCATCGCGCTCCACGAAAAGCGCGCCGGTGCCCCCTGCCCGGGAAGCGCCTCAGCCTCCGAGGCCGCCGCGCCGGGCGCCTGCACCGACGACGGCAGCCAGCGCTCAGGCCCCGGTCCGTCGTCGTACCGGTAGTGCGTCACCCGCGCCGCCCCGCCTGAGCCCTCGGTCACCGTCTGCACCCGCCCGCGCCCATCATACGCCAGCTCGACCGGCGCGAGGCCGCCCCGAATTGGGTATCATACACCGGAGTTCGATGGGTCTCGCTCGCGCGTCAGTTCTACCTGTCGCGCCGGTGCTTCAGGCGCGGGATGTCTTTGCGGTCGACGCCTCGCTTCTTTTGCTCCTTCCAAAACCACTTCGCATCATAGTCATTCATCCAGCATCGTTCCCCACATTTAGGACACGTGTAGGGATGTCTCCTATTGACGTAGTAGAAGATGTACCTAAACGAAGCCAACGCAAAATTATGCCCACAAACTGGGCATCGATAAAAGAGGATTGGGGTAAATCCCAAACCTAAAACAAGCCACGCAGGTGCTGCGTCTGCAACATGCGTTCGGAGATAAGCAGACACCTGTGGAGGAACGAAGATTGCCATCAAGGCAATGCTGCCTACGGAGGTAGCAGCCAGGAGCGAGCCTATCGCTGCTGCGCGCTCAAATGCTTTCTGGATGACTGGATCAATCCTTACTACAGGCGCTTCGTCGTCCTCATTCTGCACTTTGCCGATGCCTTGAGTGAGAGGTCAGTTCATCGCCTCCAGCTTCTGTAACAGATCCAGCTACGTCGCTGACGAGCTCGCGGGCCGCACCTGCTGGAACCATACTCCCAACAGTCGCTCCGACGGCTGCTCCTACGGCTCCTCCAGCAGCAGCACAGGCGAGCCCCATTCCATCGACGGGCGACCCGTCGATGCCGGATCTAGTCATTTGGCCGAAGATGCTTCCGACGAGTGCCCCATGGCCTGCACCGTACGCGGCAGCTCCGACGCCCGCTTCGGCCCCCGTCATCGCGACGGCCGCTGCCTCAACGATTTCTCCTCCGAGGACTGCCCCGGCGCCGGTAACAGCCCCAGCAACGAATGCGCCACCCAGACTCCTGATGTCGCGCGCACCATTGTAATAAGCCACGGCAACGCCAACGCCGCCGCCGATCAAGGCCGCAACACCAACCACAGTCAGTAGAGCTAGTTCCCCACTCGGGTCGACGAAGTTGATGGGGTCGCCGCCCACATAGGCGTAGAGGAGGGTGTCGCCGCCGCCGAAGAGGAGGGGGTCTTTGGTGAGCCAGCGGGCGGTTTCGGGGTCGTAGTCGCGGGCGCCGAAGTGGACGAGGTGGGTGGCCGGGTCGGTGAGACCGTGCCGAGACGTTCGAAGCGCTGCGAGCTTCGGGTTCGATTTGGGTGCCGGGCCGAGCGCCCCCGCAAGGCCCGACTGAGGCGCACTCAGAGTGCGTCGCAGGGAGGGGCTGAGGAGGAAAGCCGGCCTGGGGCCCGAAGCAGGCCCGAATGCGGTTGCGAAGCCGAAGGGTTGGAAGCCTGGGTTGGTGTCGCGGAGGACGCGGCCGTACGCGGTGTAGTCGATGGCCTGGACGACGACGCCGAAGTCGGTGTCGATGACGCGGCGGACGGACCCTCGCCAGTCGGTGACGACGCGGTAGGTGGCCGAGTCGGTGACAATCAGCGAGGGGACGTTACGCCCGCTGGTGTAGACGTAGAGCTGGCCTCGGCTTGGGCTCGCCGCGGGGCGGAGGGCGTCGAGGTAGACGAGGGTGTCGGTGACGCCGGAGCCTCCGACGCGGCGTCCGACGCGGCGGCCCGCGGCGTCGATGAGGTAGCTGACCTCGATGCCGGTCGGAAGGGTGACGGCCAGCAGGCGGCCCAGCTCGTCGTAGTGGTACGCGGTGTGCTCGCCTGAGACTGTGTCGGTGCGGCCGTCGAGTTGCCCGGCGGCGTTGTAGGTGAAGCTCAGCGCGCCGTACTGGAGCCGCCGGTCCTGCGCGTCGAGCGCGACGTCGCCGCTCGCCTGAGCTCCCGACGCTTGGTGCCCGGGCGCTGCGCCCTGACTGCGCCTGCCGAGCGCTTGGCTGCGAGCGAGCTTCGCGTTCGATTTGGGTCTCAGGCCGAGCGCCCCCACAGGGCCCGACTGAGGCGCACTCTGCGTGCGTCGCAGGGAGGGACCGCGGAGGTAAGCCGGCCTGCGGCCCGAAGCGGGCGCGAATGCGGTGATGCGGTTGCCGTTGGCGTCATAGTCATAGGATTCGCGGAGGGCGCCATCGACGTGGACCTCGTGCAGGCGGCCGGCGGCGTCGTAGGTGTAGGCGTAGACGGTGGTGGTGTCGTCGGCGGTCTCGGTGCGGGACTTGATGCGGCCCGCTGCGTCGTAGGTGAAGAGGTTGGTGAGCTCGCCGCCAGGCCATTGGTGCGAGGCGGACCTCGGGGCGCCGAAGTCGTCGTGGACGTAGCCGCTCGTGACGACACCGGCGTGCGCGCTGAGCGGCACGCCGTGCGCCGAGGTGTCGTCGTGCGCGGGCGTCTCGGGTGGCGTCAGCGTAAGGAGGCTGCCCTCGGCGTCGAAGTCGAAGCTCGCCGTCGCGCCTCCCGAGTCGGTGACCGATTCGGGACGCAGCATCGCGCTCCACGAAAAGCGCACCGGCACGCCCTGCCCGGGCAGCGCCTCAGCCTCCGAGGCCGCCGCGCCGGGCGCCTGCACCGAC
>JAGQJE010000219.1 GCA_020430775.1 Myxococcales bacterium
ATCACAAACCCTAGAACTTTGGCCAATTGCCGTGCTACCAATTATAAAATTATCTACAACGGTATTTACACCCAAGGTTGTATTAAATCCATCTGAACCACTTCCAATATAACTGGAGCCAGCAGTTGCTCCAATAAAAGTATTGCCATAATCATGTTCTACGGTACTGCCTGCGAGATATCCCACCATGGTATTCGCGCTTGAGGATATTATTTGGCTAGCAGCATTATAACCAATAACTACGTTTTCGTTGGCCCAATCTGCATTTCGTGCAGCGCGATATCCGATTACGGTATTGGTAGGCATCTGCATTTCATGCCCAGCCTCGAACCCGATGGCCACAGTTTCGGTTGTCATGGAATTACCTCCCGCGTATGAGCCTATAAACACAGAGCCATTGGTAGCAGTGGAAACAGCTAGAGCATCATTTCCGATGACCACATTATCATCTCCATCATTGTGTTCAGCCGCATGCCGCCCGAGATACGTGTTTCGGTTTCCGAATCGGTTCGAGTTACCAGCAGACTGTCCAAAGAACGAATTGTTTATTCCACTCACGTTGTTGGTTCCGGTCTGAAACCCAGTGTACAAATTTTCGCCAGAAGGGGAATACAAAATCTTATCACAATTGAAAAGAAGAGAAGGATAGGCGGGGAGTTGACCAGTAACATTAATTGCAGAATCAACCTCTAAAATGGAGGAGGAACACGAAGGTGTGGAGGTGAAACCGATTCCAATTTTTCCAGACCGATAGAGGGTAGTGCCTGTCCCAATAGTTCCTACCCAGTTTTGTGCGGAAAGAATCATACTGGTTACACTAAAAAACAAACACATAAACGCTATTGCTAAGTGTGTTGTGTGTTGTGTGCTGTGTGTTGTGTGTTGTGTGTTGTGTGTTGTGTGTTGTGTGTTGTGTGTTTTCATGATTATAAAGATTAAGTTAAACTATGTACCGAAGATATGTAATAAAACAATTCGCAAATCAAAATATTCTATGTAAATGACTACATCATAGCCATATAGAGCGGAATGCATTGAAAATACTGGACTTATACCGGTATCCTCACCGTAAC
>JAGQJE010000220.1 GCA_020430775.1 Myxococcales bacterium
GCGACAAGAGCGTGCGGGGCGACTGGGGCCGTCCGGGCGTGGTCTCGGCAAGCGTCGACATCCGACCAACACCCTGCACGACGTGCCCTCCGCGCGCCTTCAGGCTGCCCGTAGGAGGCTTACGTAGCGCCGGCGTACGCAGACCTCGGCCGCGGCGTCGCGGACCTTGGCGTCGATGCGCACCCCGAGGAGGGGGACCGCCCCGCGCTCGGTGCTCAGGCCGGCTTCTGTGAGCATGTCGGTTTCGGTCATCGGTGGCCTCCTTCGGGCGTGCAGTGGTCAGGTGAGAGGGCGGCCCGCACGGCGGCGTGCACGCGCTCGGCGGTGTCGGGGTCGAAGCGATCGGCGCGCAGGTGCAGCTCGACGCCGTCGCCGAGCGGCACGCGCCACCAGGGCAGGCCCGAGGCGGTCGCGGCCGCGCGCTCCGAGTGGGTCCGCGAGGGGGTCGCGTGGCGCGGCGCGGTGGGCGCCGTGGGCTCGGTGGGCGCGTCCGGGGCGTCGAGCAGCCGGGTGAGGCGGTCGAGCGAGTAGCCCTGCTCTTGGAGCGTCCGCACGCGCTCGAGACGCCGCAGGTGGGCGTCGGTGTAGCGCGCGCCCCGACCCGCGCCCTCGGGCGGGTCGAGCAGCCCCCGCTGCACGTAGTAGCGGACCGTCCGTCGCGTCACCCCGCCGCGCTCGGCGAACTCCGCGATGCTGTACCCCGGCGCCGTGTCTCCATCGCCCGTAAACAAGACAGTAAGACTGTCTTGTTTGCTGTCAAGTTGTTTTCGGTGGTCCGCGACCGAGCGCACGCGCGTGCGCGGTGAAGCGCGGGGTGAAGTGCGGACGAGTGGTCGGGTGCGCCGCCGGCGCCCGGAGCGGGCCGGTCGCGCGGGATCGCGTCGCAGGCCCTCTCGAGTCTCAGCGCCGCTCCGCGCTGCGTCCGTGCTCGGCGCTCGGCGGCGCTTGACGGGACGCGGTGTCGCTCGAAGGCTCGGAGCGTATGAGCGATCCCACCTCCCGAGCCCTCTTCGAGCGTGCCAAGACCCGGATTCCGGGCGGCGTGAGCTCGCCGGTCCGCGCGTTCGCGGCGGTCGGCGGTGAGCCCGTGTTCATCCGCGAGGCGCACGGCGCGACGCTGGTCGGCGCCGACGGCACGGAGTACGTGGACTTCGTCGGCTCGTGGGGCCCGATGATCCTCGGCCACGCGGAGCCGTCGGTGGTCGCCGCCGTCGAGCGCGCCGCGCGCAAGGGGACGAGCTACGGCGCGCCCACGGAGGGAGAGATCGCGCTCGCCGAGGCCATCGCCGAGGCGGTCCCGAGCATGCAGATGAGCCGGCTCGTCTCGAGCGGCACCGAGGCGACCATGGGCGCGCTGCGGCTCGCGCGCGGGTTCACCGGGCGGGACCTCGTCGTCAAGTGCGAGGGCGGCTACCACGGCGGCGCCGACTACCTCCTGGTCAAGGCCGGCAGCGGCCTCGCGACCTTCGGCGAGCCCGACAGCGCCGGCGTCCCTGCCGCCATCGCGCAGACGACGCGGCTGCTCCCGTACAACGACGCGGCCGCGCTCGAGGCGCTCTTCGAGGCCGAGGGCGCGGACATCGCGGCGGTCATCGTCGAGCCGGTGGCGGGGAACATGGGCTGCGTCCCGCCCGACCCGACCTGGCTCGAGGCGCTCCGCGAGGTGACGGCGGCCCACGGTGCGCTGCTGGTCTTCGACGAGGTGATGACGGGCTTCCGCGTCGCGTACGGGGGCGCGCAGGCGCGCTACGGCGTGTCGCCCGATCTGACCTGCCTCGGCAAGATCGTCGGCGGCGGGTTGCCGGTCGGCGCGTACGGCGGCCGGCGAGAGATCATGGCGAAGGTCGCCCCCCTCGGCCCCGTGTACCAGGCCGGCACGCTCAGCGGGAACCCGCTGGCGGTCGCCGCTGGCCTCGCGACGCTCGCCCAGCTCCGCTCCGGCGATGCCTATGACCGGCTCGAGGCGGCAGGCGCCAGGGTCGAGGCCGCCCTCACGACCGCGGCGGCGCGCCACCGCGTGCCGTGCACGGTGCAGCGCGTCGGCTCGATGCTCACCGCCTTCTTCCGGACGGGCGCCGTGCGCTGCTGGGACGACGCCGCGGCGACCGATCGCGAGGCCTTCGCGCGCTGGCACGCCGCCCTGCTCGCCGCGGGGGTCTACTGGCCGCCGAGCCAGTTCGAGGCGGCGTTCGTCTCGCTCGCCCACGACGACGCCGCCCTCGACCGCGCCGCGGCCGGCTTCGACGCGGCGTTCGCCGCCGTGTAGCGGAGTGGTTGTCAGTGCCCTCGCTGTCGCTCGGGGAGGGGGCACGCGCCCCCTCCCAAACTTCACTTCGCCGCGCCTGAGTCGCGGCGAAGCGAACTTTGGCACCCACCCCGCGGGGTTCGGCACCGGAGCGGCGCCTCACGTATCGGCATTGGCGTCGTGGTCGTATTGGTAATGCCTTCGCCTTCGGCTCAGGGAGGGGGCACGCGCCCCCTCCCAAACTTCACTTCGCCGCGCCTGAGTCGCGGCGAAGCAAACTTTGGCA
>JAGQJE010000031.1 GCA_020430775.1 Myxococcales bacterium
CTGGCCGCTTGCGCGGCGTATCGCGCGCGCACCTCAGCGCGGTCCTGCGCGCGCGCGGCCATGTCGGCGGTCGCCTGCGCGGTCCGCACGGCGGTGCCGGTCATCGACATCCACCACCCGATGCCGGTGAGAATGAGGCCGCCGGTGAGCGCCAACACGCCCCTGCCGGCGGTCCACCCGCCGCTCGCCGCGCCGATGCGCTCGCCGTGATCCTTGACCGCCGCGGCGAGCGCCTTGGTTTCCTCACGCAGGCCGCCCACCGCCTGCGTGAGGAGCCGCAGCTCGGCCTCGAGACGGAGCTGTGAGCGCGCCTGCTGAGAGCTGCGCTCCCACAGCCGGTCGACCGCCTCCGGTAGCGACGAGCCAGGCGGACGGCCGGTGCCGATGGTGTCGACGCGCCGGGTCATGGCGCCCACTCCGGGTGACTGTAGATCGCGGCAAGGTCCGCCACGTATGCATCACGATTTGTGGAGGATTGTGCCTCGGCCGCCGTCACGAACTCGAAGAACTCGACGTTCGCGCTGTACCATTGCCAGTGGCCGATGTAGAGCTGCCGGCTCGCCCAGTACGTCGGCGTCGTGGGCGCGGACGCTCCGGTGTGCGTCGCACCTCCGTTGACCCTGATGTGCTCCTGTCCGTCGCCACCGCCCCACTGCTCGACGAGGTTGAACGCATTCTCCTGGAGCCCGGTGCCCGCGCCCGACGCGACCTCAAGATGAAACGGCCCGGTAAACCGCGTCGCGCTCGTCGCGGAGCTCGACGAGTAGATTGTCGACCGCGTCGTCGGGTCTCCGGCCAGGACGAGGATCCATGTTTTGTTCGCGCCGAGGGTCCCGTCCGAAATGATCTCTGCGCCGCTCGAGGCAACAAACGATGGGACGTAGATCACGAACGCGAGGTAATACGCTGGCGCACCGCCGTGCGCCCCGAAATGGTCCGACATGGTCGTCCCCTCGACAGCCAGCGCGCCGCCTGGGTTTATGCCGCCACGATAGATCGAGAATCCGTCGTGCCCATCGCGCGTGATGGGATCACATGGGCTCGAGGTAACCATCCTGTCGAGCGCGCCCGCCTGCCGATTCGCCCAGGCCAGAGACCCCGCTGGACCGTCGAGACCATCAGGCGACATCTCGTTCTCTGTGCCCCAGAATGTCACGCCGGTGAGGGGGATCGTGCGCGTCTCCGGATCTGGCGGGACGATGGGCGCGATCGCGTCGAACGAGAGCGAGATCCACGCGGGGATGCGCTGGCGGATCTGGCACTCGAGCGCCGCCTGCGCTTCCGCGGAATGCCCCTCCGTCACGTACTGCACGAGGTAGCTGTAGACCCACTCGTCGTTGCCGAGCGCATCGCCAGCGGCGCTTTCGCCCGCGTAGAACGGCGCGCCCTCGTTGATCCACGTGAGCGCCGGGGATGCCCAGCCGAGCGAGACCGCGATCGCCTCGTACGGGTCGACCGTGTAGCTGTTGCCGCCGCTGCCGCCGAGGTGCCGCGCGAGGTCGGCGCGTAGCCCGTCGTCGTCGCTCGCCACCGAGCACGCATCGGGGATGCCGCACTCGATCGCCCACGCCGTCAGCAGCTCCGTCACCTGCGCCGGGTCCGCCTCCGCGCGCAGCGTCGCGATCGCGATCGCGAGACGCGCGAACTCATGCGAGGTCGCCGCCCACAGCGCCGCCACGAGCGGCTCCTCCCACCCGAGCCCGGGCGGGATGAGCGCGGCCACTGTCTCACGCTGGCGGATCTCTGCGGGCGTCATCGCATCACTCCGCGATCACCTGATAGAACGCCTCGACGTAGACGCTGGCGGAGCTCGACGCGAACGAACGGCCCACGAACATCGACGCGGTGAATCCCGCGCCGCTCGAAACGCCGTCGACGCCGTCGTGCATCGGCACGGCAGTGATCGCGCTAAGCAGCGCGTGCCAGCTATTTTGGTACGCAACAGATCCGGAGATGAAGCTCCACGCAGAGCCGATCGGCGGGGCGAGCGTCGCGGTTACAGCGTCTTCCCCCTGTGCCGGTGTCACGCCGAGTACGTACGTCGCGCGCACCAGGTCGCCGGTGCGGACCGCCGCGATCTTCTGCACCTGAACCGTCGCGCCGGAGCTTACGGCGGCCGGACCTGGCGGCGATGTGTCGACGCTCGTGATCGCTCCGATCTTGCGGATCGCCTCAAGCACCTGCGTGTTGTCGGCAACGGAAGGCGTGATCCCCGCCTCCTCGATGATGTGCATGAGCTCGTTCTGCACGCCGTTGAGAAACTGCGCCGTTACGACAGTCTTCGTCGGGGGGGTCTCGCCGAACTGGTATTTGCCCTCGGCGTCGTCTACGTGAGAGCTGTGCTGAATGTAGTCCATGAGCCCTCTAGGCCAGCACGATCGCTGCGTCCGTGTAAATCTCGGTGGGCATCGCGAGCGTCGGGGAGAAGCTCACCATGCGGTGGCGCACGACGCGAGGTGCACTTGCGATCGCATCGCTCACGCGGCCGGCGTCGAAGACGAGTCCAGGCTCAGCCTCGCTCCGCACCAGCTCGCGCACCGCGGTCTCTGCGGACAGGCGGATCGCCTCGCTCGACGGCGTAAAGTTGACGCGCCAAGTGAGCGTGCGGCCGACGAGCGAACGCACGGTGAGCCGGCCCGCGGTCGGGGAGGTGCGGCTCTGGAGATAGTTACGCGTCAGCTCCATCGCGTACGAGTCCGGGATGATCGTCGTCGGATCGTCATCGCGCACGAAGGCGACGCTGTACTGCCCGATCGCCGGGTCGAGCGGGTAAACCCACGCGCGAGTGTTGCCCGGCAGCTCAAGGATCCAGCGCTCGATGTCGGCCGTCGAACCGTCGCCAGGCGGACGCCGAAGGCGCTGCTGGAGCCGCTGCGCCACGCGCGAGAGCGGCTCAAGGTCGACGCCGTTGGTTATCCCGCCCGCCGCAACCGTGCCCGCGGTCGAGATGCCCGCGAGAGTCGCGCCGAGCGTCGCAGGCGCACCGGCCGAGACGTTGCCCGCGAGCCCCGGCTCAGCGGCGACGACAGGCGCGTTCACGGTGCCAGTCCCCGAGGCATCAGCCAGCGGGAAGTAGACCCGCGCGCCGATCGTGATCTTCGTCATCGCGGGGATCGTGCC